>DFWY01000104.1:23607-60933 GCA_002381615.1 Polaromonas sp. UBA4122 | reverse complement strand
GCCCCCCAGGGGGGCTGAACTTGCTTGGGGCGGCCCGGCGCTGCGTTCGTTGGCGCTCATGTCCTGCCCGGCTCGCAGTCCCGCGATGCGCCGGAACTGCTCTGTGCCCCAGGCTTGCGCCTCGGGCGAGAGCGGCGATCCGGTGGTTCCGAGGGCGCGAATTTTCGACAGGTCACCGCACTGCGACAGGTCGACACCGGCCTTGAGGCAGTTGGCGTAGAAGGTGGCGCCAGCGCCTAAGAAGGTGACACCAAGTTCACCTGCAAAGCGCCAGAGGGTACTCCAGTCGGGCTGGTCTTTCGTGCCGCCGGGGTTGCCGTCGTAGATCACGCAGGTGGTGCCGTTGAGCAGGCCGCTCATCTGCGCGTTCCACATCACCCAGCCGGTGGAGCTGTACCAGTGAAAGCGCTCGCCCAAGTTGTTGGCGTCGTAGCTGCAGCCGATGTCGTTGTGCAGGGTTTTCAGCGCCAGCGCCACCAGCACCGTGCCGCCGTGGCCGTGCACGATGGGCTTGGGCAGGCCGGTGGTACCGCTGGAGTAAACAATCCACAGCGGGTGGTCGAACGGCAGCCACAGGGGCGCAAAAGCTGCCGTTTGTGCATCATTTCGGGCTGTCGCCCAAGCAAATCGGGTACAGACAGCTATTGAATTTGTAGCATGCTGCGGCCCATCCGCAGTGCCGAGGTTGTCGTGCAGGAGTATGTGCTGCACCGTGGGCAGGGCCTGGCGCAGCTCGTCCACCACGTCCATGCGGTCAAAGTCGCGCCCGCCGTAGCTCACGCCATCACAGGCGATCAGCACCTTGGGTGCGATCTGTTTGAAGCGGTCGAGCACGGCATTCGTTCCCATGTCGGGCGCGCACAGGCTCCACACGCCGCCTAGGCTGGCCGTGGCCAGAAACGCCACCATGGTCTCGGGGATGTTGGGCAGGTAGGCGGCCACGCGGTCGCCCGGCTGCACACCCTGCGCTTTCAGGTGCAGCGCCAGCGACGCCACTTGGCGGCGCAGCTCGGGCCAGGAGAGTTCGCGTTGGAGGCCCTTCTCGTTGCGGCTGATGATGGCGGCAAAACCCGCTTCATGGGCAGGCTGCACATGGCGCAACACCTGCTGCGCGTAGTTGGCCTGCGCGCCGGAAAACCACACTGCGCCTGGCATCACGTTCTTCGCCAGCACCGCGGTGTGCGGCGTGGGCGAGTACAGATCGAAGTAGTCCCAGACGCTTTGCCAGTAGGCATCGAGGTCGGTGACAGACCAGCGCCAGAGTTCGTGATAGGTCTTGAAGCTCAGGCCGCGCCGCTCGCGCAGCCAGTTCTGGTAGCGGCGGATCTGGGGAATGTGAGGGGGTGTTTTTGTCTCGCTCATGCTGGTTTCTTTCGTCGTGGCAGTGTCGGCTTGGGCTGCGCTAACCCAAACCGCTTGTTGCTATTATTTTTATAGCTGTTTATGCCCGTCATGATTGGGCTACAGGCACTTTTTTCTTAAATTTTTCGCATCGGCAGCGTCGGCCGCGTAAGGTGACCTGATGTGACATGGCGCTCAGCTCGCCACCAAGCGCCCGTCGACCAGATCGATGATGCGGTCGCAGCGCGCGGCCAGGCGCGGGTCGTGCGTGACGATCAGGCAGGCGCTGCCGTGGTCGCGGTTGAACTCACGCAGCAGGCCAAACACCTCGTCGGCCGACACCGTGTCGAGGTTGCCAGTGGGCTCGTCGGCCAGGATCAGCCGGGGCCGCAGCGACAGGGCCCGCGCAATCGCCACGCGCTGCTGCATGCCACCCGATAGCTCGCCGGGGCGCTTGTATTCCGCGCCTTTCAGGCCGACGCGCGCCAGCAGATCGCGCGCCATGGCTTCGGCCTCGGGCGTGGCTGTGCCGTGCGCAATGATGGACGGCAGCAGCACGTTTTCAAGCGCGGTGAAGGCCGGCAGCAGGTGGTGGAACTGGAACACGAAGCCGATGGTGGCGCCGCGCAGCGCGGTGAGCGCCGCGTCGTCGAGCGACTGGGCAGGCTTCCCGGCAATCGTCAGCAGGCCTGCGGTCGGCGGCTCCAGCAAGCCGATGATGTTGAGCAGCGTGCTCTTGCCCGAACCCGAGGGGCCCTTGAGCGCGACAAACTCGGCCTCCTGCAATGCCAGAGTGATGCCGTGCAACACTTCGGTTTCCACCGGCGTTCCGATGTTGTAGCTCTTGTGGATGTCCTCCAGGCGCAGGATGGGGGCGTGGACCGTGTTCATGGGCCAGCTCAGCTGCGAATCGCCTGCACCGGGTCCATGCGCGCGGCACTGCGCGCCGGAATCACCGCCGCGGCCAGGCCCACGCCGCAGGCCACCAGCGACGCCAGCACGACCAGCATCGGGTCAAGCTGCGCGGTGAACATCTGGCTACCGTCCGGGCTCTTGAAGATGTGCGAGAACACCACCAGCAGCGTGTACGCCAGCGCCGAGCCCAGCATGGAGCCGACCAGCCCCACCAGTCCACCCTGCAGCAAAAACACCGCCATGATGCGCCGCCGCCCCGCGCCCATGGCGCGCAGGATGCCGATCTCGCGCTGCTTTTGCACCACGCTGACCACCAGCACGCTGGAAATGCCCAAGGCGACGATGATGACGACAAAGCTGCGGATCAGGTTGTTCGACACGGTCTGGTTGGACAGCGCATTGAGCAGGCCCGAGTTGGTCTGCATCCAGCTGTCCACCGTGAGGCCGGTCTGCGCGCGCAGCGTGTCCGCGACTTCGTTGGCACCAAACAGGTCTTTCACCGTGAGGTCGATGTTGGACACGCCGCCGGGCAGGTCGAGCAGGGTCTGCGCGAGCTTGAGCGTGACGAAGACCCAGCGGCGGTTCAGGTCGCGGTTGCCCATGTCAAACAGGCCGGTGATGTCCAGCGTCTCGCTGCGGCCGCTGGCGCTGGTCACGCGCAGCTTGTCGCCCACCGTCACGCCCAGGTCCTGCGCGAGGTCGGTGCCGATCAGCGCACCGGTGCCGGCCACGTCAAAGCGGCCGCGCGTCATGTAGTCATCCATGCGCACCACGCGGCGATAGGCATCGGGCTGCACGCCCAGCATCACCACGCTTTTGTTGCTGCCCCCGCGCGCGGCAAAGGCCGGGCCGCTGACCACCGGAGACACCGCCAGCACGCCGGGCGTGCTAGCGGCCAGCGCCGCCACGCGCTCCCACTGGTCCACCGAGCGCAGGCGCTGCTCACGCGGCTGCACCACGGCGGCCACCGAGCGCCCGGCGCTGGGCGTGACGACGCGCTGCGTGACTTCTTCGAGCGGGCGGATCACCACATGCGCTTGCGAGCCCATGACGCGGTCGATGATGGTGCTCTGCAACTGGTTGATGAGCTGCGTGAGAAAGATGATGACGGCCACGCCGCCGGTGACGCCGGCCAGGATCAGCGCGCTCTGCATGCGGCCCTCGCGCAGAAAGCGCAAGGCCACCAGCAGCTCGAAAGGCATCCAGCGGGCCCAGGAACTGACGGCGGGGCGGTGGCGGGCGGAGGACATGACTTTCAGCCGGGAGACGCTTCAGCGCGAAATGAACGACGGCACTTCCATGCCTTTGCCCTGCGCCACGCTCGGACCGCGCCGCACACGGTCGCCGGGGGCGGCTTTTTCGGTCTGGGGAATGACCTCTTCGCCTTCCTTGAGACCGTCCACAATCTCCACCGCGCCGACGCCGCGCAGGCCCAGCTTCACCGGCACGCGCACCGCTCGGCCGTCTTGCAGCGCCAGCACCCAGGGCGCCTCGCGGTCAGCATCGCGCACAGCGCCCGAGGGCAGCACCAGCGCATCCTTCTTCGTGCCGCCCACCAGCTCAACCGACACGGTCATGTCGGGCCGCAAAAAGCCCGGCGGTTTCGGCACCGCAAGGCGTACCTCCACCGTACCGCGCAGCGGGTCCACCGCCGGGGCGATGTAGCTGAGCTGGGCATCGAAGGACTGGCCGGGATAGGCGTCGGCGACGGCCCGTGCGGCCATGCCGGGGGACAGCAGGCGCAGGTTCTTTTCGTCCACGCCTGCGTCGATGCGCAAACCGCCCTGCGCGGCGAGGGACAGCAGCACGCGGCCGGGCTGGGCCATGCTGCCCGGCTCTGCAGTGCGGTTGAGCACGACGGCATCGACCGGGCTGGTGATGGACAGGCGCTCCAGGCGCGCTTGCGCCACCTCCAGCGCTGCCACGGCCTGGTCCACGCGCGATACGGCCAGCACGCGCTCCACGCCACTGGCCTGGTTGGCCTGCGCCTGCACGCGGGCCGATTCAAGTGCGCTGCGCGCCGTGTCCAGCGCGCGCTGGGCATCGTCGAGCTTTTGCTGGGAAAAGAAACCCTGCGCCACCAGATCGCGGGCGCGCTGGTGTTCGCGTTCGGCAGAAGTAAAAGCGGCTTGGGCCTGCACCACAGCCTGCGCGGCCACCGGCGCCGCCACTGTGGCCTGCTGAGTGGCGCGGCCGCGCGCTTCGGCCAGCGCGGCGCGGGCCTGCTGCAGCGCTGCGTGGGCTTCAGCATCCGACAGGCGGACCAACAGGTCGCCGGCCTTGACGCGATCGCCCTCGCGCACGCGCACCTCCAGCACCGTGGCGCTAACTTCGGCGCCGATGTCCATGCGTGCCGGCGCATTGATCCGCCCGGTCGCCACGACCGACTGCACGATGCCGGTACGCGCCACCGCCACCACTTGCACCGGCGTGCCGCGCTGGCCGGCCAGCATCACCGCAGCGGCCAGCACCACCAGCGCACCCGCGCCCCATTTGACAAGAGGTTTCATGCCGCTAGCGTAGCAGGGCCGGGCTGAGTCCGTCCAGGATACCTGTCCGGCTTGCGACGTCGAAAGCGAAAACAAGGCGGCAGCGCGGACAGTTTTTTGCCGGATGTACAGACCACGTTTCCACAGTCCGGCAGGCTGCTAGCATTGCCCCACTTACAACAAGGAGAGAGTGATGGGAATGCTGGACTGGAAAGAAAAAAACAGCGCAGTGTTGCCGCAGGGCGGGGTCATCGGGCCTGACGAACGCCTGCCCTGGCCGCTCACCACCGTGATGGGTGTGCAGCATGTGATTGCGATGTTTGGCGCGACGGTGCTGGCGCCCCTCCTGATGGGGTTTGATCCGAACATCGCCATCCTGATGAGCGGCGTCGGCACGCTGATCTTTTTTGTGATTACCGGGGGCAAGGTGCCCAGCTACCTGGGCTCCAGCTTTGCTTTCATCGGCGTGGTGATTGCCGCCAGCGCTTATGCAGGCAAGGGCCCCAACCCCAATATAGGCGTGGCGCTGGGCGGCATTATTGCTTGCGGCGTTGCGTACACCCTGATAGGCGCCATCGTGCAGGCCCTGGGCACCGGCTGGATAGAGCGACTCATGCCGCCCGTGGTCACAGGCGCGGTGGTCGCCGTCATCGGCCTGAATCTGGCCAGCATTCCCATCAAGAACATGGCGGCGAGCAACTTTGATTCGTGGATGCAGGTGGTCACCTTCGTCAGCGTGGCGCTGGTGGCCGTGATGACGCGCGGCATGGTGCAGCGCCTGCTGATCCTGGTCGGCCTGATCGTGGCCACCGTGATTTATGCGGTGCTCACCAATGGACTGGGGCTGGGAAAACCGCTGGACCTCTCGGGCATCAGCAACGCCGCGTGGATCGGCTTACCCAGCTTTGCTGCGCCAGTGTTCAGCGCCAATGCCATGCTGCTGATCGCGCCGGTGGCCATCATCCTGGTGGCCGAAAACCTCGGCCACATCAAGGCGGTGACAGCCATGACCGGCAAAAACCTAGACGCCTACATGGGCCGCGCGTTCATCGGCGACGGCGTTGCCACCATCGTCTCGGGCAGCGCAGGCGGCACCGGGGTGACCACCTACGCTGAAAACATCGGCGTGATGGCCGCGACCAAAATTTACTCGACCGCCGTGTTTGTGGTGGCGGGCCTGATCGCCGTGGTGCTGGGGTTCAGCCCCAAATTCGGCGCGCTGATTCAGGCCATCCCGCTGCCCGTGATGGGCGGCGTCAGCATCGTGGTGTTTGGCCTGATTGCGGTGGCCGGCGCCAAGATCTGGGTCGACAACAAGGTGAACTTTTCCGACAACAAGAACCTGCTGGTCGCGGCGATCACGCTGGTGCTGGGCACAGGCGACTTCACCCTCAAGTTTGGCCAGTTCGCGCTGGGCGGCATCGGGACGGCCACCTTCGGCGCGATCTTGCTGTACGCGCTGCTCAACCGCAATAATTAGGGGCGCGGCTCCTCGGCTTGGGCCAGGGCGGCCTTGGTTGCCGCCAACTCGCGCTCCAGGTCGGCGCGTTCGCACCTCAGGGCGGCTTTTTTGGGAAGGGTGCCCGGTCATGCGCGGCAAGTTGCCGACAAGCTGTAGGCGGCCTACCTTATAGTGGAGCCGTTTACATCAATGGAATTGCCATGCGTGTCTGGAAGCAACCCATCTCCGTCGAACTGCTCACCGCCATCAGCGCCAACACCGCCACACAACACCTGGGCATTGAGTTCCTGGAAGTCGGCGATGATTTCATTCGCGCCCGCGTGCCGGTGGATCACCGCACGGTCCAGCCTTACGGACTGCTGCACGGCGGTGTGTCGGTGGTTCTGGCTGAAACACTGGGCTCCTGCGGCGCCGTGTTTGCCGCACCCGAAGGTCATCGCGCTGTCGGGCTGGACATCAACGCCAACCACCTCAGGGGAGCGACCAGCGGATGGGTCACGGGCATCACACGGCCGGTTCACATCGGCCGCACCACGCAGGTCTGGCAGATCGAGCTCAGCAACGGCGCCGGGGAGCTGACCTGCGTGTCGCGCATCACGATGGCGGTGCTGGCGCCAAGATAGTAGTCAAATCGGGCTTCAGCCCATGGTGGACGGGCATGAGAAGCTATTTATTTTGTAGCACTCAAGAAATCTCAAGACGCCACAGGCTGAAAAACCCGGATGCGCGGTGCGATCTTGTCGCAGCTCTCGCGCGTCACGATGCGCATGTCGTACTCGGTTTGCAGGTTCAGCCAGTAACGCGGCTCCATGCTGAAAAACAACCCCAGACGCAGGGCCGTATCCGCCGTGATGGGGCGTGCGCCGTTCACGATATCGCTGATGCGGCTGGGCGGCACATCCATGTCGGCCGCCAGTTGCCGGGCCGTAATGCCCAGCGGCTTCATGAACTCCTCCAGCAGGATTTCGCCAGGGTAAATTTCGTCAAGCAATTTTTTTTCATGTTGGACTTCCCTGTAACGGATTTGGTATTTTAAAGAACCCAGAAAGAGAAGTCCTACATTAACCCTTGGTTTAGACTCACGTCATGTCTGCCAAGGCCCACATCAATCCCAACATCTTGCGCTGGATGCGTGAGCGCGGTGGGCTGGACGTGGGTGACGCCGCCCACGCCGCCAGCATTTCGCCAGACCAACTGGCCCGTTGGGAAGCGGGAGAAAGCCAGCCGACATTCCTTCAAGCGCAAAAACTGGCTCAGGCCCTGCACGCGCCGTTTGGCTACCTGTTTCTGACTGAGCCACCCGCTGAAAATTTGCCTCTGCCCGACCTGCGCACCGTGGGCGGCGCCCCTGTGCCGCGCCCCAGCGTAGATTTGCTTGACACCATCCGCCTGTCGCTGCAACGGCAGGCATGGTATCTGGACCACCTGCACGACGAAGGCGCCGATCCCCTGCCCTTTGTGGCACGCTTTGCAACGGACGCCCCGGTGCGAGCGGTCGCCGCTGATATGCGGGCCGTGCTAGGCATTGACGTAGAAAATGGTCAGCGCACATGGGGAGTTTATTTCCGCCAACTGATCGATGCGGCTGAGGCCGCTGGCATCCTCGTCATGCGCAGCGGCATCGTGGGCAACAACACCCATCGCCGTTTGGACGTAGGTGAATTCAGAGGCTTTGCCATCTGCCACCCTCTGGCCCCCCTCGTGTTCATCAACAGCGCCGACGCCCCGGCCGCACGCCTGTTCACCCTGATGCACGAACTGGCCCACGTATGGGTGGGCAGCAGCGGCATATCCAACGCCAGCCCCGGCAACGCCCGGCGTGAAGAAGTTTTCTGCAACGCCGTGGCCGGTGAGTTTCTGGCCCCGCATGACGTGTTCACCCCTCTGTGGACTGCCAGCACCGCCAGCCTGCCCGAGCGCCTAGCCGAACTGGCCCAGCGCTTTCATGTCAGCCGCCTCGTCATCATGCGGCGTGCACTTGATTTGGGCTTGGTGGACCACGCCACCTACCTGCAGCACTACCAGGTCGAACTGGCCGCCTTTCGTGACAAACCAGGCGGCGGGGGCAACTTTTACCGCAATGCCAGCGTCAAGAACAGCAAGCGCTTTGCCCGCGCCGTGCTGGCCGAGACCCTGAGCGGCCGACTGCTGCTGCGGGATGCCGGACGCCTCCTTGGTGTGCAGCCAGGCAAGCTGCGGCTGCTCGCGGGAGAGCTGGAACAGTGAACTACCTGCTGGACGCCAACACGCTGATTGAAGCCAAAAACTGGGCCTCGACCATCAAGTTTCTATTTCGACCCTTGTCAGCAGATTGAAGAGTTCACTCAAGACGGTGATACGAGATCGGGCTTCGTCCACCACATCCCGGCTGAAATGTCGCAGGATGGATGTATCTGACGCTGCAGAACCAAAACGGGCTGAAAAAGCTTGCTTGAGTTGTGCCGTTGTCCGCCCTTCAACCGGTGCGCGATGCACAGTCAGCAACACCGCTTCAAGGCAGGGCTGGCAAGGCATCACATGAATCTTGGCCTTGCGGGCAGCCGCACGGGTCTTGTCGTTCCAGTCGGAATCTGTATCCAGCAGAGTGGCCTTCATGTCATATGCCGCATTGCGCGACTGGCGAAACGCGAAGTCAACCACATGCGCAGCCCCTTTGCCACGCGCGTTCTTGATCGTCACCACAACGCCCGAGCCACGTTGCACATACAAACCCTTCAAATGAAGCATGAACTGAACTTCTGCATCGCCCTCACCCACAAGCAATATCGTGCGCGCTACTTGACGCATTGTGGGGTTGCGCCTCATAGCTGGGGCACGGCGCCATAGGCTCCTGCCATGTACTTGGCGTAGAAGTTATCATCACTTCGGATGCCCTCCACGCTGTCAAGCCGCCAAGCGCTGCTCTCATTGTTCGCGTCTTTTTCAACCAGCATCACCTGCGCCTTGTGCACGATATTCAGAACCTCCATGGCATGGCAAGTGAACAACAATTGGCCTCCATGCGGATTGGTCGCCGGGTTGGCAAACAGGTCAAGAATGGGCTCCAGCATATGCGGATGCAGGTCATTCTCAAACTCGTCAATCACAGCCAGCCCCCCCGCCTGCAACACCGGCAGCAGACGATGCAGCAACACCAGCGCGCCTTGTGTGCCACTGGATTCCAGCATGAACGGCAGTTCAAACTGCGCACCGTTCGCGGCACTGTGAATGCCAAAAGGCAGCCAGACCTTGTCTTTCTTGCCGTCGGGCAGCACCGTTTCCAGCTCGCGCACCTGCACATCGCTCAAGCCCAGGTCCCATGCCGACAGCAGGCGGACGAGTTGCTGGCGCTGCGCCTCTTCGCCCGCAAAGTACGCAGCCGCACGCATCAACTGGTTCGAGTCATTGACCATGCGGCCAAACTGATGAATATTGCTCCAGACGCTGCTGTTCACCAGGCGCTGCGCCAGCGGCACGCCGTATTGCGCGGCCGTGGCGATCAGCGACGCATTGGGCCGCACCTTGCGCGCCTCGGACGGCGCAAAACCGAAATCCTGCTGCTTGATGTCATAGCCCTGCGCCGCTTCGTTCCATTCGCGCACAAACACGTAGCGCATGCGCTCGTGCTTCACGTACAGGGCTTCGTGCAGCACCCGCTGCGGCGTGCAGCGCAGCGTGTAGCGCCACAAACGACCGTCAAAATCGACCTCCACCTCAAACTCCGACGGCTCGGTGGGCGCAGCCGCGTGCGGCTGAAACGGCAGCGGTGCGGCAGGTTCAGCGCTGAACGAGTGGCGCAAAAACCAGTCCAGAAACAGCACCGGCTTGAGCAGTGCCGTCTTGCCGCTGGCGTTAGGGCCAATCACCGCCATGACCGTGCTCACCCGGTCGCCCGAGCCCGACTGGCGCGACCACACCGCGTCAGGCACCTTGCGGTCCAGCAGCCAGGACACCTCGGTGCGTTCGCGGAAAGACTGGAAATTGGAAAAGGCGTAACGGTGCAACATGGGTTAATTAAATCATATTTCAAACAAAATATTGTTTAATTTTATATTTGTTCAATAATTCACTCAAGCATGCTCACATCAAACCCAGAAAGAAAAGCCCGGGATCTGCCCCTGGTTTAGACTCCCGCCATGTCTGCCAAGGCCTACATCAATCCCCGAATCCTGCGCTGGATGCGTGAGCGTGGTGGGCTGGATGTGGGCGATGCCGCCCGTGCCGCCAGCATTTCGCCAGACCAACTGATCCGTTGGGAAGCGGGCGAAAGCCAACCCACATTCATTCAGGCGCAGAAACTGGCTCAGGCCCTGCAAGCGCCGTTTGGCTACCTGTTTCTGACTGAGCCACCCGCTGAAAATTTGCCTCTGCCCGACCTGCGCACCGTGGGCGGCGCCCCAGCGTAGATTTGCTTGACACCATCCGCCTATCGCTACAACGACAAACCTGGTATCTGGACCACCTGCACGACGAAGGCGCCGATCCCCTGCCCTTTGTGGCACGCTTTGCAACGGACGCCCCGGTGCGAGCGGTCGCCGCTGATATGCGGGCCGTGCTATGCATTGACGTAGGCGCACATGGGAAGTTTATTTCCGCCAACTGATCAATGCGGCTGAGGCCGCTGGCATCAACCTGGACGATGCCAACCGCGTGAAGTTGCAAGCCGTGATCAACCAGGAGCCGCTGGCGCTGATTGAGTACTGGGCAGTGGACCCGGACTACGACGGCAAGGTGTTCCGCTCGGTCTGGCAGGACTACCGGGGCAACACGGCCAACGATGAAGATGCGCTGCGCGTGGTGACGCAAGCGGTGCTCACAACCGTCGCCAAACCCGGCCCACGCAAAGTGTGCGTGCGCGTGGTCGATGTGTTCGGCTTTGAGGCGGAAGTGGTCAGCACCGTGGGGGCCGCATGAGTAACAAGGCAGACAACCAACTCGCGCTCTCCATCGGCCTCACCACCAAGACCCAGCAACTCTGTCTGGGCCTCGAATCCGGTGCCGCCGACATTCTGGAACTGGTGACACCCACCACCGCCGAGCTGCTGATGTGGTGGTTTGGCGAGGACATGGTGCTGGCACGCAGCGGGCTAAACTTTCATGCCGGGCAGAAACAGGCGATTCTGAACGCCATCGTGGCGCACGAAGTTTTGGGCAAAGACCATGAGCACTGGACGCTGCTGGACCTGTACAAGGCTTGCGCGCCCGACGCGCTGCTGACCGGCACGCGGCTGAACGAGGTGGCGCAGGCCAAGCATGCGCATCCCAAATACTGCTTCAAGATGGCCACTGGCACCGGCAAAACCTGGGTGCTGCAGGCGCTGCTGATCTGGCAAATGCTCAACAAGACGGCCGCGCTGGCTGAAGGTATTGACGACGCCCGCTTCACGCGCCAGTTCATGGTGGTGGCGCCGGGGTTGATCGTTTACGAGCGGCTGCTGGATGCGTTTTGCGGCAAGCTGATTGAAAACGGCAACGGTTCGCGCGACTTCGCCACTTCCGACATGGCCCGGTTTGCCGACCTGTTCATGCCCGATGCTCACCGCGATGCCGTGTTTGCTTTCGTACGCGGAAACGTCTGCAACAAAAACGAGATTGGTCTGAAAGCTACCGGCAACGGCATGATCGCCATCACCAACTGGCACCTGTTGAATGAAGGCGACACCGCCGATGAGGTGGAAGAAGTGGAAGCCTTGGGCGCACCGCTGGAGCCGCAGCAGGTGATCAACGCCGTGCTGCCGCTCAGCCCCGGCCGCGCCACCGGCAACAGCCTGGACGTGCTGGATCGGCGCTATGCACGGGGCAATGTGCTGGAGTTTCTGGCCGGTTTACCGGAACTGATGGTGTTCAACGACGAGGCGCACCACATTCACGAATTCAAGCGCGAGGGCGAAAACACCGAGGTCGAATGGCAAAGAAGCCTTTCCAAAATTGCCGAAACCAAGGGCCGACGCTTTGTGCAGGTGGATTTTTCAGCCACGCCTTACAACGACGTGGGTGCCGGAAAAACCAAGCGCAAGGTGTACTTCCCGCACATCATCACGGACTTTGATTTGAAAAGCGCCATGCGCGCCGGGCTGGTCAAGTCGCTGGTGCTGGACCGGCGCAAGGAGATTGGCGCGCTGCCGCTGGAGTTCAAAGCCGAGCGCGATGAGCAGGGCAACCCGGCCTTGAGCGAAGGCCAGCGCGTGATGCTGCGTGCCGGCCTGAAAAAACTGCGCAAGCTGGAAACTGACTTTGCCAGGCTCGACCCAACGCGCCACCCGAAGATGCTGGTGGTGTGCGAGGACACCAGCGTGTCGCCGCTGGTCGCCGCCTTTTTGCAGGAGCAGGAAGGTCTGCTTGAGGCCGAGGTGATGCTGATCGACTCCGGAAAAAAAGCAGAGTTAGGCGAGAAAGACTGGGCACCGGTGCGCCAACGACTGTTCAGCGTGGACCACCACGCCACGCCGCGCGTCATCGTCAGCGTGCTGATGTTGCGCGAGGGCTTTGATGTGAACAACATTTGCGTGATCGTGCCGCTACGCAGTTCGCAAGCCCAGATTTTGCTGGAGCAGACCATTGGCCGCGGCCTGCGGCTGATGTGGCGCGACGACGAATACACCGACCGAAACGCGAGAACCGCGAGCGCATCAATGCTGGTCAGGAGCCAGGCAGTTTGCTGGATGTGCTGTCGATCGTGGAGCACCCGGCTTTTCAGTCGTTTTATGACGAGCTGATCAAGGAAGGTCTCGCGGGCACCACGGGTGACGGCATGGACGACACCAGTGCAACCGGCGACGTGATCGCAGCCGAGTTGCGCGCGGGTTACGAGGCGTTTGACTTCGGTATCCCATTCATCCTGCAAGAGGCGGACGAAGTGCGTGACCACCATGCGCTGGACCTGGCCGCACTGCCCGCGTTCACGGCCATGACGGTGGAACAACTCACCGGGCTGCTGGGCAAGGGCGACACTTTCATTTCGCAAGATCTGCAAAGCGCCACGCTGTTTGGCGACTACCGGGTGGATGGCGCGGTGATGAACGTGGGCGGCTACAACGAGTACCTGTCGCGCCTGACGCGGCGCATCAGCCAGGCGCTGAGCGAGCCACTATCCAAGGGCAACAAGGTGGCAACGCACCTGGCCAAGCCCTACCTGCAGGTGAACACGGCCGAGCTGACCGGCTGGCTGGACGACTACATCTGGACTCAATTGTTCGGCACGACCTTTAACCCGCTCGATGGTGAGAACTGGCGCGTGCTACTGCTGCAGCCGGTGGTGGACCATATCACCAAGGTGTTTGCTGTGGCACTGCTGGAGTCCGAGCAAAAGCACATCACCGGGCAAACCGAGGTGCACCTGCGGCATTTGACCGAAGTGCCGCGCCTGATGATGCGCGAGAGCCATTCGGTGGAGGTGTCCAAGTGCATCTACACCCGGCTGGCCTGGCCCGCCCGCAACGGCGGGCTGGAGCGCACCTTGATCCACTGGGCGCAGGCTGACACGCAGATTGAGGCGTTTTGCAAGATCAGCGAAAACCGCCACACCTTTGCCCGGCTGCGCTACGTGAAGGATGACGGCCTGCCCGCGTTTTATTCGCCCGACTTTCTGGTACGCACTGCCGACGCGGTGTATCTGGTGGAAACCAAGGCGCAGCAGCAAACCATTCATCCCAACGTGCAGCGCAAGCTTCGGGCGGCGCTGGCCTGGTGCGAGCGCATCAATGGGCTGAGCGCCGGCCAGCGCGGCGGCGCCCCCTGGCATTACGTGCTGCTGGCGGAAAACGTGGTGCTTGAGTGGCAAGCCAAAGGCGCTCGCCTGGCCGAGCTGCTGGACTATGCGCGCTTGCGCCCGCTGGCGGACGCTTCGCTGAAGGGGCGGCTGATTTAATGACAAAATCAGGCTTTAGCCATTGACTGACGGGCGCAGGCAGCTATAAAAATAATAGCGCCCTTCCGTCCATTCCGAGGCGCTGGCGCAACCCCGGGCGGAGCGGCGTTAGGCGGCCGGGCCGACGCTCGTTCCGCTGCGACGGAAACTGACGGCCCGCACCATAGCGCCGGCACAACGGTTCACCCTTGTCTCCAAGCGTCGGCCTGCTAAAATTCCGGGCTTATGTCGTGCGCTGTTGCGCCGTCGTCCTCCCCCGGAGCCAGCCCCTTCATGCCCCTTGCCGATCGCGTGCGCAACCCCGCCCTGAAAACAAAAATCATGTCGGCCGAAGCGGCCGCCGCGCTGATTCCCGCCGGTGCCAATGTCGGCATGAGCGGCTTTACAGGCGCAGGCTACCCCAAGGCGGTGCCCCAGGCGCTGGCACAACGCATTGAGCGCCTGCACGCCGCAGGCGAGGCGTTTCGCATTGGCCTGTGGACCGGCGCCTCCACAGCGCCCGAGCTCGATGGCGCACTGGCCAAAGTGCACGGCATCGAGATGCGCCTGCCCTACCAGTCGGACCCCACGGTGCGCCAGCAGATCAACGCCGGACAGATGCAGTACACCGACATCCACCTGTCGCATGTGGCGCAGTTGGCCTGGTTCGGCTTTCTGGGCCATCTGGATGTGGCCGTGGTCGAGGTCGCTGGCATCCTGCCGGACGGGCGGCTGATTCCCTCATCCTCGGTGGGCAACAACAAAACCTGGCTGGACCAGGCCGACAAGATCATCCTGGAAGTCAATTCCCTGCAGAACGCCGGCCTGGAGGGCATGCACGACATCTACTATGGCACGCGCCTGCCGCCCCACCGCCTGCCGATTCCGCTGGTGAACCCCGGCGACCGCATCGGCGAGCCCTACCTGACGTGCGACCTGAGCAAGGTGGTTGCCGTGGTGCAGACCAGCCAGCCCGACCGCAACTCCGCTTTTGCCGCGCCGGA
Source organism: Polaromonas sp. UBA4122 (assembly GCA_002381615.1). Classification (GTDB taxonomy): domain Bacteria; phylum Pseudomonadota; class Gammaproteobacteria; order Burkholderiales; family Burkholderiaceae_C; genus Polaromonas. Next base: position 45,897 of record DFWY01000104.1, on the reverse strand, counting down.
CGGCACCTCGCAACGCATCGCCGGCCACCTCATCGAGTTCCTGCAGCATGAAGTGAAGCACGGCCGCCTGCCTGCCGACTTGCTGCCGCTGCAGTCGGGCGTGGGCAACATCGCCAATGCCGTGCTGGCGGGCCTGAACGATGGCCCGTTCAACAACCTGACCGCCTACACCGAGGTGCTGCAGGACGGCATGCTGGACATGCTGCGATCGGGCAAGCTGAGCATGGCGTCGGCCACCGCGCTGTCGCTCAGCCCAGAGGCGCTGGCCGATTTCAACGAGAACATCGACTTCTACAGCAAGCGCATCGTGCTGCGCTCGCAGGAGATCAGCAACCACCCCCAGGTGGTTCGCCGCCTGGGCGTGATCGCGATGAACGCGATGATCGAAGCCGACCTCTATGGCAACGTCAACTCCACCCACATCATGGGCTCAAGCATCATGAACGGCATTGGCGGCTCGGGCGACTTTGCGCGCAACGCCTACCTGTCGTTCTTCATGACGCCTTCGGTGGCCAAGGATGGCGCCATCTCCTGCATCGTGCCCATGGTCTCGCATGTGGACCACACCGAGCACGACGTGGAAGTGATCGTGACCGAACAGGGCCTGGCCGACCTGCGCGGCCTCTCGCCCACGCAACGCGCGCGGCTCATCATCGAAAAATGCGCCCATCCCGATTACCGCCCTGCCCTGCTTGACTACTTCGAACGCGCCCAGCGCGACGCGCCGGGCAAGCACACGCCGCACCTACTGGGCGAGGCGCTGTCCTGGCACGCACGCTATGTCGAGACTGGACACATGCTGCCTGACGCGAATCTGGAGCGGCGGCTGCGGCGCGCCTGACGCTATTGTTTAAGTAGCAACCAGTGACCGATTGACAAGGACCACGGGGTGATCTGATCCCCAGGTGACGGGCACGCTGCGTTTCATCAACACGGCACGCCTTCCTGGCATGAACGCGTGGTGTTGCGCGCTGAAGGACAGCTATTCTTGTGAAGTGCGCGCCAGTCGCTCGCTCTTCCAGTACACGTCGTCGCCGCCGTTCATGCGGTTGAGCACGCGCGACAGCACAAACAGCAAATCACTCAGGCGGTTGAGGTACTGGCGCGGCGCATCGTGGAGCGGTTCGGCCAGGCCCAGCGCCACCACCGCGCGTTCGGCGCGGCGCGCCACGGTGCGGCAGACATGCGCCAGTGCGGCGGCACGGGAGCCGGCCGGCAAAATAAACTCTGCCAGCCGCGGCAGTTGGGCGTTGTGCTCTTCGAGGGCGGCATCCAGCCGCGCAACGGCTTCCGGTTTGAGCAACTCAAAGCCCGGGATGGACAACTCGCCGCCCAGATTGAAAAGCTGCTGCTGCACTTCCACCAGCAACTCGCGCACGCCCGTTGGCAGCTCCTCGCAGAGCAGTACGCCAATGTTCGAGTTCAGTTCATCGACATCGCCCATGGCGTGAACCCGCAGGTTGCTTTTGGAAACGCGCGTGTTGTCGCCCAGCCCGGTGGTGCCGTTGTCGCCCGTGCGGGTGGCGATCTGTGAAAGTCTGTTGGCCATGATTTTGAAGTACGGTGAAGAACGGTGCGTGCGCTGAAGTCAAGCCGCGGGTGGGCGTTACGCAGGGCAAGGAAATGTGTCGTCGTGCGCCCTCATGTTAGCGAGGAAACACCCTGAAAAACTGCTGGCAGATCCGGGCTTGCTGCGTTGCAATGAGCCCCTATTCAATTTTGAAGGCTATCTGCATGACTGTGTCCACGACGGTGAAAAAACATTCTATTCCCAACTTTGAAATCCACAGCGTGCTGCTGTTTGCCGCATTGGCCATGGGCGCAGCCACCGCCGCGCAGGCGCAGGCTTCCGCGGCCTCGCCCGCCAACCCCAACAGCCCGCACCTGCAAATGGCTTCTTCGGGCACGCCTGGCACGATTCCCCCCAACAAGGCCACCAGCAAAGATCTGGAGGCCGCATTCAACCGGGCCGACACCGACAGGGATGGCAAGCTGAACCGCCAGGAAACCGAGCATTTCCCGGCCTTGGCTCATCGATTCGAGCAGATCGACACCGACCACGACAGTTTCATCTCGCGCGACGAGTTCAACCAGGCCGCGGGTTTCTGATCTGGAGTTCCTCACCTCCCGACGTCAATGCTCCGGACGCATCCATGGCGCAGGCACGGCCCACAAGTCGTAAACTATGCCTTCGATCCGGAGACCCCATGAACGCACCGCTACCCCAACACCTGCTGACCGAAATCCGCCAGCGCGAAACGCCCTCGGCGCTGATAGACGCCCTCAAAGCCCGCTTTGCCGAACGCTGCTCAACCGCCCTGGTGGTGCGCGAGCAGCACGGCCGTGACGAATCCTCGTTTGCCGCCCCACCGCCCGCCGCCGTGGTGTTTGCCGAAAGCACGGCCGACGTGGCTGATGCCGTGAAGCTGGCGAGCCAATACAACGTGCCGGTCATCCCCTTTGGCGTCGGCACCTCGCTCGAAGGCCATTTGCTGGCCGTGCAAGGCGGCATCAGCATCGATGTAAGCCGCATGAACAAGGTGCTGGCTATCAACGCTGAAGACCTGACCGTGACCGTGCAGGCCGGCGTGACGCGCAAGCAGCTCAACGAAGAGATCAAAAGCACCGGCCTGTTTTTCCCGATTGATCCAGGTGCTGATGCAACGATTGGCGGCATGAGCGCCACGCGCGCCAGCGGCACCAACGCCGTGCGCTACGGCACCATGCGCGAGAACGTGCTTGCGCTGGAAGTTGTCACCGCCAGCGGCGACATCATCCGCACCGGAACCCGCGCCAAAAAATCCTCGGCCGGCTACGACCTCACGCGCCTCATGGTGGGCAGCGAAGGCACGCTGGGCGTGATCACTGAAATCACGGTCAGGCTCTATCCGCTGCCCGAGGCCATTTCGGCCGCGATCTGTTCTTTCCCGAGCATTGAAGCGGCCGTGCGCACCACGATCGAAGTGATCCAGCTGGGCGTGCCGATTGCACGCGTGGAACTGATTGACCACAACGCCGTGCGCATGGTGAACGCACACTCCAAACTGGGCCTGCGCGAAGAGCCCATGCTGCTGATGGAGTTTCATGGCACCCCGAACAGCGTGAAAGAGCAGGCCGAGCTGGTGCAGGAACTGGCCAGCGGTCACGGCGGCAAGGCCTTTGAATGGGCCAGCACGCCCGAAGAGCGCACCCGGCTCTGGACCGCCCGGCATAACGCCTATTTCGCGGCCATCCAGAGCAAGCCCGGCTGCCGCGCGATTTCCACCGACACCTGCGTGCCGATTTCACGGCTGGCCGACTGCCTGCTCGAATCCGTGGCCGAGGCCGATGCCAGTGGCATTGCCTACTTCCTCGTCGGCCATGTGGGCGACGGCAATTTCCACTTTGGCTACCTGATCGACCCCAACAGGCCTGAGGAACGCCAAGTGGCCGAAGCCCTGAACCACCAACTGGTGAGCCGCGCCTTGGCGCTGGAAGGCACCTGCACCGGCGAGCACGGAATCGGCCTGGGCAAAATGGACTTTCTAGTGACCGAGACCGGCGACGGCGCGGTGGAGATGATGCGCACCATCAAGCGCGCACTCGACCCGAAAAACATCATGAATCCGGGGAAGATTTTTACGCTGTGAGAGGGGCTGGGAGCGTTGAGGCGCTCCCTTTTAATCGCTTGCTGCGACGGTCTTTCCCGGGCCAGTGACTGCTTTGACATAAAAGCCCGGCTGGACCGGGCTTTATGCATCGCGCCAGAAACTTGTTTTCTGGATATCGCTCATCTGGCAAACCGGCGCGTCACCAAAGCCGCCGGAACCTACCCAGCCTGCGGCGCAGGCTGCGGGCTTATTTGACGCCGCGCAGCCGCTCAATCAGCCCATTCAACTCGTCCATCGAGGCAAACTGGATCGCCACCTCACCCATGTCTTCGCGTCTGCCGTTGCGTTTGACCTGCTTTTTGATGCGGACCTCCACCTCGGCCATCAACAGGTCGGCCAGCTCTTCCTCAACGCGGCGGGTGTCGCGTGACTTTTCCTTGGACGCTTTTTGCGGTTTCAGCGAAAACTCGGCGCTGAGTTTTTTGACCAGGCTTTCAGCCTCGCGCACTGACATTTTTTTGGCCGCTATCTGGTTGGCTGCGGTAATTTGTGCGGCGCGGTCCAGGCTCAAAAGGGCCCGCGCATGGCCCATGTCCAGGTCGCCGGCCATCAGCATGGTTTGCACCGGGTCGGCCAGATTCAGCAGGCGTAGCAGGTTGGAGGCGGCACTGCGGGAGCGGCCCACGGCCTGCGCCGCCAACTCGTGAGTGAGCCCAAACTCTTTCACCAGGCGTTGCAGGCCGTGGGCTTCTTCCAATGGGTTGAGGTCTTCGCGCTGGATGTTTTCAATCAGCGCCATGGCCGCGGCGGCCTCATCCGGCACGTCGCGCACCAGCACAGGCACACTGTCCAGCCCTACCAGCTTGGCCGCCCGGAAGCGCCGTTCCCCTGCGATGATTTCGTACTTGCCGTCGTTGGCGCCACTGTTCAGGCGCCGCACCAGGATGGGTTGCATGATGCCCTGCGCCTTGATGGACTCGGCCAGTTCATACAGCGCGCCCTCGTCCATGCGGGTGCGCGGCTGGTACTGGCCGGCAACCAGGTCGGTGAGCTGCAGCGTCGCCGACAGGCCGGGGCTGGTCGCGCTGCTGTTGGCGTTGTCCGCGCCCGCTGATTCGTTGACCTTGGGACCGAGCAGCGCTTCAAGTCCGCGGCCGAGGCCTTTGAGTTTTTTGGTGACCATGTGGGGGTTGTCTTTCTTTAATTCAAATTAGCGGGGCTGTGCCTTGTAGAGGCGTCATGGACGCATCAGCTGCAGCAGCTGTTCATGGGCCAGCGGCCAGTCGCCCAAACCACTCTCGGCATTGAGGTGGCCGCGCGGTCCGGCGTCTACAAAATCAGCGCCCCAGGCAGCGGCAAACAGCTGGGAACGCTCCAATGCGCAGAACGGGTCGTCACTGCTGGCGAACAGCACGGTTTGAAAGGGCAGCTTGTGCAGGGGAACGGGCGCCCAGCTGGTCAGCATCTGGCGCATATCTTCGCGTTCCACATCGGGCGGTGCCACCAGCAGCGCCCCTCTGACGCGGCAGGTATTCCGGGAGTGCGAGGCCCACGCCGCCGCAAGCACGCAACCCAGGCTGTGCGCCACCAGCACGGCGGGGCCCTCACGCTCGAAGTCGCAGGACAGCAGCACGTCTTCAAGCCGCGCGATCCAGTCGCCACGCAGCGGCCGCATCCAGTCGTGCTGCTCCACGCGCGTGTAGCCCTGCGCGCTCTCCCAGCGGCTTTGCCAGTGCTCGGGGCCACTGTTTTGCCAGCCGGGAAGAATCAGGACATTGCTGGGTTTCATGCGTTCAAATGATTAATTGCTATGCTTTTAATAGCTGCCTATGCCCGTAAAACAAGGGCTTGTAGCCATTTTTATTTAAAAAATACCTTGTTCACATGTCTTTGATGCGCGCCACCATTTCTTCGGCAAAGGCCACAAACGCCTGCGCCCCTTTGGAGGACGGGTCAAACACCACGCCGGGCAAGCCGTAGCTGGGCGCTTCGGCCAGGCGCACATTGCGCGGGATCACGGTGTTGAACACCTTGTCGGCAAAGTGCTGCTTGAGCTGCTCGCTCACCTGCTGCTGCAGCGTGATGCGCGGATCAAACATCACGCGCAACAGGCCGATGATCTGCAAATCCTTGTTGAGGTTGGCGTGCACCTGCTTGATGGTGTTGACCAGATCGGTCAGGCCCTCAAGTGCAAAGTACTCGCACTGCATGGGCACAATCACGCCATGCGCGCAGCACAGGCCATTGAGCGTGAGCATGGAGAGCGACGGCGGGCAATCAATCAGGACGAAGTCGTAGGCGCTATTCACTTCAACCAAGGCCAGCTTGAGGCGCTTTTCGCGGCGCTCCACCTGGACCAGCTCAACCTCGGCGCCAGCCAACTCGCGGTTGGCGCCCAGCACGTCGTAGCCACACTTCTCGCTGTGCACAAGCGCTTCGGCCACCGACGCCGATTCGAGCAGCACGTCGTACACCGTGAGTTCGAGCTTGCGCTTGTCCACGCCCGAGCCCATGGTGGCGTTGCCCTGCGGATCAAGGTCAATCATCAGCACACGCTGGCCGACTTTAGCCAGGCCGGCAGCCAGATTCACCGTAGTGGTGGTCTTGCCCACCCCGCCCTTTTGGTTGGCAACGCAGAATATTTTGGCCATGGAATGTTTTAGTTGTTGTTCTGTTGAGGGGAAAAGCAGAGGCAAGGGACTATCCGGGGACTACTTCGAAATGGCCAGCTTGATACCGAAGCCGATCAAAAAAACACCCGCGGCTTTTTTCAGCGTGGCCGAAATTTTGGGGTTGGCCCGGATGCGCTCGGCCAGGTAATGCGTGAGCAGCACGGCAACCAGGCCGTAAAGAAAGGTCAGCACGGCAATGGTCGCCGCCATCACGCCGAAGGTTTTCAGGCCCTGATGCTGGGATGGATCCACGAACAGTGGAAAAAAGGCCATGTAAAACACAATCGCCTTGGGGTTGAGCAGCGTGATCATCAGCGTCTGACGGAAGTAGTGGTGCGGCTTGATCTGCAGAATTGGGGTATCGCCTGGCTTGGCGATCAGCATCTTGAACCCCATCCAGGCGAGGTAGGCCGCGCCTAACCACTGCACGGCATGAAAGGCGGTGGGGTAAGCGGCCATCACTGCTGATACACCGGCCACGGCAGCCCAAAGCAGGACCTGGTCACCTGCGATGACGCCAAATGTCGCACCCAGCCCGCCGGGGATGCCGCCCTTGCCGGTGGAGGTGATTAACGCCAGGTTGCCGGGACCGGGAATAGCCAGAAAAATAATAATGGCGGCGACAAAAGCGCCGTAATCGGTAATGCCGACAACACTGGCAGATAAGCCCAGCATGGAATTTCCCCAGAAGTAGAGGGCTTGAGTTTACGACAGCGTAGGCGGCTGGGCGGTGATGAGCGCGTCTTTGTTTCCGCCGTAACCCACTCAAAACTGGAATTGGTGGGCATTTTCAGGCGCAGTTTTCAGCTGACGCCACAGTTCTTGGCGCGCATCCAGAGAATGCAACGCTCAGCGTCCAGCCCCGGCACCTGCAGGTGTTCCACGTGAAACACTTCCACGCCGGGTGGCAATGCCGCCAATTCGTCCGCCGGGTGTTTGCCTTTCATTGCCATCCATGCGCCATGCGGTGCCAGCGCCCCTGCAGACCATTGGGTGAAATCGGCCAGCGAGGCAAATGCCCGGGAGCAGATTACATCGAATGGTTGAACGATGGTTTCCACCCGCGCATGCAGCCCCGCCAGATTGGGCAGCTTCAGGGCCAGCGCGGCCTGCTTGATGAAAGCCGCCTTTTTGGCGACTGTGTCCACGCAAGTCACCGTCACCTCGGGGCAGCATATCGCGATAACTACACCCGGCAGGCCAGCACCGGAACCCACGTCGAGCAGGCGACTACCCTGCTCCAGCCCGGCCTTTTGAAGGTGCTGCCGCAAGGGCACGATGACCGCCAGACTGTCCAGCAGGTGGTGCGTCATCATTTCCGCCGGATCGCGCACGGCCGTGAGGTTATAAACCTTGGTCCATTTCTCGATCAAGCCCAGGTAGTCCAGCAACTGGAGCACCTGCTGGTCGCTCAAGTCCAGCCGCAGCGCCCGCAAGCCAGCCAACAACACGGATCGCAAATCCTGTTCGGCGCCGCGCATCAGGCTTCGGCTTGCTCGTTGGATTTAAGCGGTGCGGTGTTTTTCCACAGGTTCTTTTTAAGATGAACCAGCAGCAGCGACACCGTCGCAGGGGTAATGCCTGAAATCCGCGATGCCATGCCCAGCGTTTCGGGTCGCTGCGTGGCTAAAGTCTGGCGCGCCTCAAAGCTCAGAGCCGAGACCTGCAGGTAATCCAGATCGGCCGGCAACTTGAGATTTTCGTAGTGCGAAGCCCGCTCCACTTCAACCCTCTGCAGGTCAATATAGCCCGCGTATTTGGCGGTGATCTCGATTTGCTCAATCACGTTTTTAACCAAGTCCGCAGGCAAAGCTGTTTCACGTGAAACAGTGACCTGCCCCACCGGAATGTCAGGATTGGCATATTTACCCTCGCTCAGCGACATCAACCCGGCGTAGTTCACATCAGGGCGGCGCAACAAATCGGCCAGATTGTATTCGCGCTCAATCCCCTTGCCCAATACCCGCTCGGCTTCCGCCACAGGCAGGTTGTTGGGGTTGATCCAGATGGAACGAAGGCGCTCTGTTTCACGTGAAACAGCGTCGCGCTTGCGGTTGAAAGCGTCCCAGCGGGCGTCGTCCACCAGCCCCAGCTCCCTGCCCTTTTCGGTCAGGCGCAGGTCGGCGTTGTCCTCACGCAGCATCAGGCGGAACTCCGCCCGGCTGGTAAACATGCGGTAGGGTTCGGTCACGCCCTTGGTAATCAGGTCATCAACCAGCACGCCCAGATAGGCTTCGTCGCGCCTGGGTAGCCAGGCCTCCTTGTCCTGGCATTGGAGCGCAGCATTGATGCCAGCAAACATGCCTTGGGCGGCGGCCTCTTCGTAGCCGGTGGTGCCATTGATTTGCCCGGCAAAAAACAAACCGCCTATCGCCCGGGTTTCAAAGCTGGTTTTGAGCGCGCGCGGGTCAAAGTAGTCGTACTCAATGGCGTAGCCGGGTCGCAGGATGTGGGCATTTTCCATGCCTGCCATGGAACGCACCAGGGCGTATTGGATGTCAAAAGGCAGGCTGGTGGAGATGCCGTTGGGGTAAATCTCGTGCGTCGTCAGACCTTCCGGCTCCAGAAAAATCTGGTGGCTATCCTTGTCGGCAAAGCGGTTGATCTTGTCTTCCACGCTCGGGCAGTAGCGCGGGCCTATGCCGTCAATCTTGCCGGTGAACATCGGGCTGCGGTCAAACCCGGAACGAATGATGTCGTGCGTGCGCGCATTGGTGTGGGTGATCCAGCACGGCATTTGCTGCGGGTGCGGGATGTTCCCGCCCATGAAGCTGAACACCGGCACCGGCCCGGCCAAGCCGCCCGGCATGCCGTCACCCGGCTGCACCCCGCATTTGCTGAAGTCGATCGAGCGGCCGTCAATGCGCGGCGGCGTGCCGGTTTTCAGGCGGCCTTGCGGCAGCTTGAGTTCTTTCAGGCGGGCGCTGAGCGACACCGCCGGCGGGTCACCCGCCCGGCCTGCTGCGTAATTGTTCAGCCCCACATGGATCTTGCCGTCCAGAAAAGTCCCGGCCGTCAGTACCACGGTGCGCGAACGGAACTTGATGCCGACCTGCGTCACCGCACCGACTACCTGGTCACCCTCCACCAGCAGGTCATCGACGGCTTGCTGAAACAGCCACAGGTTGGGCTGGTTCTCCAGCCTTCGGCGAATCGCCGCCTTGTACAAAATGCGGTCGGCCTGCGCGCGGGTGGCGCGCACAGCCGGGCCTTTAGAGCTGTTGAGAATGCGGAACTGGATGCCGCCCTCGTCGGTGGCCAGCGCCATCGCGCCGCCCATGGCATCCACTTCCTTGACCAAGTGACCCTTGCCAATGCCGCCTATCGACGGGTTGCAGCTCATCTGGCCCAGCGTTTCGATATTGTGTGACAGGAGCAGGGTCTTGCAGCCCATGCGGGCTGCCGCCAGCGCGGCTTCGGTACCCGCATGGCCACCGCCGACCACGATCACGTCAAATTCTTGAGGATAAAACATTTCAGGCCTCTATCAGTTCAGTTTTCAGGCCTGCGGCTTGCGCCGCCAGCGCCTGTTTTCGATCAGCCGTGACAAACAAATCAACCCTTGCCGCTTGGGCGGTGCCGATGTGCAGCGCATCCATGGCGCACAAGCGGTTGTGTTCCATGGACGCGATCGCCAGGGCTTCAATCTCGGGGCTGATGGGCCGCACATCAAAGTCCACAAAATCCTGCGCTACCTCGCTCATCACACGCGCATACTGGCCCGTGTCAATCGAGTTGTCATCGACCTCGCGGCTCAAGCTGGAGGAAATTTCAACCTTGCAATGCGCGGCCAGCACCACAACATCAGCGGTCATCAGCAGACGCGCCACCGCGTCATGGCCGATCTCGCGCTTGTAACGCTTGATAATGGCCGAGGCATCCAGTAATAATTTCATTTCAGTACCGTGCGCTTTCACGCTCTTCAATGATCAGTTGCGCCAAGGTCTTGCCATCAGCACGCAGATACTCCAGCGGCTTGATGGGGCGCTTCCAACTCGGAATCTTCTCAGGCGCTGCCGGTTTTGCAGGCACCAGCTCGGCCACGGGTTTGCCATGCCGCAAGATGCGTATGGTCTCTCCCCGCTCGACCAGGTCAATCATGGCCGAAGCATGGGCGCGGAATTCACTCAGGGCAATGGTGTGCATTTTGTACAAAAAAATTTATTTTGTACATTTTAATGGGTTTCAGTGCAACAACCAGCTGTTCAGCATTGCCCCCACAGCCTGTGGTGAAATCAGGCGCCTGAACTTCCCCAAGCGCAAACTGACCGACTTTGACCTACTGATGTACAACGCCGACCTGGAAGCCCAGACGTGAGGGGCGGGTGACAACTGATGCAGGAGTACCCGGCTTGGCAGGAGGGCTTCAAGTCCTTCGCCGGCAAGGTGGTTGGCGTGCTTAGCGCCTCCCCCGGTCCATTGGGTGGCCTGCGCTCGCAAAGCCATCTGGTGCCGCTGCAACTCAACGCGCAATGCTTGGGTGGCGCACAAGGCGTTTGCACTGAGCCGCGCTGGCGACACTTTTGGCTTTGTAAACCACGCAAATCAAAGGTGAATGCCGCCATGATTGCGAGATCAACGGATCGTCTCGTGTTGCCTGCGTTGAGCCCTTGTCTTCATGCCTATCTGCGCGGGTGTCAAAAATGCGCTGGAGGTAATCGCAAAACATGTTTTACATCAAAACGGTCCAGCGCCGGCAGGCCTAAACTGACAGCGGAATCTGGCTGGAGTCGCCAGGGTTGCCCAAGAACACTGATTTGCTTTCTACCTACCTCTCACCCATGTCGATTGCACACGTCACGAAATGGCGCTCACCCCCCAAATGCCCGAGCGGCTGGGGCAAGCCCGGCTTTGCCGAGACCGACGACGCGTCGGGTCACGCAGAAGCTCAGGGCCGCCGCCCAACGCTATAAGTGGCCGTATCATCTCTCTCCTGCCTGGAAGATGGCTATGCGCTCAACCCGCTGGCGCGCAGTGCCACTGCGCATGTCAGGCGGGCTGCTAGGCGCTGACTGGAACACCTATGGACAAACACTACCTCACTCCGCTTTTCTCGCCTGAATCCATCGTTGTCTTCGCCGGCCAGGCCGACGATCCGGCCACGCAGACCACGCACGCCAAGGCCTTGCACGAGGCCCTGCGTGCCCAGCGCTACAGCGGCACCCTGGTGTTTCTGGACATCCACACCAGTGGCACGCTGGCGGACCTGGCGCAAACGCGGGCGGATCTGGCCATCATTGCGCTGCCGCCGCAGGACGTGACCGCCGCGCTGGAGATTGCCGGCCGCATGGCCTGCCGCGCGGCGCTGGTGATCTCCAGCGGCATCAGCGCCGACAAGGCCGACGAGCTCAAGAAAATTGCGCGCCGCGAAGGCATGTACCTGCTCGGCCCCAATGGCATGGGTTTCCAGCGTCCGCAACTGCAGCTCAATGCCAGCGCGGCTGGACCGCTGGCCAAGGCCGGCTCTCTCGCGCTGGTGTCGCAGTCGGGTGCGCTGACCGCCTCCATGCTCGACTGGGCCAACAGCAACGCGGTGGGCTTTTCTTCGGTCATTTCCCTGGGACCCAATACCTCGGTGGACATTGCCCAGGTGCTGGATTACCTGGCCAACGATCAGCAAACCCACAGCATCGTCATTTATCTGGAGGGCATCTCCAGCGCGCGCCGCTTCATGAGCGCGCTGCGTACGGCTGCCAGTGCCAAGCCGGTGGTGGTGCTCAAGGCCGGTCGCAAACCGGCTGGCAACGAGGCGGCGCAGACCCACAGCGGCGCCATCGTCGGCAGCGACGATGTGTTTGACGCCGCCCTGCGCCGTGCCGGCGCGGTGCGGGTGCGCTCGTTCGTGGAACTGTTCTCGGCGGCCAAGTGCCTGGCCTCACGCTACCGCCCGGTGGGTCGGCGCCTGGCCATCGTCACCAACGGCGGCGGGCCCGGCGTGCTGGCGGCTGACTGGGTCAATGAAATTTTCTTGCAGCTGGGCAAGCTCTCGCCCGAGTCTGTCAGCGCCCTCAAGCCGCAGTTGCCTGACTTCGCGTCGCTGTCGGATCTGATCGACCTGTCGGAAGACGCCAGCCCCGAGCACTACCGGGCGGCGATTGAAGCAGCAGGCAAGGACCGCCAGATTGACGGCGTGCTGGCCATCTATTCACCCAAAGCCGGCGCCGACGCCTCGGAGGTGGCGCGCGCGCTGGTCGAGGTCAAGCGCAGCATGGGCAAGCCGCTGCTGGCGTGCTGGATGGGTGATACCGCAGTGGTTGCGGCACGCGGCCTTCTCAAAGCGGCGGCCATTCCCAGTTTCCGCACGCCCGAGGCGGCCGTAGGCGCCTTCGGCAACATCGCCTCGTTCTATCAAAACCAGCAGTTGCTCCAGCAAACCCCACCGCCCCTGTCCATGCTGGCCAAGCCCGACATCGAGGGCGCGCGACTGATTATCGAAAATGTGCTGGCCGAGCGCCGCAAGGTGCTGACCGAGATGGAGTCCAAGACCCTGCTTTCGTCCTTCCACATTCCCGTCACCAAAACCATCCTGGCGCGCAGCGCCAACGAGGCCATGATGATCGCCACGCAACTGGGCTTTCCGGTGGCACTCAAGATCGACTCACCCGACATCAGCCACAAGTCGGACGTGGAAGGCGTGGCGCTCAACATCATGAACGCCACCGGCGCGCGTGACACCTACAACGACATGATGCAAGCCGTGGCGCGCCTGCAACCCAACGCGCGCATCAACGGCGTGACCGTGCAGAACATGGCGCGCGCCCGGCGCGGCCGCGAGGTCTGCGTAGGGCTTGTCACCGACGACCCCTTCGGCCCGGTAATTGCCTTCGGCGCTGGCGGCACCATGATCGAACTCATCAACGACCGCGCCATGGAGCTGCCGCCGCTCAACCAGTTTCTGGCGCGCCGCCTGATCGAACGTTCGCGCGTGGCGGAGACGCTGGGCGAGTGGCGCGGCGCCAGCGCGGTCAACATGGACGCGCTGGAGCAGATATTGCTGCGCGTCTCGGAAATGGTGTGCGAGCTGCCCCAGTTGCGCGAGATGGACATTAACCCCATCATCGTCGACGAGTCAGGTGCCGTGGCGGTGGACGCGCGCATCATCATCGACCACGCGCCGCAAGCCATGAGCGGCCGCGCCAACAACTACAACCACCTGGCCATCCTGCCTTACCCGGCGCGCTACGAACAGCTGTGGCCGCTGCGCGGCGGCGGCGAGTACACCGTGCGCCCCATCCACCCGGACGATGCGCAGATGCTGCAGGACCTGATGCAGCACCTCTCGCCCGAAAGCCGCTATTTCCGTTTCATCTCATCCATGGTCGAGCTGCCGCCGTCCATGCTGGCACGTTTCACGCTGATCGACTACGACCGCGAAATGGCGCTGGTGGCCGTGTTCAAGGAGCGCCGAGCCGGGCCAAAGGGCGAGATCCTCGAGACCGAGCGCATCGTCGGCGTGTCACGCTACATCACCAACCCTGACCAGTCCAGCTGCGAGTTCGCGCTGGTGGTGGCCGACGACTTCAACAGCAAGGGCCTGGGCTCGCGCCTGATGCAAAGCATCATGGATGTGGCTCGCGACAAGGGGCTAACTGAAATCGACGGTCTGGTGCTGGCCAACAACCCCAGCATGCTCAAGCTCATGAAAGGTCTGGGCTTTGCCGTCAAGCCTTTTGCCGAAGACCCGGATTTCAAACTGGTGACGCACGCCCTGTGAGAGCGGACCGCACAGGCCATTGCTTGCTATGTATTTTGTAGCTTTTATGCCCGTATTCATTGGGCTAGCAGCACTTTCCCCTCTAAAAACCGGGCCACACTGCAGACGACCCATTTTTAACCCCAGGAGACGCCCAACAGCATCAAGGGCGGGGGAAATGGGCATCAGATTCCAGTCAACCCGGCAACTCGGGCCAACAATCAGCCGCCACCGCGCTGCATATACAGGTCAAACCGCTTCATAAAGACGTAGCGCTGGGCATCGTCCAGCCCGGCAAAGGCAAAGCGCACCAGCAGGCGCGGAATGCGAGCCAGGCCCAGCACGCGGGGTTCAGCCTGCTGCCAGTGAATCTGCAAGCTACCAGGGCCGATCGACACCTGCACCGAAGCGCCATCGCGCTGCCAAAGATGCTGCCCGAGCGCGGCCGGCAACCAGCCCAGCCACTCGACTTCGGTGCAGCCCATGTCGCGCTCGAACTGTTCGAGGTAGTGGGACTGCATCAGCCGGCCCTTCAGCCGCCAGCAATCGGTGGCCAGATGGCCAGCACGTCGCCTTCGCTCAGGGTGGTGGTCAGGCGCTGGTCCGGCTCGATGTAGCGGCCATTGACCAGCACCAGGTGCACCAGTTTCGGCGGCAGTCCAAAGGGTTCGATGATCTGGCTGATGGCGGCGTCAGGCGCCACGTCCAGTTCGACGATGTTGCTGCGGCGCGCAGACACGGGCAGGTAGTCGGTCAGCGTGGCAAACAGCTTGAAGGTGATCTTCATCGCCGCCGCTCGTCGGCTGCCCCGCTCCATTGGCCCTGCGCCTGGGCGCTGGCCAGATAGGCTTCCATCAGTTTGGTCGGGTCTTGTTTCAGAACTTCCTTCCAGGGGCCGAGATGGACGGCGCCCTCCACCAGCCCGCGCATCACGCCCACATGCTCGGTCCAGCCCACGCTGTTGCAGCCCACCATCACATCGTCCTTGAACTGCAGGCTCAGGTGACGGCCCTTTCCGCCATCGGCTCCGCGGTCGGTCAGCACCACCTGCTCACCGCCGGGGACGCCCTCCCAGTTGCCAAAGCTGGTGGAAATCAGGCCCAGCGTGTCCAGCACGTTGATCTGGGTGACGCCATTGAGTTCGACCTGTTGACCGACCATGTTGAGCGCGGCCACCCGGGCCTGCTCGGCCGCGTTGGGCTGGATGGCGCTGACGATGGTCTTGCCGCTGACTTTGTCAAAGGCTTCGGCGCAATCGCCTGCCGCGTAGATGCCCGGCACACTGGTCTGCAGGTGCTCGTCGGTCAGCACACCCTGCAGGCAGGTGATGCCGGAATGTTCCAGAAAACCGATGTTGGGCTTGACGCCGGTGGCGCTGATGACCAGATCAGCCTCCACCGTTTGCCCGCCGGACAGGCGCACCTTCAGAGGCGTGCCGGGCTCAATGGCTTCAACCCGGGTGCCGATGAAGACCTGCACGCCCTGGGTTTCGCACCAGTCGCGGATCATGCCGCCGGCCATAGCACCCATCATGCGCGGCACCATGCGGTCGCCCATCTCGACCACGCTCAGCTGCACGCCGCGCTGCATCAGCGCCTCCATGATGATGCAGCCGATAAAGCCCGCACCCATCTGCAGCACGCGTGCGCCGGGCCGGGCCAGCGCCATGATGTGACGGGCATCCTGCAAGGTCCAGCAGGGGTATACGCCAGCACTGTCCATGCCCGGAATCGGTGGGCGCACGGGGCACGAGCCGGTGGCGATCAGCAGCCGGTCATAAGGCACGGCCTGGCCATTGTCCAGCGCTACGCTTTTGAGAGCAATATCCACAGACTTGACGCGGGCCTGGATCTGATTAACCTTCAAATCCCGGAAATGAGCCGGATTTTTCCGCAGGTAGGTGCCGCGCTCGTCGATGTTGCCCATCAACAGGTAGGGAATGGCCATGCGCGAGTAAGGCGGCTCGGCTTCGTCGCCGACCAGCGTGATGGTGTCGTGCGGGGCCTGTTTGCGAATGGTTTCGGCGGCAATCACACCGGCAGGGCCTGCGCCCAGAATGACGTGGTGGGTCATAAGCTTGTTCTCCAAAATCAAAAAAGGGTGGGCCTGCAAGCAGTGCCCACCCGAGCCTTTTATGGACCGTGCCGGTTTATAGGCCCAGACGCTGCCGGGTCGCGGTCGTCGGAACGCCTTCGCTGTCCCAGCCGCGCGCGGCGTAGTATTTGGGCAGCATCTCGGCCAGCATGTTGACCTTGCCCTTGGCCGGGCCGGTTTTGGCGGGTTCGGTCAGCAGGCGCTTGGGCAGCGAGTCATCCGCCTTGGTGAAACCCGCCGCGTTGTTGAATTCGCGCTCCATGTTCCAGATGCGTTCGCCGATTTTTTCCAGTTCTTCGGTCGTGTACTGCTCGCCGCAGGCCGCCTGCAACTGGGGTGCCAAATCAGCCAGACCCCAGGCGAAGGTGGTGAATACGCACAAGCCTGACGAATCAAACGCCGCCGTGGCGTCCTGGAAGGCCTTGACCAACTCGGGCTTGCCTTCATGCTCCAGTGGATCGGTCTTGACCGGAATGCCCAGCACTTCAGATGCAATGGTGTAGCCCCGCAGGTGGCAGCCACCCCGGTTGGACGTGGCGTAAGCCAACCCGATGCCCTGGATGGCCCGCCCGTCGTAGGCCGGAAATTCCTGCCCCTTGGACGTCATGGACAGATCAGGGTGGCCGTACTTGGCCGTCAGGCGCTTGGACCCCTGGCCAATTTCCTTGCCAAAGCCGCGGTTGTTCACGGTTTCTTCAACCAGGAAGGCCAGCGCCTTGGCCGACCCAAAGGGTGCCTCGATACCGAGCTGCTCCTTGGTCAGCACGCCCATTTCATACATCTCCATCACCGCGCCAATGGTGGCGCCGAAGCTGATGGGGTCAATGCCTTCCTCGTTGCAAATCAAGGTGGCGTACTGCAGCGCCTCCAGGTCGTTCACGCCGTTGGCTGCGCCCAAGGCCCAGGCGGCCTCGTACTCCAGCCCGCCTGATGCACCCCAGTACTGGGGCTTGTTGGCCACCGTGAAGTGACCCGCGTCCATCTTGCTGATGCGGCCGCAGGCGATGGTGCAACCAAAGCAGGCCTGGTTGGTGACCAGTTGCTTTTTGCCGTCGGTCTTGCGCGGCGTGGCCATGGCTTCGGCCGAGATGTCCTTGGCCCCCTCGAACTGCACATCCTGGTGGTTGCGGGTGGGCAGCGCACCTATTTCGTTGATCACATTCATCAGCACCTGGGTGCCAAAGGCCGGCAGGCCCTGGCCCGTGACGGCGTTGTCATGCAGGATCTTCTTCTTCTCGTAGGTGACCTTCATGAAGGCCTCGGGATCGCGAATATTGCCCACGCCCTTTGTGCCACGCACCGCAATCGCCTTGAGGTTCTTGCCGCCCATCACCGTGCCCACGCCCGAACGGCCGGCGGCGCGATGCAGATCGTTGACCACGGCAGCATACAGCACGCCGTTTTCACCCGCCTTGCCAATGCTCGAAACGCGCACCAAGGGATCTTGCAGACTTGTTTTGAGCATGGCTTCGGTCTGCCAGACGCTCTTGCCCCACAGGTGAGCCGCGTCGCGCAGCTCCGCCATGTCGTCGTTGATATAAAGGTACACCGGCTTGGCCGACCTGCCCTCGAAAATGATCATGTCCCAGCCTGCCATCTTGAGCTCGGCACCCCAATAGCCGCCCGAATTCGAACAGGCAATGGCGCCGGTCAGCGGGCTCTTGGTGATGACGGTGTAACGGCCCCCGGTGGAAGCCATAGTGCCCGTCAGCGGCCCGGTGGCCCAGATGATTTTGTTGCCAGGCGACAGCGGGTCCACCTTGGGGTCCACTTCGGACACCAAGTATTTGCTGCCCAGGCCACGCGAGCCCAGATAGGTCTGCGCCCAGTCCATGTTGAGGGGTTCAGACTTGACGGTTCCGGTGCTCAAGTCAACGCGAAGAATTTTTCCTGCCCAAGACATATTCGTTACTCCTTAAGCGGCCGAAGGTTGGTTGCCAAGCTTGTCAGCCCATTGCTGCATCTTGCCCAGACCGGTCCAGTTGGCGTCAATGAAGGTGATGGCCTGGGTGGGGCACGCCTCAGTGCAGGCGGGTTCACCGCCGCACAGGTCGCACTTTTGCACCTTGCCGGTTTCCTGCACATAGTTGATGGTGCCGAACGGGCAGGCGATGGTGCAGACCTTGCAACCCACGCAAGTGGTTTCGTTGACCACCTTCGCACCCGTGAGCTTGTCCACCGTGATGGCCTCCACCGGGCAGGCGTGCAAGCACCAGGCCTCATCGCACTGGGTGCAGGTGTAGGGCACCTTTTTGCCGGTATCGTGAAAGTCGAACACCTTGATGCGCGACTTGGCGGTCGCGAAGACGCCGTAGTTCTCAAAAGAACAGGCCATCTCGCACTGCAAACAGCCAGTGCATTTGTCAGGGTTGATGTGCAACACCTTTTGCATGAGGGGGTCTCCTTGGGTAGCGGCAACGCTGAAATGCCTTGCTATGAATGAAGCTGCATAGCCATTATTGAAATCAGCCCCCAGAACACACCTAGGACAAACCCTGACACAGCAGCAGAACAGCCCGCAAATTCTCAAAATGCGACAGCCGCAGGGCTCCAGAAATCTGTCGGACTTGAAGCGCCGGGTTCCAAAGCCCCGGCGTCAAATTCCAACAAGTCGCCAATTAAGCCGTCCTCTCACGACGTGAAAAACTTGCCGTCCCGTAGCAAAACCACGTCAACGGGCCGTCCGTTTATCGTCAACTAATGGCTCCACTACAACGACTGACGGGCTGCGGACCTCGCACTCCAGCAAGGAATCAACAAGGGAAGTGTGTATGAAATTGATCGCCGGTGTAAAGAAAAAAAACAGAACCAGACCGCCATCACGCGGCCAGTATCAGCAACGCCTGCGAGGACCGGTTTTCTGACGGTCCGCTGCGGCAAACCAGTGTTGGCAGGTCACCAAGACCATGCGAACGGCGCGCGCCATCACATCAGTAGAACTTGCCGAAGAGCGGCGCGCACGCAAACGGAACACAAGCAAAAATTCCGCAATGCTGGCCGGAAAGCCAGTTTGACGTCCGGGCATCAATGGCACTACCGCTGTCGCCGGGCTTGTTGCCACGTCAATCCCAGTATGCGCGCAGGGATAACGAAGCCGTTCCTTGAGCCGGGACACCACCGTGCCTGGCGGCACCGAAACGGGAGGATTCATTTATTTCATCACCTTCTGCACCGCGCCCACACCCAGGGCCGCCAACACCACAAAAATAACTGCCAGAATCAGGAACAGGCCGAACAGGATCTTGGCAATGCCGGCAGCGCCTGCCGCCACACCCCCAAAACCGAGGGCGCCAGCGATCAGTGAAATCACCGTAAAAAAAATCGCGTATTTGAGCATCAGGTTCTCCTTCGCCAATGCAAGGCCTCACCAAGCAAAATAAAGCACTAACTCCAATCATGAAAAGTCATACCACCACCGCTCAATAATAAAAGTGCCTGCGTCGCCAAAGAATCAGCAGCGCCCGCATGCCGCTGTAGGACAAGCCCGCAGCCACCCACGCCCATTATTTGGGCGAAAGCGTGAGTTCAGGCATATGGGGCGCGACGCCTGCCGAGAGGGGCACGCCCACGGCGCATCAGAAAACCTGCTTTGCAGCTAGCATGGGGGCTGTTTCAATCCCCCCATCTCCAAAAAAACAAGGACCAACCCCATGAAGCTTTACTACTCCCCGGGCGCCTGCTCCCTGTCTCCGCACATCACGCTGCACGAGTCAGGGTTGGCGTTCGAGCATGTTTTAGCGTCCACCAAAACCCACCGCCTGCTGGACGGCACCGACTACTACACCATCAACCCGCTGGGCGCTGTGCCCCTGCTGGAGCTGGACGATGGCACGCGCCTGACGGAAGGCCCGGCCATCGTGCAGTACATCGCCGACCAGGTGCCCGACAAGAAGCTGGCACCGGCCAACGGCACCCTCGCACGCGCACAATTGCAGTCGTGGCTCAACTTCATCAGCAGCGAGCTGCACAAGGGCTTCAGCCCACTGTTCAACCCGGCCACACCCGCAGACTACAAGCCCATCGTGATCGACAGGTTGCTGTCGCGCCTGCAGTGGGTGGACGGCGAGCTGGCCGGCAAGCACTACCTGATGGGCGATGCCTTCAGCGTGGCCGACCCTTACCTCTTTACCGTGACCAACTGGCCGCCTTATGTGGGCATGGATATTTCCAGCTTTGCCCACCTCGCGGCGTTTCGCGAGCGCATGGCGGCCCGCCCCGCCGTTCAGGCCGCCATGAAAGAAGAAGGCTTGCTCAAGTAAGCTGACATAGCGCAAAGGCCAGCCAGTTAGCGCAAATCCGGTAATCCGTCTTGCCCAGACACTTCAGATAGGTGCACACTAAAGCCTGTCTTCAATCCCGGAACCCTTCCATGCGCTCATTATTTGACCCCACCCAGGTCGGCGACCTGCAACTCGCCAACCGCATCGTCATGGCACCGCTGACGCGCAACCGCGCACCCGACGCCATCCCCACCCCGCTCATGGCGGAGTACTACACCCAGCGCGCCAGCGCCGGCCTCTTGATTACCGAAGCCACCGCTATCAGCCACCAGGGCCAGGGCTATTCCGATGTGCCCGGCCTCTATGGCACCGAGCAGCTCGACGGCTGGAAGCGCGTCACCGAGGCCGTGCACGACGCGGGCGGCAAGATTGTGGTGCAGCTCTGGCATGTGGGCCGGGTCTCGCACAATGAATTGCAGCCGGACGGCGGCCAACCCGTGGCACCGTCGGCCATCACCGCCAAGACCAAAACCGTGCTGATCAAGAACGGCGTGCCTACCTTTGTGGACACCTCCGCGCCGCGCGCCCTCGACGCCGAAGAGCTGCCCGGCCTGGTGCACACCTACCAGGCCGCAGCACGCAACGCAGTGGAAACCGCCGGCTTTGACGGCGTCGAAATCCATGCCGCCAACGGCTACCTGCTCGACCAGTTCCTCAAAAGCGGCTCCAACCAGCGCACCGACGACTACGGCGGCAGCATCAAAAATCGCGCGCGCCTGCTGCTCGAAGTAGTGCGCACGGTGACGACCGCCGTGGGTGGCGGCCGCACCGGCATTCGCCTGTCGCCCGTCACGCCAGCCAACGACGCGTACGATGCCGATCCGCAGCCGCTGTTTGACTACGTGATCCAAAAACTCGCCACGCTGAATCTGGCCTACATCCATATCATTGAAGGCGCAACGGGTGGCCCGCGCGAGCTGCCTGATCGTCCGTTTGACTACTCAGCCCTCAAAGCCACGTACCGCACAGCGGGTGGCAAAGCGGCCTGGATGGTGAACAACGGTTACGACAAGGCCCTGGCCGAGCAAGCCGTGGCCGACGGTACCGACCTGGTCGCCTTTGGCAAACCTTTCATCGCCAACCCCGACCTGGTGGAACGCCTGCGCCGCAACGCGCCACTCAACAAGCCCGACCCAGCCACCTTTTACGGCGGCGGCGCCAAGGGCTATACCGACTATCAGACGCTATCATAATGATAGCCAAATAACCCCGCTGTTATGGGGCTATAGCCAATTTACTTCCTCTGCCTCTGGGAGAAGGAGGGGTGAGGACTCCCCGCTTTCGCTGTAGCCCGTAGGTCGGTTTGGTCGCCGGCGTCACCCGACCTGCAAATTACGAATTTGCCATTCCTTTGGCCGCCAGCTGCAACCCGGCTAGCGAAGCCTGCTGCGGGTCAGCCGCCTGTGTCACTGCGCTGACCACGGCCACGCCATCAACACCGCAGGCCATCACGCCCTGTATCCGCGCCAGCGAAATGCCGCCTATCGCCACCACCGGGTACGGTGCCGCCTGCGCCGCCCAGTCCTTCAGGCGCATCAGACCCACGGGCTCATAGGGCATGACCTTGAGGGTGGTCGGGTAGACCGGGCCGATAGCCAGGTACGACGGTTGCACGGCGCTGGCACGGGCGAGCTCGGTGGGGGTATGTGTGCTCAGGCCCAGACGCAGGCCGCCATTGCGCAACGCATTCAGATCGGCGGTGTCCAGGTCTTCCTGGCCCAGATGCACACCGTATGCGCCTGCGGCCAAGGCCAGTTTCCAGTGGTCGTTGATGAACACCTGCGCGCCCGTCACGGCACGGCCGGCAAGAACTGCGGCGCGAACCTGCTGGTCAATTTCGGCGGGCGTGTGGTCAGCAGCCTTGATGCGTAGCTGGACCGTGCGCACTCCCCAGCCCAGCAGGCGCTGCACCCACGCAGCGTCTGGCACCACGGGGTAAAAGCCGATGGGTCCGGTGAGGG
>DFWY01000104.1:0-23557 GCA_002381615.1 Polaromonas sp. UBA4122 | reverse complement strand
GCGGTCGGGGTCGAGGCCTGCGCCTCCGCGCGCACCGGCGCGGGAGTCGATTCGCAGGCGGCGCGGCCGGCCGACACCGCATCGGCAAAGGCGCGCGCCATGCGCACCGGGTCGCCGGATTGCGCCACCGCGGTATTCAGCAGCACGGCGTCAAATCCCATCTCCATCACTTGTGCCGCATGCGAAGGTCGGCCCAGACCGGCGTCGATAATGAGCACCGCATCAGGCAGGCGGCGGCGCAAAATCTCCAGCGCGTACGGATTCATGGGTCCGCGGCCGCTGCCGATGGGTGCAGCCCAGGGCATTACGGCGGCGCAGCCCGCATCGTGCAGACGCTGCGCCATCACCAGATCTTCGGTGGTGTAAGCAAACACCGCAAACCCTTCGCGCGCCAGCACGGTGGCGGCCTGCAAGGTGGCCGCAGTGTCGGGCTGCAGCGTTTTGTCGTCGCCAATGACTTCCAGCTTGATCCAGTTCGTACCAACCATCTCGCGCGCCATTTGCGCCAGCGTGATCGCGTCTTCCGCGCTGTAGCAGCCCGCCGTGTTGGGCAGGATATGGCAGCCCAGCGCCTGGATTTCTTGCCAGAAGCCGTCGCCGCCACCGCCTTCGGGTTGCAGGCGGCGCAGCCCCACGGTCAGCACCTGGGTGCCGCTGGCGCGCACCGCGTCGGTCAGAACCTGCGTTGAAGGGTAACGCGCGGTGCCCTGAAGAAAGCGGCTGGTCAGCGTGGTTCCGGCCACGGTCCAGGGCTTGCCATGAGCCATGGAGGGGACGCCAGGGGTGAGATTCAAAGGGATAGTCATGGGGTTCAACCTCCGGTTATGGGTGTAATCACGTCAATGCGGTCGCCATTTTTCAAGGCGCGCTCAGGCCACTCGGGCCGCGGAACAAAACTGCGGTTGATGGCACAGGCCATGGCGCACTGCAGGGCATACCCGCGCGCCTGCAGCAGGGCCTGCAGCGTCGGCGCCTGCGTCGCCAGGCGCTCGCCATTCAGAGAAATTTCAAACGTTTTCATGTCCTTCAATACCTCCTAAAAGATCCTTCATGAAGGCATTCGCCCTTCACTCCCTCTCCCAGAGGGAGGAAGCGAATCAGGAGTAAATCTCGCTGCCGCCCTCGCGGAACTCCTTGGCCTTCTCTTCAAACCCGTTATTGATCTGCTTGATCGCGATCACGCCGGGGCTGGTTGCCAAGGTCGTCGTTTCGGGATTCAGCCGGGCAAACTCGCGTACTTCCTGCGAGATCTTCATCGAGCAAAACTTCGGCCCGCACATCGAGCAAAAATGCGCCACCTTGGCATTCTCCTTGGGCAGGGTTTCGTCGTGGTAGGCCATCGCCGTGTCGGGGTCAATCGCCAGGCGGAACTGGTCTTCCCAGCGGAACTCAAAGCGCGCCTTGGACACCGCGTTGTCCCACATCTGCGCGCCCGGATAGCCCTTGGCCAAATCGGCCGCATGCGCGGCGATCTTGTAGGCAATCAGGCCCTGCTTCACGTCGTCGCGATTCGGCAGGCCCAGGTGCTCTTTCGGCGTCACGTAGCACAGCATGGCCGTGCCGTACCAGCCGATGTTTGCCGCACCCATGGCCGAAGAAATATGGTCGTAACCCGGCGAGATGTCGGTGATCAGCGGGCCCAGCGTGTAGAACGGCGCCTCAAAGCAAGCCTCCAGCTGCTTGTCGACGTTTTCTTTCACCAGCTGCAGCGGCACATGTCCGGGGCCTTCAATCATCACCTGCACATCGTGCTTCCAGGCGATCTGTGTCAGCTCGCCCAGCGTGTGCAATTCGGCAAACTGCGCTTCGTCATTGGCATCGGCAATCGATCCGGGGCGCAGGCCGTCACCGAGTGAAAAGCACACGTCGTAGGCTTTCATGATCTGGCAGATCTCGTCAAAGCGTTCGTACAAAAAGCTTTCGCGGTGGTGCGACAGACACCATTTGGCCATGATGGAACCGCCGCGCGAAACAATGCCCGTGAGCCGGTTCGCCGTCAGCGGTACATAGGCCAGGCGCACGCCGGCGTGAATGGTGAAGTAGTCCACGCCCTGCTCCGCCTGCTCGATCAGCGTGTCGCGGAAGATCTCCCAGGTCAGGTCTTCGGCCTTGCCGTTGACCTTCTCCAGCGCCTGGTAAATCGGCACCGTGCCAATCGGCACCGGCGAGTTGCGCAAAATCCATTCGCGTGTTTCATGGATGTTCTCGCCGGTCGATAAATCCATCACGGTGTCGGCACCCCAGCGAATCGACCAGGCCAGTTTGTCGACCTCTTCCTCGATGGACGAGGTGACGGCCGAGTTGCCGATGTTGGCGTTGACCTTCACCAGGAAGTTGCGGCCAATGATCATCGGCTCGCTCTCGGGGTGGTTGATGTTGTTGGGGATGACGGCGCGGCCGCGCGCCACTTCGTCGCGCACAAATTCGGCCGTGACGTCCTGCACCAATGACGCGCCAAACGAATGGCCGGGCTTGGGCAGGCGCTCGGTGGCCAGGCGTTCGGCCAGCTGGGCGCGTACCAGGTTTTCGCGCACGGCGATGTATTCCATCTCCGGCGTGATGATGCCTTTGCGCGCATAGTGCATTTGCGACACGTTGGCGCCAAGCTTGGCGCGACGCGGCACGGGCGCATGCGCCATGCGCAGCGCGATCAGCGCCGGGTCGTTCAGGCGCTCGCGGCCATAGGCGCTGCTGATGCCGGGGAGCGCCTCGGTATCCAGCCGCTCGGCAATCCAGGCGCCGCGCAATGGGCTCAGGCCGCGCGTGATGTCAATCGGCGCCAGCGGGTCGGTGTACACGCCCGATGAGTCATACAGACGCAGCGGCGGATTGGCTTCGCGGCGCGGCTCGCCGCCACCCTCCTGCACCATCGTGTCGGTCAGCGTGACCTCACGAAACGGCACGCGGATATCAGGGCGCGAGCCCTCCAGGTAAATCTTGCGGGAGCCTGCAAACGGCGTTCGCGTGATGCGGCTTGTGAGGTCGTCGGTGTCAACGGTGAGGCGGGTTTTGGCCATAACTATCTCCAGAAGGTGGGGTGCCTGCCTGGGGAGCCGGAATGCCGCTGCGGGTGCCGGAGCCAAGTGCCATGTTCCCTACGCGGGGATGATCCCGATCAGGTTCAGCGGGTCTCGCATCTGCGATCTCAGCCTCAGATGAAACATCTTTGGCACCCCGACAAGCTGGAGCCATTGTAAGCACAACGCTGGCCTGCTGCACGGAGGAGCGGTGCTGTCAAGGGCCGCTTCCAGCTGGAAAGCCCATTGCCGCAATACCGCCCGGTCTGCCTGCTTATGCCGCAGGCTAAGAGACAGGAAGACGGGGTGCCCCCCGTGACGATCAGGGCTTACCAGCCTTGAGTACCGCTTGCACGTCTTCAACCGACCAGCCATCCTTCATGCCCACCGGGGCGCCGGGGCCGGACGGGAAGCCCACCAGATCCACATGGCTGCCGTCCTTGCGCACATGTTTGTACCGGCCGTCCACAACCACCACGATGGGAATGTGGCCTTTAAGGCCCAGGGCCTTGAGACGCTTTTCTGCTTCGGGCGATTCCATGTCGATTTCCACCACCCGGAGCTTGCCGCCCTGGCTGGCCAGCCAGTCGCGCAGGGGTTTAAGGGCGGACTGCATCGGGGGGTGGGCAAAGCTGATGATCTCGACCACGGGTTGGGCGGCCCAAACCGTGTTCAGCATCAAGCCCAAAGGCAGGGCGCCCGCGCTGCGCTTGAGCAACTGGCGGCGTGTGAGTGTCATGAGTAGCGCATTCAAAAATTACTTGCAGTGGTTGTGCAGCTTCCACATTTCCTCGTGGCCGAGGGCCTTGGCAAACTCGGGCACCTTGCAGCGCTCGGCCTCGGCGGGATCGATGGCGGGCGCATAGCTGCTGGCCTGCATAGCCCCGGTCTGGGGGGCCGCCTTTGCCTTGACCCACTGCGCCACGCCGCCAACGCCCACGGCGACCGTCAGCACGATGACCAGCTGCCCCGGGCTGATACCCGATACGGGTGCGGGTGGCGATTCGCACACGCCGCCCGGGCACAGCTGGGCCTTGTCTTTGCTGAACAGCTTGTATAGCTTGCAGCCCAGGCAGATGCCAAAAGCGGTCTCGAAGAACAACAGCAACAGGCAGGAGCCGCAGACGATGAGATTGATCGGTCCGATCACGTTGTTGATGACCACCAGATACAACATGATCCCGGCCAGCACCAGACCGATGGCCCAGGCAAAGCGTTTCTGCGGGGCGCCCACCCATTCAGGCTGCTGCCGGTGCACCACCCACTGGCCCACGATCAGGCTGGGCGCGAAGCGCGGGTTGATGAAAATGCGAATCGTGAAATCGATCAGAAAGGCCACCACAAATACTCGGGTGGGTTGAAAATTTCCCAGCAGCCAGGCGTTCATGAACGACACCATGGCCAGAAAAAACAGCATGCCTGCACTGGCACGCACAGCCCGCTCATTGAGAACCGGAACGGTGTAGCCGGGCCGCTGCTGGCCGAACTGGAAGATGGAGTTGCTCATGGTGCCTTGTTGTATCAGTACTGACCGAAGTATTGATGAACCGGAACAGAGATGGGTATGATCAAAATCATATGAACTCAGCGTCTTCCCCTATTCACCCGGAGCTTGCTGAACTGCTGCCCGCCGACTTGCACAACTTCTGCGTCACCTCGGCTTATGGGAAAGGTGAGCGTCTGTTTGAGACAGGAAATAAGCCGGCCTACATGTTCTTCATCGCCAGCGGGGAGGTCGTTCTGGAACGACTGGGACGGCACGGCGAATCGGTCATCCTGCAACGAACGAGGCACGGGTTTGTGGGCGAGGCGAGCCTGCAATCGGCCCGCTACCACTGTGATGGCAAGGTGACCGCCCCCGCTGAAATCACCCAGGTTCCCATTCGGGAAATCCGCGTCGCCATTGCAACTGAGCCGGCCTTTGCAACCCGCTGGATTGGCATGCTGAACCTGGAGCTCAAGCGGCTCAGGGGGCAATGTGAACGCCTGTCCCTTCACAAGGTGCAGGACCGTTTGTTACACCTGCTGGAAACCGAGGGCGAAGAGGAAAGATATCCCCTGGGGTCCGGGTTGAAATCTCTGGCAGGGGAATTGGGCGTCACACACGAGGCCCTTTACCGCTGTGTGTCTGACATGGAAAAAAGAAACTTGCTGCGTCGGGACAAGGGGACTCTGAGCCTCGTGGCCAGTGAGTGATGTGAAACATTCTGCCCGCGCCGGACCCGCCGGTACAGGCCAGGGCAGTTTCGGGCAAAGCGGTTTTCACAAACTTTACAAACCGTCACCATGCCGCAATGGCGCGTATACACGGGCCGTCCACACTTGCTTTCAACCTGAAGCCAAAACCTTGTGTCAGTTCTCTGGTGTCAGGCTTTTTTACCCCCTCTCCCGTTCTTCTCGAAAGGAAGTTTCCATGAAATTCGCTCTCAAACCTCTTGCCTCCCTGAACAGTCTCGTCCTCGCCGGTTTGCTGGCTACGGCAGGCGCCAGCGCCATGGCACAGGGCGCGCCCGTCGCGCCTCCAGTCGGACCCGCTGCCGCTGGCATGCACGCTGGCCCGTACGGTGACCGCATGGGCCGTCATGACCCGGCCAAAATGCAGGCCTGGATGGCCAAACGCCAGGCCGAGCTGAAAGCCAAGCTCAAGATCACGCCTGCCCAGGAAGGTGCCTGGACCACCTTCACCGCCTCCATGCAGCCACCAGCTCCCGGCGCACGCCCCACGCCTGAACAGCGCGCCGAGTTCGACAAGCTGAGCACGCCAGAGCGCATCGACAAAATGCGCGCCCTGCGCACCCAGCGCATGGCCGACATGAGTGCGGCCATGGACAAACGCGGAGAAGCCACCAAGACTTTTTACGCCGTGTTGACTCCTGAGCAGCAAAAAACCTTTGACGCCGAGCACAAGAAATTCGGCCAGCGCGAAGGCCGCGGCCGTTACGAAGGCGGCATGCACCGCAACCGTTGAGTCTGACGCTGTAGCGGCTTGAAGGCCTCGTGCCCAAGCCGCCCCAGATGTCAGGGCCTGCACCGGTTGCTCTCTTTGAGGGTGCCGGTGCAGGCTTTTTTATGCGCGAGATCCGCTGCAAATCGCTATTTTTTTGATAGCTTCTTGCGCCCGTATTCATTGGGCTTGAGGCACTTTTTCCCCCTGTTTTCCAGCCTCCGGGAGCACTCCAAGCCCGCGCAGGACGGCGTCCAAAATCCGCTTTGATGCACCGCAGCCTGGCTAAACTGGCTCGATGACTGAAATCCGCAACGTCCAGGCGCCAGCCGTTTTGTCGCGCAATGTGTCTCATGTACGCTTCATGCCATCCTTCATTGATCCGGCTTTCAGGGCCGAAGGTGAAACAAAACAGCTTGAGCGCTGCTTGACGGCGAACGATGAACGTGACGGCGGCGACTCGCCGCGAATAAGTTGCTGTCCTACAGCGGCCCAAGGCCCGGAGATTGACAATGGGACTCTGGAAGTTTGGGTTGTCCCATACCTGTTCCTCACTTCTTATGCACCGTTCTATCCCTGACTCTTCCCGACGCGGCGCGCCTGCCGTCTTGTCCGAGGCCGCGCCTGAGGCCGCCATGCCTGTTGACGTGGCTGCGGTAGAAACCGATACGCAGGCGGCGCTTGCCGCGGTCAGCCCCGACGCGTCATTTTTCTTCAAGGTCCTCACGGTCAATATCCACAAAGGCTTCACCTTTTTTAACCGCAAGTTCATCCTGCCCGAACTGCGCGAAGCCGTTCGCAGCGTGGGCGCGGATGTGGTGTTCCTGCAGGAGGTAACGGGCAGCCACATCAAGCACCCCGACAAGTTCGACAACTATCCCGACATGCCGCACTACGAATTCCTGGCCGACACGATCTGGTCGCAGTTCGCCTATGGCCGCAACGCGGTCTACACCAACGGCCACCATGGCAACGCCGTGCTGTCCAAATTCCCCATCGTGCGTTTCAAAAATCACGACGTCTCGATCAGCGGCCCCGAAAGACGCGGCTTGTTGCATTGCGAGCTGCATATTCCGGGCCGCAACGTGAATTTGCATGCCATCTGCGTGCACCTGGGGTTGGTCGAGGCACACCGCACCCAACAGATGGAGATGCTGTGCGACCTGGTGCGCAAGCATATTCCCGCCCACGCCCCGGTGGTGGTGGCCGGCGACTTCAATGACTGGCGGCATCGCGCCCACGACCTGCTGGAGCGCAGGGCCGGGCTGCATGAGGTGTTTGTGCAAGCCCACGGCCAAGCCGCACGAACTTTCCCCGCGCGTCGGCCCGTGCTGCGGCTGGACCGCATCTATGTGCGCAGTGCCATTGGCCACGCCCCAGTTGTCCTGCCTAGCAGGCCCTGGTCGCATTTGTCAGACCATGCCCCCCTTGCCGCGGAGATTGAATTGTAAATATGACCCCCACGCTTGTCGCTTCGCGTACTGCGCTGCCCCCCGAGGGGGCTGTTCCGCCTAAGGGCGGCCTGTCGGCGGAACTGGCCCCCACGCTTGTCACTGCGCATACTGCGCTGCCCCCCGAGGGGGCTGTGCTTGCTTGGGGCGGCCTGGCGCGGCGCACTTTGGCCTCCATGCTTGTCACCGCGCGCATGGCGCAAAGCGCCTGGCAGTGGCTCTCAAGGCAGGCGTATGACTCGCTGGGTCAGCGGTAACCAGTTCAGGCTGCTTGAAAACGGCGAGGAGTTTTTTCCCCGCGTCTTTGAGTGCATTGCCGCAGCCCATCGCGAGGTCGTGCTGGAAACCTTCATCCTGTTTGAAGACAAGGTCGGCATGGGGCTGCACGCGGCCCTGCTCCAGGCGGCCGCACGCGGCGTGCAAATTGACATCACCATTGATGGTTATGGCTCACCCGACCTGTCGCCCGGCTTCATCTCCGCGCTCACGCAGGCTGGCGTGCGGGTGCATGTGTTTGACCCCAGCCCCAGACTCTGGGGCTGGCGCACCAACTTGTTTCGCCGCATGCACCGCAAGATTGTTGTGGTCGACGGCCAGCGTGCCTTTGTCGGCGGCATCAATTACTCAGCCGATCACCTGGCCGACTTCGGGCCCATGGCCAAGCAGGACTATGCCGTCGAGATTGAAGGCCCCATCGTTGCCTTGATTCACCAGTTTGTGCACAAGGCGCTGGCAGCAGGCCAGCGCCTTGCCGCCACGACCCTCACCGGCAGGCTGCGCGAGCGCTTTTCTGCGAGCGCGCAGACGCTGGCCCAAACCTCGTGGAGCCCCACATCGACTCCGGTCGGCGTTGCGGGCGCCATCTTTGTGACCCGCGACAACGGCAAGCATACCAAGGACATCGAGCAGCACTACCGCATTGCCCTTCGTGCCGCACGCCACCGCATCGTGATCGCCAACGCCTACTTCTTCCCCGGCTACCGCTTGCTCAAAGAGATCCGCAGGGCGGCGCGGCGCGGCGTTGATGTACGGCTAATCCTGCAGGGCGAGCCCGACATGGCGATCGTGAAAACTGCCGCCAACATGCTGTACCACTACCTGCTGACGGGTGGCGTGCAGATTTTTGAATATTCCGAACGGCCGCTGCATGGCAAGGTCGCGGTGGCCGACGATGCATGGGCCACGGTGGGTTCCAGCAACCTGGACCCCTTGAGCCTGTCCCTGAACCTCGAAGCCAACATCATCATCAAGGACCGCGAGTTCAACCAGTATTTAAGCGGGCGGCTGGACCACCTGATGCAACACGGCTGCAAGCAAATCGGGACCGGCGACCTGGTGGAGTCGAGCGGATGGCGCCTGGTACGCAGTTTTTTTGTGTTTCACCTGCTGCGCCGCTACCCTGCCTGGGCGGGTTGGCTGCCTGGGCACGTGCAGCGCCTCACGCTGGCCATGCAGGCCAGCCCGCCAGCCAGCACGGACTTGGCGGGTGCCGATGCAGTGAGCCAGGCCGACCCGGTTTGAGCGCCTGATGGCCAAGCCCCGCGCCCGCGCCCCGCGGAAAATCACCGATAGAGCCTGGTGGCCGTGGCTCAAGCGCGGCGCAACGGCTGTATTTTTTGTGCTGGTGGCCGGCCTGCTGATGTCGCAGGCGCGCACCATTGAATGGGGCAAGGTGCTCACTTCGCTGCAGCACTATCCCCTGGCGGCCGTGTGGGCCGCCGTGCTGCTCGCCCTGGCCAGCTTCACGCTCTACAGCTGTTTTGACCTGCTGGGCCGCCGTTACACCAGCCACACGCTGGGCGCCCCCACCGTCATGATGGTCACCTTCATCAGCTACGCGTTCAATCTCAACCTCGGCTCGCTGGTCGGGGGCGTCGCTTTCCGCTACCGCCTCTATTCGCGCCTGGGCCTGGACAACGGCGTCATCACGCGCATCATGTCGCTGAGCATGCTGACCAACTGGATGGGCTATGTGTTGCTGGCAGGGCTGGTGTTCAGCCTGCAACCGCCGACCTTGCCGCCCGACTGGGACATTGATTCAGCCCAGCTGCGATTCATCGGCTTCGCCTTGCTGGCCGTTGCCGCCGGCTACCTCGGCGTCTGCGCTTTCTCGCGCCAGCGCACGCTGCGTGTGCGCGGCCATGCAATTGAATTGCCATCGCTCAGGCTGGCCAGCCTGCAGCTGCTCATGGGCGCCAGCAACTGGCTTGTGATGTCGGGCATTATTTTTGTTCTGCTGCAGCACCGCATCGAATTGGCTACGGTGGTCAGCGTGCTGCTGCTGGCCG
The DNA here is from genome assembly GCA_002381615.1 of Polaromonas sp. UBA4122. Classification (GTDB taxonomy): domain Bacteria; phylum Pseudomonadota; class Gammaproteobacteria; order Burkholderiales; family Burkholderiaceae_C; genus Polaromonas. Next base: position 13,857 of record DFWY01000104.1, on the reverse strand, counting down.
CTGTGGCTGGCGTGATCGCCCGTATACCGGCGGGCCTTGGCGTGCTCGAAGCCGTGTTTGTGGCTCTGCTGTCGCACCAGATGCCCCGGCATGAACTACTGGCTGCACTGGTGGCTTACCGTCTTGTCTACTTCCTCGCGCCGCTGAGCGTGGCGAGTGTGCTCTACCTCGTCATGGACGCCAAGGCCAAACCGCCCGAGGCGCCACGCTGGTAAACAGCCTCTGGCGCTTATTCGTTAAAGAGCAGTTACAACCATCCGCGGCAGGAAGTTCATGAAGTTCCGGGATAATGAGCTCCTTGTTTTCTACTTTTTATAGGGCGCAAGCCGCATGCATTCGATGCCTGGCGCCTCTCAGGCAGGCCATGGCACCCCGCGCCACAGCGGGTCAACAGCAGCGGCGCGTTTCATACGCTCACAAATGCGACAAACCGTGCGCGCCGATTTGGCTTTTCTTGCGCTACTCTCGGCCATCCCTGCATTCGGCCATGCCGCCATGACTTGCCCGGCTCCCTTCCCTCACTTCGCTTTGCATCGCCCATGACCGTTGCCATCCGGGCCACCACCCCCGCCACCTTTGAAATAAAAAGCGCCAACCTGCCCCTGGTCGCGCTGCTGCTCAAGTCCACCGACCTGGCGGCCCTGTCACGCGAGCTGGCGCTGCGCTTCGGCGACATTCCGGATTTCTTCGACCAGGACGCGCTGATGATCGACCTGTCGCCGCTTGAAGCGGCGGCCAGCGGCGCAGCAACGCCCGCCGGCGAGATCGACTTTTCAGCACTCATTGCCCTGCTGGGCAGCTACCAACTGGTGCCCGTTGCCGTCAAAGGCGGCAACCCTGCGCAAATGGCCGCCGCGCTGCAAGCCGGCCTGCTGCCCGTGCCCGACGCGCATTTGGTAAGCCTCCGGCCGGCCACGTCACAACCCGCCGCCCCGCCCACTGCCGCGCCTATTTCAGCACCCCCCGCAACACCTTTGGGCGCGCTGGTCATCGACAAACCCTTGCGCTCGGGCCAGCAGGTGTATGCGCGCGGCCGCGACCTGGTGGTGCTGGCCATGGTCAATGCCGGTGCCGAAGTCATTGCCGACGGCCACATCCATGTCTATGCACCGCTGCGCGGCAAGGCCATGGCCGGTGCGCGCGGCAACACCGAGGCGCGCATCTTTGCGCTGGCGCTGGAGGCCGAACTGCTGTCCATCGCCGGCGTGTACCGCACCAGCGAAAACCCGCTACCGCCCGGCGTGGCGGGACAGCCCACGCAAGTGCGGCTGGTGCCCGGAGGACCGGACGGCGACAAACTCGTAATGAGCGTCTTGAATGCCTGAAGAGCGCCTGAAACAACACCCCTGAACATCCCTGCGCCGGGCAGCGCCCCGCACACACCATTTTTTTAAGGACTTTCATCAGATGGCAAAAATCATTGTGGTCACCTCTGGCAAAGGTGGCGTGGGTAAAACCACCACCAGCGCCAGCTTTGCAACCGGCCTGGCGATGCGCGGCCACAAAACCGCCGTGATCGACTTCGACGTCGGCCTGCGCAACCTCGACCTCATCATGGGCTGTGAGCGCCGTGTGGTGTATGACCTGATCAACGTCATCCAGGGCGAAGCCACGCTCAACCAGGCGCTGATCAAAGACAAGCAGTGCCAAAACCTCTATGTGCTGGCCGCCTCGCAAACCCGCGACAAGGACGCACTCACCAAAGAAGGCGTGGAAAAAGTCCTCAAAGACCTCGCCGCCATGGACTTCGAATACATCGTCTGCGACTCGCCGGCCGGCATTGAAACCGGCGCGCTGATGGCCATGCACTTTGCCGACGAAGCCCTGGTGGTGACCAATCCCGAGGTGTCTTCGGTGCGCGACTCCGACCGCATCCTGGGCATACTCTCCAGCAAGACCCAACGCGCCATCGACGGCGGCGCGCCCATCAAGGAGCACCTGCTCATCACCCGCTACAACCCCAGCCGTGTCGATCAGGGCCAAATGCTCTCGCTGGAAGACATCCAGGACATCCTGCGCATCAAGCTCATCGGCGTCATCCCCGAGTCCGAGGTGGTGCTGCAAGCCTCCAACCAGGGCGTGCCCGCCGTACACATGCAGGGCAGCGACGTATCTGAAGCCTACAAGGACGTGATAGACCGCTTTTTGGGCAAGGACAAGCCACTGCGTTTCACTAACGCGCAAAAGCCCGGCTTCCTCAAGCGCCTGTTCGGGGGGAAATAAAGCGCCATGGCTTCATTCCTGTCTTTTTTCCTCGGCGAAAAGAAAAAAACCGCCAGCGTTGCCAAAGAGCGGCTGCAGATCATCCTGGCGCACGAGCGCTCGGGCCGCAGCCACGAGCCCGACTACCTGCCCGCGCTGCAGCGCGACCTGATCGCCGTCATCGCCAAATACATCCACATCAATCCCGGCGACATCAAGGTCAACCTCGAGCGCCAGGACAACCTGGATGTGCTCGAAGTCAAGATCGAGTTGCCCGACACCAAGTAACCGCCACTCGGCTGCTGGGCGCGGCGCTATCATCCGGCCATGCTCCTAGAGACTCTGAGTGCGGCGCGCGACATGGCGCGTCTTAATGAAATAGTCGGCGTACTCATTCGCCACGGCTTTGGCGACAGCGTGCGCCGCCTCGGCCTGGCCGACAAGCTGGAACGCGCCGGCCATGCCATCAGATGGGAGCATGTGGCCGACCTGGCCCGCATCGAGCCTCCTGTGCAGGTGCGCTTGGCGATGGAAGAGCTGGGCCCCACGTTCGTCAAGCTCGGGCAGATTCTGGCCGGCCGCGCCGACCTCTTCGGTCCCGAGTGGATTGCCGAGTTCGAGAAGCTCCACAGTCATGTGCCGGCGGTACCGCTCGATGTGTTGCGGCCGCAGTTGCGCGAAGACCTGGGAGGCGAGCTTGAGGACGTGTTCGCCCGCTTTGACACCGAGCCGCTGGCCGCCGCCTCCATAGCCCAGGTACACCGCGCGCAGCTCAAAGACGGCACCGAGGTCATCGTCAAGATCCGCCGTCCCGGCATCACCGAAGTGATCGAGGCCGACCTGCGCCTGCTCGGCCATCTGACCGCGCTGGCCGAGACCGAGATACCCGCCCTCAAACCCTACCACCCGCAGCAGCTGGTGCGCGAATTTGCCAAGTCACTGCGGCGCGAGCTGGATCTGGCAGGCGAATGCCGCCATGCCGAACGCATTGCCGCCAACATGGCATCGCTGCCCTACATCGTGATCCCGCGTGTCTACTGGGCGCACACCGGTGAGCGCGTCAACGTGCAGGACTTTGTGGGCGGCGTGCCCGGCGGCCAGCTCGACCAGCTCACCGCCGAGGCGGGATTCGACCGCACCGTACTGGCCCAGCGCGGCACCCACGCGGTGCTCAAAATGATTGTGGAAGACGGCTTCTTCCACGCCGACCCGCACCCCGGCAACGTGTTCTACCAGAGTGGCAACCGCATCACCTTCATCGACTTCGGCATGATCGGCCGCCTCTCGGCGCGGCGGCGCGACGAGGTGCTGGAGCTGCTGCTGGGCTTGGTTGAACCCCAGCCGCAGGCCGTGGCCGATGTGCTGCTCGACTGGACCGGTGACGAGCATGGGGTACACCTCTCGCAGCTCGAAACCGAGATCGAAGCCTTTGTGGACCAGTACCACGGCATCCCGCTGGCGCAACTCAAGCTCGGCCAGATGCTCGCCGACGTCACCACCATCCTGCGCGAGCACCACCTGGGCCTGCCGTCGGATCTGGCGTTGCTGATCAAGGCCTTTATCTCCCTTGAAGGTATGGGCCGGGGCCTGGACCCCAGCTTTCACATGACCACCGAGGCGGCACCCCTGCTGCGCCAGGTGGCGCGCGCACGCTTGCGGCCCAAGGTTCTCGCCACCCGCGCGTGGCAGACACTGCGCCGCGCGCTGGCCGTGGCCGAGCAGTTGCCGCACGATGTGTCGCGCCTGCTGCGCAACGCGCGGCGCGGCCGGGTGCAGGTGAGCATTGAGCTGGTGCACCTCAAGCGCGTGGGCGATCAGATCGACCGCGCCGCCAATCGCCTGGCCATGGCGCTGGTGATTGCCGCGCTCATCATCGGCGCATCCATTGTCATGACCGTCAAGGGCGGCCCTACCCTGTTCGGCCTGCCGGCCTTCGGCTTTTTGGGCTTCAGCGGCGCCGTGATCGGCGGCCTGTGGCTGGTGCGCGCCATCTGGCGCAGCAGCCGGGGGCGGTCTGTCGATGATTCAGACTGATGAGTGATGCTTCAAGTGCCATTTTGCTATTATTTTAATAGCTGTTTACGCACGTCCTGCTTTGGCTACAGCCGTTTTTTTCTTGCCCTTATCCAAAAAAAGGCCGATTAGCGGCCCCTGGTCACGCCGCTTTTCACGCCGCCGCCCAACACCGGGCTGGTGGCTACCGTCACCCCCGCTTTGGTACGCAAGACGCCGTCAAGACCCAACACGCCAGCGTTCGATGAAGCACCCCAAGCCATGGCAGTGGTCAGCACCACCAACGAAGGAATGGCCCCCAAAAACCGTGGTCGGGTCACGCGGGCAAGAATTTGAGAGTCCTGAGACTGAAACTTTTGAATCCTGGACATCGAAGCTCCTGTGTTGAAGAAGAGTTCATCTTCCCCGGCCCACATGTCTGCCAGGTATCTGCTTTGTTGACTTTGTAAGTCGATGCACAGCGCCCGTTTTAATGGTCTCAACTGATAAGTTGTGCGCTTGCATGGTTGGCAATCTCAGCATGCGGCGCGACCCTGCCGCCACGGTGTAGCGCCTGTCCGCTTCGGCCTCGAGCCACAGATTGGGAAAGTAAAAGCGCCACCTGGGCCAGGCCGTAAGCCATCCCCGGCAACGTCATAAAACAACAGAGGAAAAACATTTAATTTCCCCGATGACGCTGTGTGCGATGGCGCACAGATGAAATGCGTGCAGCGGCGCAAGCTGACAGTGGAGATTCGTATCTCTTCGTTTCTTATCTTCCCGGATCGGACTCGACCTTTAACAGAAAAGAAAAGCAAATGAACAGATTCAAGAGTTATTCCAGGCGACTAATGTGCTTGATTCCCTTCCTGCTGACCGCTTTTGTGGCCGGCTGCGGCGGTGGGTCAGACAACAACTCGATCGGCCCCGGCTTGGTGGCCGCGGTCGCACCCATAGTCACTTCCAGCAACCCGGCTGATGCTGCCACGGCTGTGTCGATCAACAGAAAAATCACCGCCATCTTCAGCAAGGCGATGGCCCCCGCAACCATCACCATGGCAACATTTACGGTGACCACCGGGCCGGGCGCGACGCCAGTTTCAGGAGCCGTGACCCTGGATGTCACAAACAACACTGCGATCTTTACGCCAACAAGCAATCTCGCGGTCAACACCCAATTTACTGCCACGATCACCACCGGGGCCCAGGATGCGGGAGGGGTTGCACTGGCAAGCAACTTTGCATGGACCTTTACAACCGGGGCGACCTTGTTGGACAACACCGCACCCACGGTAACTTCCACCAACCCGGCTGATGCTGCCACGGGTGTGCCGGTCAACAGAAAAATCACCGCGATCTTTGATGAAGCGATGGACCCCGCAACCATCACCACGGCAACATTTACGGTGACCACCGGGCCGGGCGCGACGCCAGTTTCAGGCACTGTGACCTACATAGGCACGACAGCGATATTTACACCAGCAAGCAACCTCGCAGCCAGCACATCCTATAAAGCCACGATTACAACGGGGGTCACCGACCTCGCCGTCCCGGCAAATGCATTGGCAGCTAACCGGGTATGGACCTTTACAACAGCAGACACAGCGCTGGCGATAGCGAAAGGTCCAGTGCCAGTAGTCCTTGGAACGGCCGGCAATTATGTAATTCTGGCAAAAGCTGGAATCTCAAGCACCGGAACCACCGCAATAGTCGGAGATATTGGACTGAGTCCGGCCGCCGAGAGCTACATAACCGGATTTTCCCAAGCACGTGATGCCACGAATGTATTTGCGACATCGAGTCTCGTGACCGGAAAGATCTATGCAGCCGATATGGCGCCTCCGACTCCATCCAACCTGACCACGGCCATAAGCAACATGGAAACCGCGTTCACCGACGCCGCCGGACGATCATTGCCTGATGTTACTGAACTGGGCGCCGGAGATATTAGCGGGATGACACTCGTCCCTGGTCTCTACAAATGGGGCACCGGGGTTTCAATAACATCTGCTGGTGTCACTCTCTCGGGTGGCGCAAATGATGTCTGGATTTTCCAGATAGCACAAGATCTCACCGTGGGCAACGGCGCCATTATTACCCTGAGCGGCGGCGCACAGGCCAAGAACATCTTCTGGCAGGTCGCGGGCCAGGCGACCCTTGGAACGACGTCTGACTTCAAGGGAATCATCTTGAGTAAAACGCTGATTTCGCTGAATACCGGTGCAAAAATGAGCGGCAGAGCGTTGGCACAAACGGCGGTTACCTTGAACGCCAATGCGGTTACACAGCCTGCCCCATAAAACTGCGGTATCCGGGATGAAGGCACCTCAACGGAGTTGAGGAACAAGGCCGGGGGCGGCTTCCCGCAACAAATGAAAAGGACCCCCTCGGGTCCTTTTTTTGGCGTGCTAAGTCACCAGGCCAGTTGGGTTGTGCATGGCTTTGTCTGCCTTTCTTTCCGCCGGCGCGGCAAGGTCTTACAGGCGGGGGGACGTGACGATGCCGACATCACCAGGAATAAGGAGCAGGACCGGCTTTACGGGTACGACGGCGGCTGCCACCGCAGAAAATACCTCGCATGCTCCGCTCGCGGATTTATATTCAGGTGGCATTTAGCTATTTATTTGATAGCACACTACGCCCGATTTGTTTGGACCACAGCCCTGTTTTACACTTAAACCGGCCTAAAAAAACAGCACCTGCCTTTCGGCAAGTGCTGCGTTGGTTGGCGGCTCGATACAGGCCAGTCAAAGGCACCTTGCGCCCCCCATCAGGCAGCGCCTTGACGCCGAAGCCGCAACGCCGCTTAGCGGGCCGTGGTCCCGCCCTGAATGCCGGCATCCAGCTTGGCATTGGCCGCGCCTTGCACGCCACTGTTGACGGTGTTGTTGACGCTGCCGGGCCCGCTTTTCCCGCCGTGGGTCAGACGTTTGCCGGTTCGCGCTGCAGCGCTGCCTGCGGTTTGACCCGTGTCACGCACACCGCCCAGCACCCGGCCCACGCCATCGGTGGCGCTGTTCACCCCGCCATCGGCCTGCACACCGGCGCCAGTCGAGCCCGCAGCGCCCGTGGCCGCCATACGCTCTTCAGCCGTGACCTTGCCGTTGGCGCCTGCGCGCACACCGGCATCAAGGCCCACGCCGGCGTTGGCAACGCCGCCACCGGGCTGCACGGCGGTATTGGCGCCCAAGCCCACGCCAACCCCTGCACCCATGCCGCCGCCCAGAGCAGGGCCTGCGGCTATCGTCACGGAGCCACGCGAGGCGCCGTCAAGCCCCAATCCGCCAGCATGCGATGAAACACCCCAAGCCATGGCAGTGGTCAGCACCACCAGGGAAGGAATGGCCCGCAACAACCTTGGACGGGCCACGCGGGAAAGAATTTGAGAGTTTTTAAAACTGGGCATTGAAGCTCCTGTGTTGAAGAAGAGTTCATCTTCGCCGGCCCAAGTGTCCGCCGGGTTTCTGCTTTGTTGACTTTGTAAGTCGATGCGAAACTACCGCATCACATGGGGTAGCAAGCAAGTAAACACTTACACCACAAGTGATCCTCACCATGCGGAATGACAATGCCTGTATTGTGAAGCGCCTGTCAGCACCCGAAACCCGATCAGCGCCGGCTTGGTCATCCTGGATATTCAGGCCCAACGAAATCGTTCAGCACTTCCTTGCGCCACAAACGCTATTAATTTAATAGCTGCTGATGCCCGTTCTATATGGGCTAAATGCCTTTTTAACATCTAAATCCAGCCGTGCTGGCAGCTGGCCGGCAAACGCTATCGTATTAATAGCTGCTCGCGCACATGCAGCAATGGCTGCGGGCATTTATGGCCCTGCATAACTGCCCGTTTCGGCCCCGGGCTACCGCCTGGGAAAGTAAAAGCGCAGCTTGCCGTAAGGCGAGTCCGTGGCCAGCAGGCCGCGATGCGGTCCTTCAGTACGTGCGGCCATGTTGCAGGGGCAGCCCGGTTTTTGCGCCTTTTAATGCGGCAAACTGTGCTGTCCGACAGGATGTCAGCGCCGGCTGCCAACCGGCCCGCGGCGCGACTGTGACTGATTGCTGCCGCCCACATGCGCCTCGCGGTCGCTACGGCTGTTCGACGTGCGCTTGCCCTGATTTAACTGCGTGGTTTCTTGCTCCCCCAGCTTGTTGGTGTCGTTTTCGACCTTGCCGGTCTTCGCGGCCTGCTCGTCACGCGGATTTTGCTTGTAGGTCATGGCGCTTTCCTTGTTGACTGTTTGCCAAGCGTTTGAAGTGCTGCCCCGGCGCGGCGGTGGCACCAGGCGCTGTTTCATTCTTGGCCAGTTGCAACACGCGCCGTGTCGGACAGCGCCGCGTTTGCAGGCGCGACAACGAGACGGCTTCACCGCTAACATGCCGCGTGATTTGGCAGCCCGTACACGGCATGCGCTATCGTCGGACTGGCAATAACTTGACCAGGCAGGCATCACCCGTCGGCATGGTAAACAAGCAATCAGTTTCACGCGCGAACATTCCGGTTTATCTAATACCCGGCATTGCGGCGATCCTTGACCGCCTGCGCCAACTGCTCCAATACCGGCACGGTCTGCTCAAAGCTGATGCACGCATCGGTGACCGACACGCCGTGCTTCAAAGGATGGCCGGGAACGATGTCCTGCCGGCCTTCATTGAGGTGGCTTTCAATCATGATGCCGGTGATGCGCTTGTCACCTCCTGCAATCTGCTGGGCCACTTCCGCCGCCACGGTGATCTGGCGCTGGTATTGCTTGCTGCTGTTGGCATGCGACACATCAATCATCACCTGCTCGCGCAGGCCAGCACTTTTAAGCAGCACGCAGGCGGCGTTGACGTCTGCTGCGGCGTAGTTGGGCTGCTTGCCGCCGCGCAAAATTACGTGGCAGTCGTCGTTGCCCCGGGTCTCAAAAATAGCGGCCTGGCCCATCTTGGTCATGCCCATGAAGGCGTGTGCGGCCTGCGCCGCCTGGATGGCATCGGTGGCGACCTTGATACCGCCATCGGTGCCGTTCTTGAAGCCGACCGGGCAGCTCAGGCCGGAGGCCAGCTGGCGGTGGCTTGGGCTCTCGGTGGTGCGCGCGCCAATGGCGCCCCAGCTCACCAGATCGCTGATGAATTGCGGGCTCAGCAGGTCCAGAAATTCGGTTCCCACGGGCAGGCCAATTGCCAGCACGTCCAGCAGCAGGCGCCGCGCCATTTCCAGCCCTTCGTTGATGGCGAAGCTGCCGTCCAGGTGCGGGTCGTTGATGTAGCCTTTCCAGCCCACGGTGGTGCGGGGCTTCTCGAAGTACACGCGCATCACCACCAGCAGCTCGTCGGCCAATGCATCGGCTTGCACCTTGAGCTGCCGGGCGTATTCCATGGCCTGATCATGGTCGTGGATGGAGCAGGGGCCCACCACCACGATCAAGCGGTCATCGCCACCATGCAGCACGCGCGAGATGGCAGCGCGGCTGTGTTCCACCAGCGCCAGTGTGGCCTTGGGCACTGGCAGCCACTCCTCCAGCAACGCTGGCGTGATCAGCGGGCGCACCGCGCCTATGCGTGTGTCGTCAATGCGGGTGGTGTCGTGGGTGGAAAGCGGCGTGGCGGGTTGGACGTGGGTGTTCATGACTTGAATTATGAGTGTTTTTAGGCTCTAGCCCTTACCAATCGGGCGCAAGCAGCTATTTATTTGATAGCGTTCCGGGCCGGCTTAAGCGTTCGCGTACTTCGCCATCAGCGCGCTGACTGCCGGTTTAGCGCAGCGCTGCAAGGTCATAAGCAGGGCATGGTTGGGGTTGGCTACGCCGTGGCAAGTGCGCAGGTCGTGCTGGATCTGGTTCACCAACGCAGCAGCCATTTCGGCATCGGCCAGCGCACGGTGTGCCGTACCCAGGCGCGGCAGGCGGTGGTAGTCCACCAGCGATCCGAGCTTGTGGTTGGGCGCCTGCGGGTAGAGCCTGCGCGAGACCAGCATGGTGCAGGCAAAGGGCTGCGGCGCCGGCAGGCCACGCCGCGCCAGCTCCGCCACCCAGAACTTGCGGTCAAACGACGCGTTGTGCGCCACCATGGGCGACTTGCCCACAAAGCGGCTGGCCTCGGCCATCACCTGGGCGGCATCAGGCGCAGTCGCCACCATGGCATTGGTGATACCGGTGAGCTGGGTGATGAAGGACGGTATGCGTACGCCAGCGTTCATCAGGCTCTGAAAGCGGTCCACCACCCGGCCACCCTGCACCATCACAATGGCCACTTCGGTAGCGCGGTCACCGTGATCGGGCGAGAGTCCGGTGGTTTCGAAGTCGATGACGGCGATGGGTGACAAAATCAGTGTAGGTTCTCAAATTTCATGCAAAAAGGCACCACCAAAAATCAAAAACTTTTGCAGTGATTTTGCGAATAACGAGACGTAAATTCTCAAAATCATTGCAAAAATCCTAACCAATCAATTAGCCCTCACCGGCCAAACCAGACTTTTGGCCTCCAGACCTTAAGCTACCGACATATTCCAATATCCATTGGTTAAAGTTTAATACTAACCAGCCAGTCGAGCTGTCCGATTTGTCTATGAGCCAATAGTCACTGAGGGCTCAAAGCCGACGGTCGCGTTGAGCTACCTGTGTGACTGCAATGCCAGCGAAAGCGGGCATTCAACTTTGAATTTTGATCGGCAGGTGTCGACCAGCCCAAGTCTATGCAAGTCCTAATTTAGGCTCAGGGTCAAGCAGTTTGAATTACTGTCTGTCTGGACGCCTCGACCAAAAAAGCCGGTCCGGTCTCTTTGAAAGCGGAGGCGCTGCTATTCGATCTTGATCGCGTCTAGCGTGGTGGCCGTGAGAACTCTGCCGGTGCCAGGCCCATTGATCAGGCTCCAAACGGTCGCCTGCTCCTCGTACAGACTTCCACCCGGCACGCAATCCACCGGCAACACGACCTTGTAGCCGTTTTGAGCGGCGCCGGTCGCAGTATGGAGCGCAGCGCCGAAGGCGGTGGTCCCGCAAACGATTACAGTCCTGACGTTTTTGGCTTTCAGGTACTCATCGAGCTTGGTCCCAAAGAACTTGTTGACGCCCGCTTTGACAATGGGCTCGTCATCCCTTGGGGTTACTGGCGACAGAATAGTCTCTCGCGATCCGGCGCCAGTGTTGCTGTAGAAGACCGCCATGTGCGCGCTCCGCGCCTTTTCTAAGAACGTGGCCATCGCCGACACGGCAGCGATGCAACGGGGGCGATGCTCCTGATTGCAGGTGGCCTCCTCAATATCGAGTAGGAGTAAGGCGGTTTCATTGGCCTTCACAGTTGACGCAGAGAGGTTGGGCACCGGCGGGGCCTTCACTTGCTCCCATAACTCTATGATGCTCGCCGCCGCCACCGACTTCACGGCAACGATGAAGGCAAGGGCCACCATCGGGATTCGAACGCGCATGATCGTCTCCTATCTATCAAGGTCAGTAAATGCCACCCAGTCTAAACGGAATTACGCCTTTATCCGAGTTTCGCTAAGCGCACTGAGCCATCGGCCGCCCAGTTTCTGCGAATGACGGCAGTCAGTCTTCAAGAGTCAGTGGCCGAGCATTTTGCAACATTTCGCTTGAAGGACAGGTCCAGACTGCCTGCTGACATACGACCATCCAAACTGCTTGCTCCAGACCGGTCAGTCAAGTCTGCAGGGCGCGACTCGGCAATGTGGCAACGAATTCAATGACCCGAGCATCCACACTCGACCATTTGCTGCCGTTGGCCAGTGCCCGCTTCCTGGCAACCCAATTGCATGAGTGGGATTGCCAGTCAGCAGTCGATCATGGCGGCCTGCATCGTGTCCTAACCCGACCGTGCCTTCTCAAGTTGTCCGCATCTATAGCGGTCGTTCGGTTCGCATCAGAAGGCGACGGAGAATGTCCGGTTTAGCGCTGACCGACTTGAAGCCTGGTCGACTGCGGGCGTACAAAAGTTGAACTGGCAGCCACATAGCCGTCATTCTGTTTAGCATCAAACCCGCCCCAATGTCGATTGGGTCAATCAAACATCCTTCTTCGCCCCCGCAGTCGTCGCTACGGCGCCACAGAGGCTCATTTTTACCTCCGTAGCGCTTATCATTGGCGCCCGCCAGAGACGGCCTCTTCGCTACCCACACGAAATTCTGGTCGCGCACATCTGCAACCGATCTCCCTGCCCTTCAGTCTAAATAATGCACAACTCGACACCGATTCACTTCTATTCAGACACCGCCAAAGCGGACATCCCGCAATCAGACGTCAACCCCATCGTAGGCGGCCGGGTCGAGCTGCAATTGCTTACCACCCTCAAATGCAACCTGAAGTGCAGCTATTGCTCATTGGGCGTGGGCGAGGTGTTGGGCTCCCAGGTTCATGTGGAGTACGACATTGAGCAACTCTGTGCCTTCGTCGACAAGCATCTGAAAGGAAAGGAAGTCTATGTGACGTTTTACGGGGGTGAGCCCACGCTGAACAAACCACTGATGCTGGAAGTGATGCAGCGCTTCCCGCACTTTCGCTTTCAACTGCAGACCAACGCCACCCTGATCTCGAAACTGCCAGACGAGACCTTGAGCCGGCTGTCCAACGTGCTGGCCTCGATTGACGGCGGCGAAGCCACCACCGACGGCTACCGTGGACGTGGCATCTACCGCCAGGTGATGAAAAACCTCCGGGAAGTGCGCGGAAAAGTGGGCGGCACCATCACGGCCCGGGTCACATGGGGCAATCCTGACACCTGTTTTGAGGAGCTGGACCAACTGGTCGGGGAGGACACTCCGTTTGACTACCTGTACTGGCAGTTTGTGGCCGATGAGCAGTATGGTGGCGACTCGGTGGCCAAGCGCCAGTCCGTGCTGGTGCAATTGATAAACAAGTTCTTCTCGCGCACCGACGTGATGTACCCGCTGATTCCGCTGATGGGCACGGTACGCAACAAGCTTTTCCCGACCCGCGCACAAGAACTGTATGCGGGGCGCACCCAGTGCCGCGTGTCCACGCACTTGCTCAACGTGATGCCCAACGGCGAGATTTACCCCTGCCCGGACATGATGTACGCCCCCGACATGAAGATGGGTGATGTCAAAAGCAACTGGCTCAAAAAGAGCCCGCTGCAGTCCACCTCCGCCATGCCCTGCGACGGATGCGAGGCGTTTTCATGGTGCCGTGGCAATTGCATGAAAAACATGTACCTCGGCTACGTCAAGCAAGACGAGCGCTACCGCACCAATGTGGTCGAACCCATCTGCGAGTTGATCCGCTTTATGGGCCGCGAGATCGACAAACACAACCCGCAAGCCTGGTTTGACCGGGCAACACTGCCCGTGCGAAAGCAGATCATGGATTGTGAAGTCTATGAGTATGTGGAGATTATGCCCTGAGCCAACGCCAATGATTAGATGCCTGGCCCGCAGGAGAACCCGGTCAACGCATCATCTGCCCACCAACTTTGCTGCGCAAAAGCGCAGGGTGTCACCTGCTCAGCAGGGTGCCGTAGGTGATAGTGATCATCGGTCAAGCAGGTTGTGCCGCTAACGTCACAGTCGCCTTCAGACTGACAGCGGCTGTACGGATTTCCGAACTGGTTGCTCCAAACCGGTCACCGAACTCTGCAAGTCGAATGTCGGCTATGTGGCGATGATTTCAACGATTGCAGCACCCGCACCCGACCAGGTGCTGACATTGCCGA
>DFWY01000121.1 GCA_002381615.1 Polaromonas sp. UBA4122 | reverse complement strand
ATGAGCTGGCCGCTGTTGACGCGCACGCCGTGCGGCGCCATCTCGCGCGCGAACACGCGGGGCATGGTGCTGACAAAGGCCTTGGCCGCACCGTACAGGCCCGCGCCTTCACCGCCGCCGGTGCGCGCGGCAATCGAGGTGGTGTTGATCATGTTGCCGTGCCCGGCGCGACGCATCACGGGCGCGGCAGCGCGACAGATGGCGAAGGCAGCGTGGGTGTTTGTGTTTTCCTGTGGTGTGAAGAGCTTGATCGGTTTGGGGCCGCGGAGTTAGAGCGCAGGACGTGCTGTGCGCCGGCCTTCCACCAGCGTCATGGCGTACTGGATGGCATCGACCATGCTCTCGGCACTGGCGCGGCCCGTGCCCGCGATGTCGAATGCCGTGCCGTGGTCCACCGACGTGCGCAGAATTGGCAGGCCCAGCGTGATGTTGACGCCGCTGACCGACTGCCACACGCCCGTGGCCGGATCGATGCTGAAGCCCAGTAGCTTGACCGGGATGTGGCCCTGGTCGTGGTACATCGCTACCACCGCATCGAACTGGGCGGCGCGCAGCTTGATGAACACCGTATCACCGGGCCAGGGGCCTGTCACGGCGTGGCCGGCGGCGGCATATTCGGCCACCAGGGGGGCGATGACGGCGCCATCTTCCTTGCCCAGAATGCCGCCTTCGCCCGCATGCGGATTGAGCCCGGCCACGGCCACGCGCGGCTGGCGGATGCCCAAGGCGTGAAGGGCTTCGAGCGTCACATCGAGTACACGGCGCAGGCGCTGCGGCGTGAGCCGGCCCGGCACCTCGGCCAGGGCGCAGTGGGTGGTGACATGGGTCACGCGCATCGGGCCATGGGCCAGCATCATCACGCCGTCGCGCGTGCCGGTCAGATGGGCCAGCATTTCGGTGTGGCCTTCGAATGGATAGCCCGCCATGTGCAGTGCCTCCTTGCATAAGGGCGCAGTCACGATGGCGTCGGCCTCGCCACTCTGGCAGAGCTGCACGGCACGTTCCACGGCACGGTAGGCCCAGTGACCGCCGGCTTCGCTGATTTGGCCGGTGGTCAGCGGTTGTGTCACCGGCCCGACGTCGATCATGTCCAGCGCAGCGGTGTCGAGTTGGAGCAGGCGCGCGGCCCGCTCCAGTGCCTGGGCGCTGCCCAGCACCTTGAGTTCGATGCGGCCCTGCGCGACGAGATCGCGCATCTGGTGCGCGGCCTTGACGATGATCTCGGGGCCGATGCCCGCTGGGTCGCCCATGGTCAGGGCCAATCGGATGGGTGTGTTCATGTGTGCTGTTCCTTCGTCAGTCGGGGTGGCATGAGGGGATGATTGCAGCCAACAGGGCGCGCAGGTCATCGGGCGGGCCGAAGGCCCCTGAGCGAGAATAACAGGTGAGGCCATCCCACGGCCCACCGACCAGACGGGCACGACCCCAGCCCGCGCGCGGACTGGCTCCGGCCTGCAGGCTGCGCACATCGGCAGCACGGCACAGGGCCAGCAAGGTGTCGCCGCCCACCACAACCAGGGTGGTCGGGCGGGGCCAAGTAGTGATGACGGTGTGCATGCGCTGCATCAGCCGGGCCTGCGCCTCGGCGGGGGAGAGGGGCTGCGCCTCGGCCAGATCGAGTACCTCGGTGCGCGTCTCGGGCGGTGGCAGTTGACGCAATTGTTCCCGCAGCACCGGATGGCGGCTGGCGGTCAGCACCAGGGTCGAGCCCGGGGCTGGGGGCGGCGGGGCCGCGCTGATGGCACTTGCCGGTGCTGTGGCGGCGGCCTGCCGCGCCAGCGCCCAGGCCAGCCCGGCGCTGCCACACCACAGCCATTGCTGCGCCTGTGGACCGGCCGTCAGGGTTGCAAGCTGGTCCAGGTCGTGGTCGCTCAGGATGTCGGGAATCACGACCTTGCCCGCATCTTGCAGGCTATCCTGCACACGGGTTGGAATGTGCGCGCTTAGTCCAACGTTGGAAAAGGCCTGCAGCAGCGTGCACGCGTGTTCGTGCGTGCGCGGGCCGTGGGGCTGGTGCGGTGGCGCTACCCAGTGGCGTCCCCGGGCCGTGAAGCGCCCCTGCGCTGGAAATGCCGGCGCGAACACCACGCCAGCAAAGCGCCCCCTGCGCATGAGCCAGGCGATCTCGGCAAAAGTGTTGCCGCGCAGCAGGCTGTCGATTTTCTTGAAGGCGCTGCCGGTGGCGACTAGCCAGTCCAGGCTGGGTGCCAGTATGGCCGGCAGGCTGGCGGGCGGCACATCGCGTGTGCCCGTGGCGAGGACCTGCACCGCCTGCGCGGATGGGCCAGGCTCATCCAGAAACACTGGCACATTGCCTGCGTTGGCCCATGCCGCGGCACTGTCGAGCGCGCCGGTCAGATCGTCGGCCAGGATGTGCCAGGGTTTCATGTCACTTGCATCTATGAGAATGGTTGGCAAACGATTAGCGTATGAGGCGCTCGAACAACGCGTCAATGCGTAGCCACCAGACGGTCTTGAGGGTGAGCTTGGCTGCATGGGTGGCACCGGAGATCGGCATGCTGGGCGCTTTTGAAGCGGTATTAAGGGTTAGCCAGAATTGGACAAGTGGCCAGACCAA
Source organism: Polaromonas sp. UBA4122 (assembly GCA_002381615.1). Classification (GTDB taxonomy): domain Bacteria; phylum Pseudomonadota; class Gammaproteobacteria; order Burkholderiales; family Burkholderiaceae_C; genus Polaromonas. The sequence continues at coordinate 5,907 of DFWY01000121.1, read as the reverse complement.
TTGATAATCCCATAATTCCATCTCCGCGGCATCCGGCTAAACCCGGTAATACCTCTAATACCCCCATGAAACCGCAAGTCACTATTGAGTCCAGTCATCTGCGGCACGTCAATTGTCCGCCCAAGTTCGTGCGAACTGACGCTATTCGCGCCAAAAACGCCAGGTTGGAGCATGGAATGGCACGGTCCCGTTATTGAAAACGGCAAGTAGCCGATCTACTTATCTACTTATCAAGGAGAAGACATGAGACTGAAAGGCAAAAACGCGCTGGTCACGGCAGCCGGTCAGGGCATAGGGCGCGCCAGCGCCATGGCACTTGCGGCAGAAGGTGCGCAGGTGTGGGCTACTGACGTGAACGCCAAGCTGCTCGAGAGCTACAAGGGCGTGGCCAACATAACGGCGCTGCCGCTCGACGTGCTGGACAAGGCCGCCATTCAAAAGCTGGTGGCTGAGGTGCCCGCGATGGATGTGCTGTTCAACTGTGCGGGCTTTGTGCACGGCGGCACGGCGCTCGTTGCCACTGACGCCGAATGGGAATTTGCCTTCAATCTCAATGTGCGCTCGCAGTTCTGGATGATTCAGACCGTCCTGCCAAAAATGCAGGCCAAGAAGGGCGGCAGTATCATCAACATGGCCAGTGTGTGCAGCAGTATCAAGGGGCTGCCGAACCGCTTTATATACGGTACAACCAAGGCGGCGGTGATCGGGCTCACCAAAAGCATTGCGGCAGATTTTGTCGGGCAGGGTGTCCGCTGCAACGCCATCTGCCCCGGTACCGTTGACACCCCTTCGCTGCAGGATCGCATCAATGCCAACGTCGATCCGGTAGAGGCGAGGAAAAACTTCATCGCACGCCAGCCACTGGGCCGCCTGGCCCAGGCCCATGAGATTGCACCGCTGGTGGTGTTTCTGGCCAGTGACGAATCCGCTTTTGTGACGGGCCAGGCTTACAACATTGACGGCGGCATCACCATATAAACCAGCTCGACCTCACAGGCCGGCAAGCGGTCATCATGGGCGGCGAAGCGGGCCTGGGGCTTTGCCATCACGCAGCGTTCCTGGCCTCGGGTACTGCTGCGATCTGGTGGGGCCGGATGCCGCGGCCATGACCGATGTGCAGCAGCTCGGCCTCAGTGGTGATGGCCTTGACCAAATCAGGGCCCTAATGCTCCGGTCATGCTGTCCAAAGGTTCCGTCAAGACCGACTGGGAGGCCGACCTCGGCGTGGTGATCGGTACGCGGGCATGTTATGTGTCGCGAAAAGAGGCGCTCAACCATGTGGCCAGTTGCTGCGCCATCAACGATTGCGCTGTGCTGCCGCCAGCCATCGCGAGGAGTTGCTGCAGACCATCGCTGCCTTGCCGGTCGACGTGTCGGTGCTGCTGATCGAACGCGACAACCGCGCTACCGTTCGATCGTTGATCCTCAGCCTTTCCTGGAAATTGATGACGCTCGCAACCTGAGCTGGAAAAAAATAATATAAATCGGGCTCTAGCCCAATGAATACGGCTGCTTATAGCTATTAAAAGTGTAGCTAACCAGGGCTCCTGACCGTTCTGGGCTGAACCGGTCAAGCCATCGACCTTCGACAAGCTCAGCACGAACGCAAGTCAGGCGTTGCTAGCCGCCAGGCCGCGCAGCTTCAAGCCCGTAACTGCCGCGCCATCAGCACCGCCACGTGAATCGCCTCGCGCTGTGCGCCATCACGGATCTGGTGACGGCAACTGGTGCCGTCGGCTACCACTATTGACTCGGGCTGCTTGCGTACGGCGGGTAACAGACTGAGTTCGGCCATCTGCATGGACACCTCGTAGTGGCTGGCTTCGTAGCCGAAGCTGCCAGCCATGCCGCAGCAGCTGGACTCGATCAGCTCCGGCTGGGCACCGGGAATCAGTTTGAGCACGTCGATGATGGGGCTCACCGCGCCAAAAGCCTTCTGGTGGCAATGGCCGTGCAGCAAAATGGGCTGTCCAACCGGTTTGAGTTTGGCCTTGAGTTCATCCAGCTTGCCAGCAGCCGCTTCGCGTGCCAGAAACTCTTCAAACAGCAGCGCCTGCTTACTGATGGTGTGGGCCGCTTCGCCCAAACCCATCACCAGCATCTCGTCGCGCAGGGTCAAGAGGCAGGAAGGCTCCAGTCCGACGATGGCAATGCCTTTTTCAGCAAAGGGCAACAGGGCGTCAACCACTTCGCGCGCCTTGGCGCGGGCCTCGTCCACCATGCCGCGGGACAGATAGGTGCGGCCACAGCACAGGTGCTTGCCATCTGCTGTTGTTTTGGTCGCTACGTGCGCTGTATAACCGGCGGCTTGCAGCACTTTTAATGCTGAACTTGCGTTGTCTGACTCAAAGGTGCCGTTGAAGGTGTCGACAAACAGTACGACCGGCTTGCTGGCAACCAGCACCTCTTCGCGTGTGGCACTGCTAGGCGCCGAGTTGAAGAAGGTCTGCGTCTTCCACTGGGGCAGCGTGCGCTTTGCAGAAAAGCCGGTCAGCTTCTCGCTCAAGGCGGCCAGGCCCGGAATTTTGTCGCGCAGATTCAGCAGCGGGGCGAAGCGGCTGGCCCAGTGGGCATAGTCGGGCAGGCGGGCGACCAGTTTGTCCTTGAGTGTGTAGCCGTGCTTGAACTTATAGTGATGCAAAAACTCCACCTTCATCTTGGCCATGTCCACGCCGGTTGGACAGTCGCGCTTGCAACCCTTGCAACTCACGCACAGGTCCATTGCTTCCTGCATGGCTTCGCTGGTGAAGGCGTCCTGGGCATTCATGCCCTCAAGTTGGCCCGACAGGGCGAGGCGCAGCGTGTTGGCGCGGCCGCGGGTCAAATGCTTTTCGTCGCGCGTCACGCGGTAGCTGGGGCACATGGTGCCGGCGTCAAACTTGCGGCAGTGGCCGTTGTTGTTGCACATCTCCACGGCTTTGGCCAGACCCTGCGCTGGGTCGCCGCCGCTGCCCGGTGTGCTGGTTTGTTCGGTGACCGGGTCGTTCTGCACGTCCCAGGCGCGCCAATCGAGGGCGGTTTGGATTGGAGTGACCTTGTAACTCGGCGCAAAGCGCATCAACCGCGTGTCGTCCATCTTGGGCGGGTTGATGATGCGGCCCGGGCTCAGCAGGTTCAGCGGGTCCATGGCCTGCTTGATTTTGGCGAAGGCCTCATTGATCTGCGGGCCGAACTGCCATGCGATCCACTCGCCGCGGCACAGGCCGTCGCCATGTTCGCCGCTGTAGGCGCCTTTGAACTTGCGCACCAGCTCGGAAGCCTCCTCGGCAATCGCGCGCATTTTGGCTGCACCCTCATGCCGCATGTCCAGAATCGGCCGCACATGCAGCGTGCCGACGGAGGCGTGCGCATACCAGGTACCTTTTGCGCCGTATTTTTTGAAGACCTCCGTCAATGCGTCGGTGTATTCGGCCAGGTGCTCCAGCGGCACGGCGCAGTCTTCAATAAAACTCACCGGCTTGCCGTCGCCCTTGAGGCTCATCATGATGTTGAGCCCGGCTTTGCGCACTTCCCACAAGTTTTTCTGCGCTGCGTCCTCAAGCATTTCGACTACCGAGTCGGGCAGCAGCAGGTCGCCCATCAGTTCACCCAGCCGCTTGAGCTGCGGCAGCAGTTTGGCCTTGCTGGCGCCCGAGAACTCCACCAGCAAGATGGCTTCGGGCCGGCCTATCAGCGCGCTGCGAATGGTAGGCGCAAAAGCCGGGTTCTGCAGCGACAGATCAATCATCGTGCGGTCAACCAACTCCACTGCCGTGAGGCTGCCTTCGCCCAGTTTGGCGATGTGTTGCGCCGCGTCCATGGCCCGGTAGAAGGTGGGAAAGTTCACCACGCCCAGCACTTTGGCTTTTGGCAACTCGCTCAGTTGCAGCGTCAGGGATTTGGTCAGCGCCAGTGTGCCTTCGCTGCCTATCAGCAGGTGCGCCAGGTTGACCGAACCGTCGGCGGTGTAGGGCCGCTCGCTCTGGTTGTCGAAAATATCCAGGTTGTAGCCGCCGACGCGCCGCATGACCTTGGGCCAGAGCTGGCTGATGGCCGGTTGCAGCTGCGCGGCCAGAGTACGGACGTAGTCGCCCAGTTCGCGGCTTTTGCCGCTGCTGCTCGCGTAGGGGCCCAGCTGCAGTAGCTGGCTGTCGGAGGTCCACACTTGCGCGCCCAGCACGTTGTGCACCATGTTGCCGTAGGCAATGCTGCGGCTGCCGCACGAGTTGTTGCCGGCCATGCCGCCCAGCGTGGCCTGCGCGCTGGTGGACACGTCCACCGGGTACCAGAGGCCATGTTTTTTCAGCGCAGCGTTCAGATGGTCGAGCACGATGCCGGGCTCGACATCGGCCGTGCGCTTGTCGACATCGACTTCGATGATGTTGCGAACATGCTTGGCATGGTCGATCACCAGTCCGGCGCCCACTGTTTGGCCGCACTGGCTGGTGCCGCCGCCGCGTGGAACGATGGGCACGCCCAGGTCACGGCAGATATCGAGCGCGGTCCGTACATCGGGCGCGCTACGCGGAACAAACACGCCCACCGGCATCACCTGGTAAATCGAGGCGTCGGTGGCGTAACGGCCGCGGTCAGCGGGGGAAAAAAGCACTTCGCCGTGGGTTTCACTTGCCAGCCTGGCCGCCAGCCGGCCAGCCACTTCATTGCTCGCGCGCGCAACGTTGTCGTAAGCGTGTGCCGCAGTTTCCTGCGTCCCTTTCAGGGGCAATGGCGCGTTCATAGTGCGTTCATGCCTTGGTCGGCAAAGGGGCCGACTGAGGGGCCGCCTGACTGGTCATGCGCAGTTGCTTAATCACGACATCGCGCTTTTCGTTCAGGTGGATCAGCAACACGGCCCGCATGGCGGCCGCGTTGCGCGTGCTCAGCGCTTCAATCATTTGCTCGTGCTCCTTTACTGACGCGCGCCATTTGTCGCCGTCCTGATTGGAGCGAAAGCGTAAGGCCTGCAGCCGGGCATTGACCTGCTTGTAGGTGGCGGTGAGTACCGGGTTTTTGGCGGCGGCATTGATCGCGCTGTGAATAGCGGCGTTCAGCCGGTAATAGGCGGGCAGATCGCGCCGCGTGTAGGCGGCCAGCATCTCGTAATGCATGGCCTTGATCTCGGCCAGCTCGGCATCGGTGATGCGCTGCGCGGCCAGCTCGCCCGACTGCGCCTCCAGCCCGGACATTACCTCAAAGGTGTTCAGCACATCGGTCTCGGACAGCTCCACCGCAATGGCACCGCGGTTGGGTAGCAGCTCGACCAGGCCTTCGGCGGCCAGCATCTTGATGGCCTCGCGCAGCGGCGTGCGCGAGACATTGAGAACCTCGCTGAGCTCGCGCTCATTGAGTTTGGCACCCGGCACGATGCGGCTTTCGACCAGCATCTGGCGCAAGCGCTGCACCACCTGCTCATGCAGGGCGGCGCGTGGAATAGGGATGACGTCAGCACTCATATTCGAATATTGTATGCAAAAATAATGTCTGCCAAATAATATTTAAGGGATAAACCTATTGACAAATGAATTTTGTATGCAAAAAATGACACCTATTCACGGAACACACATTTTATGTTGACGCTTGACTCTCATCCCGCAGGCCTTCATTTCCTGCAAATCCCCGGACCGACCAATGTCCCCGACCGGGTGCTGCGTGCGATCGACAACGTGACGATCGATCATCGCGGCCCCAAATTCGCCGTACTGGGCAAAGCGGCGCTGGTCAATATGTTGCCTGATTTACACCGTTTCCCGGTATCTACCGGCCCCCTTTGCAATCAACGTGGAGATTTTTTATGAGCAAAACCTACAACATCCTCATCATGGGCGCCTCTTACGGCTCCTTGCTAGGCAGCAAGCTGCTGCTGGCTGGACACAACGTCAAGCTGGTCTGTCTACCGGCCGAGGTCGAACCTGTCTCTTATACACATCT
>DFWY01000057.1 GCA_002381615.1 Polaromonas sp. UBA4122 | reverse complement strand
ATCTGGCTGGAGGCGGTGGCGATTTCATTGGCTGATTTTTTGATCGTGCCGATCGTCGTAGCCAGGCGTTCTTGCATGGTTTTCATGGACAAGACCATGCTGCCGGCATCGTTCGGTTTCACCTGGACGGATAAAGTCAGGTCGCCCGCTGCAATACTTTCGGCAATTTCCTTCGCATAGTCCGGGTCACCGCCGATTGACTTTTCGATGCTGCGGATTATCAGAAAAACCACGCAGCTCAACGCAATTCCGACAAATGCGAGCAAGGCTGCCGACTGCCACAGGTCCTTGAGAAACGCACTGTTTACGTCATCGACGTATAAGCCAGTCATGAACGTCCAGTCCCATGGCGTGTACCCCAAGTTGTAAGCAAGTTTTAGTTCTGGCTGTTGTTCTCCAGGTTTGGCCCATAGATACTCCGTGAAGCCACCACCATTTGCTTTGACTTGTTTTAGCGCGTCGATATAGACCAGCGTGCCTTGCGGGTCTTTGAAATCCGACACGTTTGTGCCGACCAATTCTGGCTTAATCGGATGCATCAGGACTGTATGGGAATCAAGCACAGTGAGGTAACCAGATTTACCATACCGTAGTGCTTTGATTCGAGACAACGCCTGCTTTTTGGCCTCTGCTTCAGGCATTGCGCCTGATGCCGCTAAATCGCCATATTCTTTTGCGACGGATTGAGCCATGTCGGCGGCATTACTTAACTGTACTTTGCGTTCTTCCAGCCGGAGGGTTCTGTTTTGCATGACATTTAATGTCATTACCGAAAGCAAGCAAACCCAGCTGATAGCTAGCGGAAGAAAAAGTTTGGTTCGAAAAGTAAGTTTCATAGTGAGGTAAATAGGTAGTTTGTTGGTTTTAGTGCAATGCATCCGGGCCAAAACAAATCGGTCAAAAAGTCATTTCTTTAATCAGTCCCATCTCGGGGCTCGACATCAGCTTGTCGATATCGACCAGGATCAGCATGCGGTCATCCAGCGTTCCCAAGCCGATCAGGTAATCGGTGTCCAGCACCGACCCCATCTCCGGCGCGGGCTTGATTTGATCTGGCGTCAAGGTGATCACGTCCGAGACGCTGTCCACCACCATGCCCATGACCCGGCTGGCCATGTTCAGGATGATCACCACCGTGAACTGGTCGTAGGTGGGCGTTCCCAGATTGAACTTGATCCGCATATCGATGATGGGAACGATGATGCCGCGCAGGTTCACCACGCCCTTGATGTGCTCTGGCGCATTGGCAATGCGGGTCACCGTGTCGTAACCCCGCAGCTCCTGCACTTTCTGGATATCGATGCCGTACTCTTCCTGGCCCAGCGTGAAGGCCAGAAACTCCAGCGCCCTGGCGGTGGAAGCGCCGGCGGGCGTCCCGGCTGCTGTGGCCGGGTTGGGTTTGCTTGTTGTTGCGTGCATGCGCACTCCTTGAAACGATGGTGGGGACATGCCCAGCTAGGCACCAGCACACGCCGGGCCTGAAAAATAAATGCTGTTGAGATGCCAGCGTTTGTTTATCGGCAAGATAGGGAAAAACTTTAGGGAAACGCAGATTTATTCGCTTGAGTTTGCCAACTATTTGTAATGCTCAGACGTTATGAATAAAGAGCCGACAACGTAGAGCCAAGTTGAATCCCACCCCACAGACCCAAGTCAGTTTTTCCCAGGCCGAGTACGGGAAGAAGAAAAAGCGAACATGCAAGAGGCGCTGAGCGAGAGATGGCAAAAGCGCATGACATGGCGTTTCATACTTTTACTTTGACGCCTCCAGTGTCACTTCCACATGCCGGTTGGCGGCCCTGCCTTGCGGGGTGCCATTGGACGCGACGGGCCGGGTGTCGGCGTAGCCGGTCGCACGCATGCGTGCAGGTTTGATACCCTGGCTTTGCAGATACCGAACCACGCTGGCAGCCCGGCCCGTGGACAGCTCCCAATTGGACGGAAAGCGTTCTGTCTGGATCGGCACGTTGTCCGTATGCCCCTCCACCACGACGCGGTATCCAGCCCCGCGGTCAAGAACCGGCACCAGGCGGCCCATCACGGCCAGCCCCGGGGCGCTCAGGTTGGCCTCGCCCGAATTGAACAGAACCTCGCTGCTAATGCGAAAGCTGACCGTTCCCTTGTTCACGACCACCTCGATATTCTTGCCCAGGTTATCCAGCAGCAAACCGGCCAAGGGATCGGGTTCAGGTTCTGGCTTGGCGACCGCCAAGGGCGCTGCCCCGGTCGCTGCACTGACAGGAGCGCCATGCTTGCCGGGGCCGGCGAATGACAGCATCAGCACCATCATGGTCAACAGCAAAGTGATGAGATCAAGATAAGTCAGGAGCCAACCATCTTCATCAGGCACGATCGCGGGTTCGAGATGCCAGCGCGCAAAGCGGCCACTCTTGAGTGCCCTTCGCGGCGCAGACGCTGGCGAAGGGCCGTTTGGAGGCAGCGTCTTGGACTGCGATGAATCGATGGCTCCGTCATCCTTTGCCCGATCATGATCAGACATTGGACTGCGGCGCCGGCGCCGGCACCCGTTCCTCACCGTTTTTACCCGGCGCGCGACCATCAAAAATTTCGTCCTGATAGTGGGCAACGAAGGACTTGAGCGTCTCGCGCATGAGCGTCGGGTTGCGCCTCTCGCACATCATCGAGATGCCTTGCAACACCATGTTCATCAATACAACCCGCGCCTCGGTGCGGCGCTCAAGCTTGACTGCCACCGGCTTGAAAACCAGGTTGGCAAGCAAAATACCGTAAAAAGTGCTCATCAGCCCCACCGCCAATTGGCGACCGATCGCACCGATGTCACCACCACCCAGCAAACTCATCAGATTGACGAGGCCTACCAGGGTACCCAGCATGCCAAAGGCCGGCGCAAAGCCCGCCATCACACGAAACAATTGCGCCTCGGCGGCCTCGCAAGAGCGCAGATGCAAGATGCGCCATTGCATCAAGTCCAGGATGTCTTCCTCCCTTGTCTGGTCAATCACCAACTGCACCCCTGTGCGTAAAAACGGGTTGGTCACATTCTCCAAAGCCCGCTCCACAGCATGCAGGTCACCCGTCATCCACAGCTTTGAAATACGGACCAATTCATCGATGTCATTCTCGGCGTACAGGCGCTCGTTGCGCATCACCGTGGCGATCAGGCCAAACACCCTGAACACCTCCTTGAGCGGGTAGCTCAGAAATGTCGCCGCCAGGGTGCCACCGAGCACAATACCCAGGCTTGGCCAGTCCACATACAGGCGGGGATCATCGGCGGAAAAAAATAGCACGATTGCCAGCAATAAAAAGCTGGCAACCATGCCGATCAACGTGGAAGGATTCATTTGTTTACTCTTGGTAACGTGATTGTGCAATAGGAGTCTGGCCCGGCGAGAATCAGGGCATGCAACCCACTGTCGGGGTAGTGATGCACCTCCCCTTTTGTATTTCCCAGCGTTTGTGGCAGTAGCGACCCCACCACCATGCCAAACAAGGCCGTCAGCAATCCCGCCAATTGCGCCCCGGGGATGTCGGGTTACGCTGCGCTAACCCGACCTACGCTTTTTTAGAACGTTTCCCAGTCGCCGCCAGCAGCCGGCGCGCCCGCCAGCTGCTGGCGTTGCGGCGCGGCAATGGCCTGTTTGGCGCGGGGTGGTTGCTTGGGCGCAGGGCGCGGCTTGCTGGTCGCCGTGCGCTGGGGCGCGGCCACATGATTCCCTTGGTCGTTATCGAGTTTGAAGACGCTGACGACCTCAGACAGGTTGCTGGCCTGTTCTTGCAGCGAGCCGGCTGCTGCGGCAGCTTCCTCCACCAGCGCGGCGTTTTGCTGCGTCACCTGGTCCATCTGCGTGATCGCCTGGTTGATCTGCTCAATGCCTGAGGTCTGCTCCTGGCTGGCTGCAGTGATCTCGGCCATGATGTCGGTCACGGGCGTGACGCTGTCGACGATCTCATCCATGGTCTTGCCGGCTTCAGCCACCTGGGTG
>DFWY01000095.1:4100-4442 GCA_002381615.1 Polaromonas sp. UBA4122 | reverse complement strand
CTCTTTTCCGGTGTTTCTGGAACACTGTAAAACCAGCCTATCTGCTGGCTTTGCGGTGTGCTCCTTGAAACACGAAAGGCTGGAAGCCCGACTTGGGTCTTCCAGCCTCTGCAAACACCAAGAATTACTTGAGTTCGACTTTCGCGCCAGCTTCTTCGAGCTTTTTCTTGGCAGCTTCTGCATCGGCTTTTGGAGCGGCTTCCTTGACGTTCTTCGGAGCACCGTCCACCAGGTCTTTGGCTTCCTTGAGGCCCAGACCGGTAAGTTCCCGAACGGCCTTGATGACCGACACCTTGTTGGGGCCGACTTCAAGCAGCACGACATTGAAGTCGGTCTTCTCTT
>DFWY01000095.1:355-3929 GCA_002381615.1 Polaromonas sp. UBA4122 | reverse complement strand
GTATAAGAGACAGACATTGAAGTCGGTCTTCTCTTCAACAGCTGCAGCACCAGCACCACCGGCAGCAGCGGGAGCTGCCATGGCGGCTGCGCTCACACCAAATTTCTCTTCGATGGCTTTTACCAGATCGTTGAGTTCGAGGACCGTCATGCTATCCAGCGCGGTCAAAAATGCGTCTTTATCGAATGCCATTTTGATTTCCTAAAAAGTTCTTTAACAGTTGGGGACAGAGCTTGCGCTACGCGCTGCGGTCTGTCCCGCAAGGGTCTATCGTTTACGCCGCCGCGGGCTCTGCAGCGGGCGCCGCGGCTCCTGCCACATCGTCGCCGCCGCCTTTTTTCGCCGCCAGCGCGCCCAGCACAACGGCCGTACGCGAGATGGGCGACATCAGCAAGCCACACAACATAGCCAACAACACGTCCTTGGAAGGAATGCTGGCCAGTTGCTTCACGCCGTTCACGTCCAGGGGTTTGCCACCAAATGCACCACCGCGAATCACCAACTTGTCGTTGGTTTTCGCGAAGTCAGCTACCACTTTTGCAGCAGCTACAGCATCGATGGAAAAGCCATAGATCAACGGACCGGTCATCTGGTCGGACACGACTTCGAATGCGCTTCCCACCACGGCACGGCGAGCCAGGGTGTTCTTCAGAACACTCAGGTTCACGCCTTTGTCGCGGGCTTGGCTGCGCAGCTTGGTCATGTCAGCGACCGTGATGCCACGGTATTCCGCCATCACGAGCGTTTGAGCTTTAGCGGCGAGGCCGGTCACTTCATCAATGACGGCTTGTTTCTCACTGCGATTGAGACTCAAGGTCTACTCCTTAAAAATGTGCAGTCGGGTTTCAGCTTGCGCATCAACCGTTCAACACGCTCATATTCAGCGACCAACTGTTTCAGATTCTTTTCAAAACCATCTGCAGCGGGACCGCCATCTGCGTTGGCTGTCTTTCGATTAAGTGCCTGGCCCAAACCTAGTTCATTTGGGCTGGCACGCCAACGGTCTTGGATGACCTGCCGGAGCGAACCCCGGCAGCCCACCACATTGAACAGCCCTTGCGAGCTATTCAAATTTTTTCGATTACGCCGCGATGGTTTGCGTGTCGACGCGCACGCCCACACCCATCGTTGACGAAACCGCTACTTTCTTCAAATACACGCCCTTGCTCGTAGCAGGCTTGGCCTTGATCAACGCATCGACCAATGCAGCCAGATTGCCTTGCAGCTTGTCGGTATCAAACGAACGGCGGCCAATGGTGCCGTGCACAATACCGGCCTTGTCAACGCGGAACTGGACCTGCCCGGCTTTTGCATTTTTAACTGCGGTAGCGACATCAGGCGTCACGGTGCCCACCTTGGGGTTGGGCATCAGGCCACGTGGGCCCAGAATCTGGCCCAGCGTACCCACGATGCGCATGGCATCGGGGGAAGCAATCACGACGTCGAAATCCATCTTGCCGGCTTTGATTTCAGCAGCCAGATCGTCCATGCCAACGATGTCGGCACCGGCGGCTTTGGCTTCCTCAGCCTTGGCGCCCTGGGCAAACACGGCAACGCGCTTAGTCTTGCCGGTGCCATTCGGCAACACGACAGCGCCACGAACGACCTGGTCAGATTTCTTGGCATCAATGCCGAGCTGCACAGCCACATCGATGGATTCATCAAACTTGGCGACGGCAAACTCTTTGACAAGACCCAGTGCATCAGGCACTGCGTACAGCTTGTTGCTGTCGATCTTGTCACCGACGGTTTTTTGACGTTTGGTCAGCTTGCTCATACAACACCCTCCACCGTCACACCCATGGAGCGGGCAGAACCGGCAATAGTACGGACTGCAGCGTCGAGATCGGCCGCAGTCATGTCTTTCATTTTGGTTTTGGCAATTTCTTCCAGCTGCGCGCGGGTGATCTTGCCCACTTTGGCGGTGTGCGGCGTGGCAGAACCCTTGTCGAGCTTGATGGCCTTCTTGATCAGGGTGACCGCCGGAGGCGTCTTGATGATGAAGGTAAAGCTCTTGTCTGCGTAAGCGGTGATCACCACAGGCAGCGGCAGGCCTGGCTCAACACCCTGGGTCTGGGCATTGAATGCCTTGCAGAATTCCATGATGTTCAAGCCGCGCTGACCCAGCGCCGGGCCAATCGGGGGGGACGGGTTGGCCTTGCCAGCTGGCACTTGCAGCTTGACGAAGCCGACGATTTTTTTCGCCATACTTTTCTCCTTGCGGGTCATAACGCCTGAACGCTGTTTTATTAAACAGGTCCAGACTCCCCGGGGTTACACAACTCAATCATGGTTCAGAAGAACCATTCGCGCCGAGTTGCAAAGCGCAAAATTCATCTAATCAGTTAAGGATAGAGCAACGCGGCGCCGCGCGCATTGCGCTATCCCGAAAACATCAGGATTCTCAGGTCTTTTCGATCTGGCTGAATTCCAGCTCTACCGGTGTCGCACGTCCAAAAATCGTGACCGACACACGCACCTTGTTCTTGTCGTAGTTGACCTCTTCCACCGTGCCATTGAAGTCGGTGAATGGGCCATCCTTGACGCGGACATACTCGCCCGTTTCAAATTCAACCTTGTGGCGCGGCTTCTCGGTGCCAACCTGCATCTGGTTCACGATTTTCTGGACATCTTCCTCGGAAATCGGGGACGGACGGTTCTTGGCCCCACCGACAAATCCGGTGACCTTATTGGTGTGCTTCACCAAGTGCCAGGTCTCGTCATCCATGACCATCTCGACCAACACATAACCCGGGAAGAAACGGCGCTCAGTCGTTTTCTTCTGGCCGTTCTTGATCTCGACCACCTCTTCAGTCGGCACCAGGAAACGGCCAAACTTGGACTGCATGCCCGCACGGTTGATGCGCTCAACAATATTACGCTCAGCGGCTTTTTCCATACCGGAATAGGCATGTACGACATACCACTGCATGCCGGGGGTCGGCGTGAGGGACGTACCGGCCGCCACTTCGCTGACTACAGTGCCGTTCAGATCGCTCATTATTTTTTCCATCCCAGGATCAGGTCGTAAAACACCCATTCGAGGGTCTTGTCTGTCAACCACAAAAACAAGGCCATGATCACCACAAAGCCGAACACATAAGCCGTCATTTGCATGGCCTCTTTACGGGCTGGCCAGACGACTTTTCTTACTTCACGCAAGGAGTCCCGCCCGAAAGCCATAAACTGCTTGCCCAGCTCCGACGTCACGAAAATGACAACAGCCGCCAGCAATCCCGCAATCAGGACGCCCCACTGGGCAACTTGGCCCCGCCTGCCCAGCAGGTAAAAACCTACCAGCGAAGCCAGCACCAGAGCGACAGCCAGCACCAGCTTGGCCTTGTCGGCGTTGGTGCTGACGGTTTCAACTTGAGAAGATGCCATGATTGCCGGATTTCCTGTTCAATCTTCGTGCGTCTCTTCAGACGCTTAAGCCCACCTGAAGTTTTTCACTCCTGGCGGGCTTGCTTATTATCTTTTCAAACCACCTGCGGCATCGACATACATCAACAACCGGGTGGCAGGGGCAGAAGGAATCGAACCATCAACCTTCGGTTTTGGAGACCGACGCTCT
>DFWY01000095.1:0-139 GCA_002381615.1 Polaromonas sp. UBA4122 | reverse complement strand
TCGGTTTTGGAGACCGACGCTCTGCCAATTGAGCTATGCCCCTACAAATCCTCTAATCAGTTGAGGACAGAGCAAAAATGCTGCGCATTTCTTGGCCTGTCCCGCAAGCTATGTATATTAAGCGATGATTTTGGCCACA
>DFWY01000086.1:34401-34903 GCA_002381615.1 Polaromonas sp. UBA4122 | reverse complement strand
GCAGATGCAGCGTCGTACATGCTGGTGCCGACAGCCGTGGGTTGAACCCACCAGTAAATCAGCACAAAGAAACCAATGCCGGTCAGCATCAACAGCTGCCACCAGCCGCTTTTCCCAATGTCGTGAAGGCGGCGCGTGCCCACGGCCAGCGCTGGCAGCAACAGGGCCAGATTCACCAGCGATCCAAACCTTTCGCTGACGATGCTCGCCGCCACGGACACCAGCAGCTGGAACAAAAAGAACCACCAGAATTCAGGTCGTGATGCGCGGCCTGAAAAAGTTGCGTATTTGCTCAGGCAGGTGGAAATAGCTTGACCGAAATTCATGGTTTTCTCCTCCTCAGGATTCACGCAGGGCAGATTCCCCGCCATGATAATGCGCAGACCCGGTCACGCGCCAAGGAGGCGTTGCAACAACCCGGCCGTAGAGCCATCAAGCCCTGAGATATCCCCGCTTTGAAGACGCGGCTCGATGTCTTTGGCCAGCACCTTGCCCAACTCAA
>DFWY01000086.1:0-34251 GCA_002381615.1 Polaromonas sp. UBA4122 | reverse complement strand
GGCCAGCACCTTGCCCAACTCAACGCCCCACTGGTCGAAGCTGTTGATGCCCCAGATGGAACCGCTGACAAACACACGGTGCTCCTGCAGGGCAATCAGGGCGCCCAGGCTGGCGGGCGTGAGTTGCTCCAGCAGCAGGAAGGTGCTGGGCCGGTTGCCCGGGAAATGCCTGTGCCCGCCCGCATCTTCTTTTCCACGCATCAAGGCTTGCGCCTGGGCCAGCACGTTGGCCAGCAATTTGCCGTGATGCCCCGGCATGTCATGCGGATAGTGCGCGGCTTGCTTGACCGCCACAAACTCGACCGGCACGATCGAAGTGCCCTGGTGCAGCATTTGGAAATACGCATGCTGGCCATTGGTGCCGGGCTCACCCCACAGCACTGGCGACGTTTCAAACGGCAAGGCCTCGCCGCTCATGTCCACGCGCTTGCCGTTGCTCTCNNTTCCACGCCCCACTGGTCGAAGGGGTTGATGTTCCACACCACGCTTTGCACGAACACTTTGTGCTCGTAAAGCGCGATCAGCATGCCCAGCGTGTGCGGATCGAGTCTGTCGAACAGCAGGGTGTTGGTCGGTTTGTTGCCGGGAAACACCTTGTGCGGCAGCAGGGCTTCCAGCGCCTCGCCATGCATGCCCTGTGCTTCCAGTTCGGCGCGCGCTTCTGCTGCGGTCTTGCCGACCATCAAGGCTTCGGTTTGTGCGAAACAGTTGGCGAGCAGGATGGCGTGGTGTTCGCCGAGCGGATTCTGGCTGTGCAGCGGGGCGAGAAAATCCGCCGGGATCATGCGTGTGCCCTGGTGGATGAGTTGGTAGAAGGCGTGCTGGCCGTTGGTGCCGGGTTCGCCCCACACCACCATGCCGGTATCGTAATCCACCGCGTTGCCGTCGCGATCCACGCGCTTGCCGTTGCTCTCCATTTCAAGCTGCTGCAAATACGCTGGCAGGCGGCGCAAGGCACTGCTGTAAGGCGCAATACTGCGGCTGGTAAAACCGTGGAAGTTGCGGTACCAGACATCCAGCAGGCCTAGGCGCACCGGCAGGTTGTGCGCCAGTTCCGCCGTGCGAAAGTGCTCATCCATGGCGTGCGCGCCCGCCAAAAACTCACGAAAACCTCCTGCGCCAATCGCCATGGCAATCGGCAAGCCGATGGCGGACCACAGGGAATAGCGGCCGCCCACCCAGTCCCAGAAACCGAAAGTGGTGGTGATGCCAAACTCATTCGCCGCAGCGACATTGGTCGTCAGCGCGGCAAAATGGCGGCCAATGTCATGGCCGCCCTGCGCCTCAAACCAGATCCTGGCCGAATGGGCATTGGTCATGGTCTCGGTGGTGGTGAAGGTCTTGGAGGCAATCAGGAACAGCGTGTTCCGCGGTTTGAGTTGGGCCAGCACGCCCGCCAGCTCATCGCCATCGACGTTGGAGACAAAGTGAAAACGCTTGGCCCTGGTGGCAAATTCGTTAAGGGCCAGCACCGCCATTTGCGGCCCCAGGTCCGAACCGCCGATGCCGATGTTGACGATGTCGGTGATGGCTTCATCGCCACGCACCTGCTCCGCGTAGGCCAGCATGGCGTCCAGCGTGGCGTGAACCTGCGGCCATTCAGTTGCTATGTTTTTTATAGCTTTTTGCGAACGTCCTGTCTGGTCCAGAGGTGTATTTCTTAACAAAAAATGCATCGCGGCACGATGCTCGGTGCGGTTGATCAGCTCGCCCGCAAACATCGCGTCGCGCTGCTGCTCAAGCCCGCATTGCCGCGCCAGGTCCAGCAGCAGCGCCTGGCTGTCGGCATCGATCAGGTTTTTGGACATATCCGCAAAGACATGCGGCGCGTCCTGGCTGAAACGGGCAAAGCGCTGCGAGTCTGCGGCAAACGCATCGCGCAGGTCGAAATTTTTGCCGGAGGCTTCAAAGCAGGCTTGCAGCGCCGCCCACGCCGGCGTCTGGTCGCAACGTAATCGTTTCATGGGGCGACCTAGGCTGCCAGCATCAATTGTTCAAGCTTGACAGCATCAAGCGCAAACGCGCGTATGCCTTCGGCCAGCTTCTCGGTGGCCATGGCATCCTGGTTCAGTGCGTAACGGAAACCGGCTTCGTCCAAACTCACTGCGGGCAAGTCCAGCGCCGCCGCGGCATGGGCGTCCAGCGCGCGTGCCAGCGGTGCGTCGGAGTCAGCCAGCTGGGCCAGCAGCTCGGGGCTGATGGTCAGCAAGTCGCAGCCCGCCAGCGCCGTGATCTGGCCCACATTGCGAAAACTCGCGCCCATGATTTCCGTGGCAATGCCAAAGTGCTTGTAATGGTGGTAAATCTGACGCACCGATTTCACACCGGGGTCGTTGGCACCCGCATTCGCAGCCTCGTCCCAGGCCGTGCCAGCCGACTTTTTATACCAGTCGTAAATGCGTCCCACGAACGGTGAAATCAGCTGCACCCTGGCTTGGCCGCAGGCCACGGCCTGGCAGAACGAAAACAGCAGCGTGAGGTTGGTATGGATGCCGCGCTGCTCCAGCTTTTCAGCGGCCTGAATGCCTTCCCAGGTGGCGGCCACCTTGACCAGCACCCGGTCAACGTGAATGCCCTCGGCCTGGTACAGCTCGATCAGGCGTTCGGCACGCGTGACCATGGCGTTGGCATCAAAGCTCAGGCGAGCATCCACCTCGGTTGACACGCGGCCCGGAATGATGGACAGGATCTCGCAGCCAAAGCGCACCAGCAGCCGGTCGATGATTTCGTCCAGCGCACGGCCCTTGAACCGGCCTACCGTGTCCTGCAGCAGCGGCTGGTAATCAGCCTTTTGCACCGCCTTGAGGATCAGCGAAGGGTTGGTGGTGGCGTCTTGCGGCTTGAATTGGGCCAGCTGTTTGAAGTCGCCCGTGTCGGCCACCACGGTGGTGAACTGTTTGAGAGTGTCGAGTTGATTCATGGCATGAACGCTCAGAGAGAGCGCGAGGTTTGGCAGGATGAAGCCATCGTAAAACACGTGGGGGTCACATGCATCAGACAGGCGCAGTTACCATTATGCCCATAGAATATGAAACTTTATTACCACGACAATTTCTCATCATGAGTTTTGACCTTATCCTGTTTGGCGGCACCGGCGATCTGGCGTGGCGAAAAATCATGCCTGCCCTGTTTCAGGCCTTCCGCCACGGCACGCTGCCTGCGGGCGGTCGCATTGTGGGTGTGGCGCGCGACGATTTGTCTGACGACCAATACCGGGCCCTGATCAAAGCCCGCTTTGACCACGTCGAACTGGCCAAGCGCCCCAGCGAGGAAGAGTTTTCGCGCTTTGCGGCGTTGCTCGGTTACCTGCGCATGGACTTGTCCAACCCGGCCGACTATGCCCACCTTGCGGCCAAGCTGCAGCAGCGGCCCGCCGATGTGGTGGTGATGTATGTGGCCACGGCGCCCGGTCTCTTTACCGTGGTGTGCGAGCAGATGGCCGCCGCCGGCCTGAACGGCCCGCAAACACGGGTGGTGCTTGAGAAACCGCTGGGCCATGATCTGGCCTCCAACCGCGCCATCAACGAAACCGTGCGCAGCGTGCTCACGGAAAAACAGATATTCCGCATCGACCATTACCTGGGCAAACCCGCGGTGCAAAACCTGTTTGCCCTGCGCTTCGGCAATTCGCTGTTTGAACCCCTGTGGCGGCGCGAGCACATTGCCAACATCCAGATCACCATTGCAGAAGAGCTGGGTGTGGAAAAACGCGGCGCGTTTTACGACAGCACCGGTGCGCTGCGCGACATGGTGCAGAACCATGCACTGCAACTGCTGTGTGCCATTGGCATGGAGCCGCCCATCAACTCGCACGCCGATGCCATCCGTGACGAAAAACTCAAGGTCTTGCGATCACTGAAAGCCTGGACGCCCGAAACCCTGAGCCAGCACGTCATTCGCGGCCAGTATGCCGCTGGCAGCATCGAGGGCGAGGCGGTGCCCGCCTATCGCGATGAACCAGGCGTGGACCCGGACAGCCGCACCGAAACCTTTGTGGCCCTGCGCACCGAGATTGCCAACTGGCGCTGGGCCGGTGTGCCGTTTTACATACGCACAGGCAAGCGGCTGGCCGGCAGTGACGCGCATATCGAGGTGAACTTTCGCCCAGCGCCCCATGCCATCTTCAAGTCACCCCTGGCGAGCTCGAATGTGGACAACCGGCTGGTGATCAACTTGCAGCCCAAGGACGGGCTGGAGCTGCATTTGCTGGCCCAGGGGGCCGACCAGCGCCATGGCAGAGGCACACCGACCCTGGCACCGGTTCAGCTCGACCTTGATTTCGACAAGCGCTTTGGCTCCGAGCGCGTGGGCGCTTACGAGCGGCTGCTGCTCGATGTGATAGCCGGGCGGCTCAACCTGTTTGTGCGCAGCGATGAGCAGGAAGAAGCCTGGCGCTGGGTCGAGCCGATTCTGGACGCGTGGCGCAACGACAGCGCCAAGCCCCGCCCTTATGCCGCAGGAACCTGGGGGCCAAGCGCCGCCAGCGCCATGATTGCCCGCGATGGTTATTGCTGGAGTGAAGAGTGCTAAGGAAGATGGAAATTGCCGAAATACCTCTTCCCCGTCATTGCGAGCGAAGCGTGGCAATCCATGAACCCGCTTTTTCGACGATGGATCGCCGCGCTTCGCTCGCGATGACGAAACGGGTATGTTTGTAATTTCTGACTCACTAAGGGTTCCCAATGCTTGACCGGATCAAGGCATCCCTGCCCTCGCTGGCCCCTGCAGAACAGCGGGTGGGCCGCTTGGTGTTGGCTGACCCGCGCGCGTTTGCCAGCCTGCCCATCACCGAGCTGGCCAGCCGCTCGCATGTCAGCAAGCCGACCGTGGTGCGGTTTTGCCGCAGCGTGGGCTACGACGGCCTCTCGGACTTCAAGCTCAAGCTGGCGGGCAGCGTGAGCGAGGGCGTTCCCTTTATTCACCGCAGCGTGGATGCAGATGACAAGACCGCCGATGTGATCGTCAAGGTCATTGACAACACCGTGGCCGCATTTTTAAAGTACCGCAATGATGCCAGCCCGCTGGCCTTCGAAAAAGCCACACAGGCACTGCTGGCGGCCTACAACACCGGCAAACACATCGAGTTTTTCGGCGTGGGCAACTCCGGCATCGTGGCGCAAGACGCCCAGCACAAATTTTTCAGACTGGGCATTACCAGCATTGCCTACAGCGACGGCCACATGCAGGTCATGAGCGCCTCGCTGCTCGGGCCCGGTGACTGCGTGGTGGTAATTTCCAATTCAGGCCGCACGCGTGACCTGATGGACGCCTGCGACATCGCCCGAAAAAACGGCGCCACCACCATCGTCATCACCGCCACCGGCTCGCCACTCGCCGCGGCCGGGCACATTCACCTGGCGGCCGACCACCCCGAAGGCTATGACCGCTACAGCCCCATGGTGTCCCGCCTGATGCACCTGATGATCATTGACATTCTGGCCACCTGCGTGGCGCTGCGTATAGGCGCCAAGCTGCAGCCGCTGCTGCAGGAAATGAAAAATAATTTGCGCAACAAGCGCTATGCCTGAGGCGGACGCGGTGTGGCGGCAAAGAGGTCGCACGGATCACGCGCCATGACACCAAAGACGCTCGTCAGGCCATTCACCCCCTGTGCAGCCACCGATCATGGCTTCACCCGCGCAGGCCTCTCATTGACCAACCGTGTGGTCATGCACTCTACTTGGAGGGCATGCCCTTTGAGGAAGCCGCTTGCTTGGCCAGGAACTTGTCAATGAGCGTAATTTCCTTTTTCTGCGCAGCGATGATGTCCTTGGCCAGCTTTCGCATCTCAGGCGCTTTGCCGCTGCGCAGTTCGGGTTCCGCCATATCGATAGCACCCTGGTGATGCAAACTCATCATCTTGGCAAAGTCGACGTCCTGATTACCCGTCATCGGCATCGAGGATATCTTGTCACTCATGTCCTTCATCAGGGCTTTCATGTCCATGTCTCCGGCCATTGGCGACGAGCTGCTCATGCCCGGCATCGTGCTGGCGCCAGTCGCCGGCGCTGGTTGAGCCTGCGCCAGCGGCTGCAACAGCGCGGCTGCCAGTGCGACGAGGGCGGCGCCGCCTATTTTGGTGTAGTTAAGTGTGTGGTTCATGCGGACTCCTTCATTCATTCCAGGGGTTGTCTTCTTCAGGCGGCGCTCATCTTGCGGCATTCTTCCGCGCACTTGAGGCAGGCTTTTGCACATGCCTGGCAGTGCTCCATTGTGTGTTTTGCACACTCGTCGCTGCACGACTTGCAGATATCGGCGCACAAGGCACAAATGGCCTTGCTGTGTTCACTGCCGCGCGCCATGGCTGCTGCAGCCAGCGCGCAAATTTGGGCGCAATCCATGTCCAGGGCGATGCAACGTGCCATCATCTTGACGTCTTGCTCGTGCAGGCAGGAAGTCGCACAGTGATTGCAGGCGACTGCGCATGCGTTGCAGGCCTCTATGCAGGCGTTAAATTTTTGGTGAGCCATTTCGATTCTCCAGGAGGGTGGTACACAATGACGGAACAGACTCATCACTATCGGTAAAGCGTCAGTACCATGTTGTAAGGCGCCACGCCATCGCGGTGTAGTCGTTTGCAGCGGCTTCACCACATGCTTGCCGGATAAGACAACGTAAAAAAGCGAGCGCCCAAAAGACCCGGAATCAGCGCCTGCACAGATTGCGCGAACATCCTGTACGGCTTGCACTTGAGCTTGTCAGAAAACGGATATCCCAGGGATTATTCGTCAGTAATGACTGAAACCCATAAAAACCGTGGACTATTAGCTATTAAATTAGTAGCATACAGGCCCTTGCCAGGTTTCAGGCCAGTGGCAGCGAGCGTTCCACGATCCCCGCAAACAGCGCCGCGCCCAGCGGCAGTATGCTGTCGTTGAAGTCGTAGCAGCTGTTGTGCAGAAAGTGGCTGCCCACGCCGCCCACACTGCCGCCCTTGCCATCGGGCAGTTGCTCGCCCTGGCCGAGGCGCAGGTAGGCGCCTGGCTTGACTTTGAGCATGAAAGAGAAATCTTCCGCACCCATGCTGGGCTCCAGGTTATGCACGACATTTTCCGGGCCCACGAGCTGGTCAGCAACCGCTGCCGCCAGTGCGTACTCGGCCGGTGAATTGATGGTGGCCGGGTACAGTCGTTCGTACTTGACCGTAGCGGTCGCCCCAAAACCCTGCGCCACCGATGTGCAAAGCTCACGCAAACGCCGCTCTATCAGCTCTTGTATCTCGGGCTTGAAGGTGCGCACGGTGCCCACCAGGGTGGCATTGCCGGGCACCACGCTCATGGCGCCCAGATCGCCCGCCTGCATGGCGCACACGCTGACCACGGCATTGTCCATGGCTTTCACGTTGCGCGAAACAATGCTCTGCACCGCCGTGATGATGTGCGCAGCCACCAGCACCGGATCGACCGTGAGATAAGCATGGGCGCCATGGCCGCCCTTGCCGGTGATCTCGATCGTGATGCGGTCGGCCGCCGCCATCATGGGCCCGGGGTTGATGCCTATGGTGCCGGGCGGCATGGCCGGCCAGTTGTGCATGGCGTAAATGGACTGTACCGGGAAGCGTTCGAACAGCCCGTCCTTGATCATGGCGTTTGCCCCCCCGCGCCCCTCTTCTGCCGGCTGGAACACCAGCACCGCATCGCCCGCAAAGCGGCGTGTTTCGGCCAGATAACGGGCCGCGCCCACCAGCATGGTGGTGTGGCCGTCGTGGCCACAGCCGTGCATCAGCCCGGCTTTGGCCGATTTCCAGCCAAACTCGTTGTGCTCGGTCATGGGCAGCGCATCCATGTCGGACCGCAAGCCCACCATCGGCCAGACGCTGGACTTGAACGCTGTGCCGGTTTGCTGCCCCCTGATCACGGCGACCACGCCTGTCTTGCCGATGCCCGTGTGCACCTCGTCAACGCCGCACAGCTTGAGCGCATGCGCCACCCGGCTGGAGGTGTAAACCTCTTCAAAGCCAAGCTCCGGGTGCGCGTGCAAGTCGCGCCGAAACGCCGTCAGCTCCGGATGGAATTGCGCAATTTGTGCAAAGGCGCGGCCATTGGCGCGCAACTGGGTCGGTCGGTCGGCGTGCAAGGTGTCTGGCCCATCAGAAAGCAGGGAAGATAAAACCGTTGGTGGAGTGGCCGGAACGCGCATGTCAGTTGAATCCTGGGTTCAGCAAATACCAAATACTAGTCTTGAATAGTTAACGCAGTAACTATCGGGGGTTTCCATGCCTGCATGTAGTTGCAGAAGACCCGATGCAGAAATTTGGGCAAAAAAACCATGAACATAAAAAAAGCCGCTCCGGGTTTCCCCGAAACGGCTTTTGAATTCTCATCAGATACTGGCGCTAGGCCAGAGTCCAATTAGAACGTGTGGCGCATGCCCACGGCGTAGGTCGTGGCGCGGCCGATGTCGCTACCGACATACTTGGCGGCAGTTTTGTCAGCCAGATTGTCATACGCCTTGCTGCTCAGGCCACCTGCGTACAGGGTCGTGCGCTTGCTCAGAGCGTACAGAGCCTGGACACCGAAGCCGGTGCTCTTGCCGAGGTCGTCACCTTTGGACTGGGCATAACCAGCGCTCAGGGTGGTAGCACCCAGAGGCACTGCAACGCTCAGGTTCCATTCGTTCTGGGCAGCCAGTTGGGTACCGTCAGCCTTGAAAACGTCCTTGAATTTCGCACGGTTGAAACCCGCACCCACTTTTGCCACGCCGAAGTCATAGGCGACGCTCAACAGGGTGTTTTCTACTTTAGCGTCATTGGCTAGAGTAGTGCGCGTACCTTCGGCCTGATAGCCACCAGAAACCAGCAGAGGACCATTGGCGTATTTCAGGTTAGCCGAAATGCTTTTGGTAGCATCTTGAGTCGTCGTTTTGTTTTCGCCGAAAGCGTACATGGCGGAACCGCTGAAACCACTGAAGTTAGGGCTGATGTATTTGACGCTGTTGTCAAAGCGGGTAGCGTAACCGAGCCATGTACGGCCACCGCGGTTCAGGAGGTTTGCAATTGCCGTTGCGTTGGTAGCATTAACAGGAGCAGCTGCGGAGACAGCAGTAACAGCAGTTTGTGCGGCATCAGACGTAATACCATTGTTCACGTTGGACGGGTCGAAAATCGACTGGCCCATCATGGCGTGGTCAGCAGAGACGTCGTCATAAGAGCTGGAGTTGCGACCAAGGGTCACGGTACCAAAACCGCTGGACAGACCGACGTTGGCGCGACGGCCGAACAGCACACCAGTTTGTGTGTTGACACCTGTATCGAGGTTGATACCGCTTTCGAGGTTACCAATAGCAGCCATGCCACCACCGAGGTCTTCGCTCATGCGCATGCCCCAACGGGAACCATTCAAACCACCGGATTCAATTTTGGTCTGGGTCAGGTTCTGGATGGTAGGGGTAGGGGTAGAAGCAGAAGCGGAGTTGGTTTTGAAGCCGCCGAAGTTAGCGTCGAGCAAACCGTAGAGGGTCACGGTCGATTGTGCATGTGCTGCACCAGCCATTGCACCGAGTGCAGCCAAAGCGATAAGGGTTTTTTTCATGAGAAATTTCTCCAAGGTTAAACATAGGGCTCCAGGATTGTGGATCCCCGGGCCAACCTCCATTTAGGAAGTTGGGTCTATTGCACCAGACCCGGCGCCGTCGCGCAAAGAAAACAGCCTAAAAATTCCTTGTTTGTTGCACATCAGCAACAAGTCATTACCGGCCGTGGAAGAGATACAACACAACACGGCCATGGAGCACCCACGAGGCAGCATGGCAGGCATTTCGGTCCCGAAAGGTCTTTGGATCAATATGTAACAAAAATCTCCGGCATACCGCACACCAACGCAAATGATAAGTGCCAACGGCCACCTGTCGCATGGATGCCACGCATCCTGAAAAATAGAGGCAAAAACCTGACTGGCCACGCGCGTCGTGACGAGCGGCTTGCCAGAAGCGACTTTGCTCGTTCAAAAAACCGGCGCCTCAGAGGAGAAAAGCCCGCAAGCGGCACAACGCGCGCAACTGTTTTTGGCCGCCTGCCGCGTTGACCAACAAAGGGTTTTCCCCTGTCGCAAAAGTGATAAGCCCGGTAATGCCACTCTTTACGGCCTGCTGCATCGCAATTAATCTCTCAGTCATCGAGCTAGCCTGAGAATTCACGACAACTGCGAAGATTTCACCTTTAATTACAACTCTTTGGAGACTCCATGAAAAAACTGACCTTTGTTGCAACCGCCGTCCTGGGAATTTTGTCCTCCACTGCTGCTATGGCGCAAAGCACCGTGACCCTGTATGGCATTCTTGACGGCGGCATCAACTATGTGAGCGGCCTGGGAGATAGGTCGTCCACCTATATTGCCAGCGGCATCATGGAAGGTTCGCGCTGGGGTCTGCGCGGTACAGAAGATCTTGGCGGTGGCTACAAAGCCATTTTTACGCTGGAAAACCGGTTGGAGCTGGATACGGGTTCGGTTTCCAATAGGCCCGCTTCTGGCACGCAGCTGCCTGATCGCATGTCCACTGCTGCAGGGCTTGGATTGCCGCAATTTCCTCCTCAGGTACCAACTGCCATACTTATTAAAACTGTCAATACGTCAATTGCCGACAATTTGGGGGTCAATGTAGGCGCCTCGGGCAACCGCTTATTTGACCGTCAGGCCTTCACCGGCCTGATTACCCCCTTCGGCGCATTTACTCTCGGCCGTCAGTACACACCGGCCTACCTGACTGGCGCAGCGTTTGACGCGTCCCAAACACAGTCGAGCCTGGCGGTGGGCCAGATCGCCAGCTTCCCCTCCGGTTTTGACATTCGCTTGAGCAATACCCTGCAATACGGCATCAAAACAGGCGGCATCACCGCAACCTTGATGTACGGCGCGGGCGAAGTGGCAGGCAACAGCTCTGCGGGTCGCTTCTGGGGCGGCATGGTGATTTACAAGGGCAATGGATTTTCTGCGGGGCTTGCCCGCAACCAGCGCAAGAACGAGCTGGGCCAGGACTCCCTGGAGAACAACGTACTCGGCGCATCGGTGGATGTGGGTCCTGGCACCCTGTACGGGCAATATGCCACCATCAAAGATGAGAACCCCACCGGCTTGTCGACCATTGGCGCCACCATTACGGGCGCGACAGGCAGCGCCGCCGTCGGTAGTGCATTCCAAAACGCTTACAACAATGCGTTCAAGCAGGATGCCAAGCTCATGCATATCGGTTACCGTCTTACCAGCGGCGTTCACACCGTGGTCGTTGCCTACAACCGCCTGGACGACAAGCTGGCAAGCAATGCCGACACCGATTCCTACGGCGCGACTTATACCTACGCCTTGTCCAAACGCACCAACCTGAATGCGGTGCTGACACGCTTCAACAACAAAGGCAATGGCCAGGCTGCACCCGGCGGAAACGGCTTTCTGGGCGGCGTGACGGCCACTGCGGGTACCGGCTCCACCAACGTGGCCTTCGGTATTCGCCACACCTTCTGATCGCCGGTTTCGGCCTTGCGGCCTGAATCGCCGCACTTGAAAGCCTCCTTTTTGGGGGCTTTTTTGTTGCCTGTCCATTTTTCTGCATAGGCGCTACCATTGCGCTGAAGGTCATTTTTCTGGGGCGTTGCACACAAGCGGCCTGAAAAAAAATACCGGTGGCCTACAAGCCCTGCAGACCTGACAGCATAGTTTTTCACTCTGCCCTACGACCGCCCAATGAGAGAGCCCCATGAAACCTTCACTTGATTTCGCACTGAACGCCGCGGACGGCGTACTGCGCACGCTGTTTGCCAAACCCCGCGCCAGCCGAACCTGCCCCACGGTGGCAGCCCAGGCTACCGACCTGAGCTCGCAGGACAAAGCCCTGTCTGGTGCGCTGATGCGGGTCAACCATGTGGGCGAGGTCTGCGCGCAGGCGCTGTATGCCGCGCAGGCGCTGGGCACGCGCGACCCGGTTCTGCGCGAGCAGTTTCTGAAAGCCAGCCGGGAAGAAGGCGATCACCTCGCCTGGACCAGGGACCGGCTAGACGAGCTCGGTGCCCGCCCCTCCCTGCTCAACCCGCTCTGGTACGCAGGCGCCTTTGGGCTAGGCCTGGTCGCCAGCCGGCTGGGCGACGGCGTGAGCCTGGGCTTTGTGGTGGAGACTGAGCGTCAGGTCGAAGCCCATCTGGAGAGCCAGCTGGAGCGCCTGCCTGAAGGCGATCACGAGTCCCGCGCCATCGTGGCGCAAATGAAGGACGACGAGGCGCGGCATGCACGGGCAGCGGACGATGCGGGCGCGATGCAACTGCCGACGCCGGTAAAGCTGCTGATGCGCTCGGCGGCCCGGGTGATGACGACGGTGGCGCACCGGATATAACCTAAAAACGGCAGCTGACCGCTTGATTACTTTGGTAAATCCGCATGAAATCCAGCTTTCTTGCCTTCGATCACGTTCACCTTTTGGGTCAGAGCGCTACGCACCCGATGGCACTGCGCTTGCCGCGCCATACAGCGTTACTCCGCCTTGCGGGCAATAGCCCGCTGCATTGTCGCGCCTTGTCTGGCTCGCCAATCACAGCACCCACGGGCGCGTCCAGCTGTCGTTTCTAGGTTTAATGGCACCGATCGGATGCGACCTGCGCCGAATTTCGAAGCTGCTCTAAATTTAATAGCATCTGGCGCCCATTTTTCGGGCGCCAGATGCCAAAACAGCTTCAAGCCTCGATCAGTTCAAAGCTGGTGCTAATTTCTGCCGTTTTGGCCAGCATGATAGTGGCCGAGCAGTATTTGTCGTGGCTCATGGCAATGGCGCGTTCCACGGCGCTGGCGGCCAAGCCGCGCCCCGTCACCACAAAATGCATGTGAATTTTGGTGAACACCTTGGGGTCTGCGGGGGCTCTTTCGGAGCTGAGCTTGACCGAGCAGCCGCGTACATCATGGCGGCCGCGCTTGAGAATCAGCACCACGTCATACGCGGTGCAACCGCCCGTGCCCGCCAGCATGGTTTCCATGGGGCGTGGCGCCAAGTTGGCGCCACCATTTTCCGGCTTGTCGGCATCGGGCGCGCCGTCCATCACCAGGGTGTGGCCACTGCCGGTTTCGGCGAGAAACGTCATGCCTGAGCGCAACCCGGTCGCCGCCTTTGTGCCTGTCCAGCTCACTGTGCATTCCATACACGCAATTCCTTATGCAAAACATTTATTAATAACCCACGGAAATGCTTAGTTTCCGCTACAAAGTATTGTGCAGCGCAGCACCGCTCCGCTATACTAAAACCATTGCATCAATGCGGACTGTCATCACCGACTCAACGTATTTTTGCACTGGTTGTCTCCTCCACCTCCTCAAAGGGTGGATTTATAGGCCCAGACCGCAAGGTCTGGGTCTTTTTTTTTGCCCATTTCCTGGCCACTATGATGTCAGGTTGCGAGAAAAAAACATGCCCACCAACACCCCGACCACCAAGCACCCTGCATCCCGAAGCACCAAACCATCCAGGAAACCGTTTGGAAAGCCTTCTGCCAAGGGGCTCAAGCCCGCTGATTACCTGAAAAAAATCCTCACGGCACGGGTTTATGACGTGGCGGTGGAGTCAAGCCTGGAGCCGGCAAAAAACCTGAGTCAGCGCCTGAACAACACCGTGCTGTTAAAACGCGAAGACCAGCAGCCGGTGTTCAGCTTCAAGCTGCGGGGTGCCTACAACAAGATGGCCCACCTGAGCCCAGCACAGCTCAAAAAAGGCGTGATCTGCGCCTCGGCCGGTAACCACGCCCAAGGGGTGGCGCTAAGCGCGCAAAAACTCGGCACCCGCGCCGTGATTGTGATGCCGACGACCACACCGCAAGTCAAGATTGACGCGGTCAAAGGCTGGGGCGGCGAGGTCGTGCTGCACGGCGACAGCTACTCGGATGCCCATGTCCACGCCGTGGTGCTTGAGAAAAAACTGGGGCTTACTTTTGTGCACCCGTTTGACGACCCGGACGTGATTGCCGGCCAGGGCACGATTGCCATGGAAATCCTGCGACAACTGCAAAGCTTGGGCTCCAACCGCTTGGATGCGGTGTTTGTGGCCATAGGCGGCGGCGGACTGATCTCTGGCGTGGCCAACTACATCAAGGCCGTGCGGCCCGAGATCAAGGTGATCGGCGTGCAGATGAACGACTCCGACGCCATGATCCAGTCGGTACACGCGAAAAAGCGTGTGACCCTGAGCGACGTGGGCCTGTTTTCAGATGGCACGGCCGTCAAGCTGGTGGGCGAAGAAACCTTCCGCATCAGCAGCGAACTGGTGGACGACTACATCACCGTCGATACCGACGCGGTCTGCGCCGCCATCAAGGATGTGTTTGTCGATACCCGCAGCATCGTGGAGCCCGCGGGTGCGCTGGCCGTGGCCGCGATCAAGCAGTATGTGGCCACCCACAAGACCAAAGGCGAAACCTACGCCGCCATTTTGTGCGGCGCCAACATGAACTTTGACCGCCTGCGCTTTGTCGCCGAGCGGGCCGAAGTGGGCGAGGAACGCGAGGCCCTGTTTGCCGTGACGATTCCCGAAGAGCGCGGCAGCTTCCGGCGGTTTTGCGAGCTGATTGGCGAGTTGCCCATTTCGTCAGGAGGTGGCCCGCGGAATGTGACCGAATTCAACTACCGCATCAGTGACGATGCCAACGCCCATGTGTTTGTGGGCCTGACCACATCGGCCAAGGGCGAGAGCAGCAAAATTGCCGCCAATTTTTCACGCCACGGCTTCAAGGCGCTCGACCTCACGCATGACGAGCTGGCCAAGGAACACATTCGCCACATGGTGGGCGGGCACAGCGCGCTGTCCAAAGACGAGCGTTTGCTGCGTTTCATATTTCCCGAGCGGCCGGGCGCACTGATGAAGTTTTTGTCCAGCATGCGCCCGGGCTGGAACATCAGTCTGTTTCACTACCGCAACCAGGGTGCCGACTACGGGCGTATTCTGGTGGGCTTGCAGGTTCCCAAGGCCGACAACAAGGCCTTCAAGGAATTTCTGGACACCTTGGGCTACCCCCATGTCGAAGAAACCGACAACCCGGTGTACCGGCTGTTTTTGCAGAGCTGACCGGATGCTGCCATGACTTCACCGGGCGCGTTATTACCAGAAGCTGAGTTGCCAAATTCGTCGCTGTGCCCACGCTGCTGCGCTGGCTTTCGTTGCAGCAACGTGGCTGGAGACGCCGAGTGCTGGTGTACGCAGTTGCCTCATGTGATGCCTGTTCCTGCCGCCCGGCCCCTGCCCTTGCAACCGGACAACAGCGCAGCCTCGTGTTTTTGTCCCGCCTGCCTCAAACAGATCACCGATGAGCGAACCCCAACCCCCGCGCCTGCCCACGATTGAGCCCAGCACCGACTTCCCGCTGGGGGCCAGGCTACTGCCCTGCTGCTCACGCGGCTGACAACTGCGGGGCCCGGCAGACACGCGGTAGATCACGCACGCTGGCGTCATCCGGGCGGTGAAACTTCTCACACAGATCGTGGGTCACATTGAACAGGCCGGATTATGGACAATGGCGGACACTGGAGTTGCCAATCGGCTAACAGCACACTACGGACCAAGGCATCACTATGGCAGCAAATCTCGATGGTCAGCTCGTGGTGGCGATCTCATCGCGCGCCCTGTTTGATTTTGAAGAAGAAAACCGCGTTTTTGAAACCGGCCTGACGGAAGAACCGGCACAGGGCGCCAAAAAAGACGGGGCTTACATGCAACTCCAGCTGGACCGGCTGGACCTGCCTGCCAGGCCTGGCGTGGCGTTTTCACTGATCAAAAAGCTGCTGGCTTTCAACACGGAGATCAAACGGGTGGAAGTGGTGATGCTTTCGCGTAATGACCCGGTGTCCGGGCTGCGGGTGTTTCGCTCGGCCGACGTCAACAAGCTCAAGCTGGAGCGCGGCGTGTTCACCAAGGGCCGTGCGCCGTATAACTACCTGCGGGCCTTGCAGGCCAATCTGTTTTTGTCAGCCAACCCCGAGGACGTGAGGGCTGCGCTGGATGCAGGCTTTGCGGCGGCGACCGTCGCCACGCACTCAGTCCACGCCAAAAGCAGCTATCCCAACGAGGTTCGCATTGCGTTTGACGGCGATGCGGTGCTGTTTTCTGACCAGGCCGAGCGGGTGTTCCAGCGCGACGGCCTGGAGGCCTTTCAAAAGCATGAGCGCAAGCTGGCGGCAAAACCGCTGCCCCCTGGCCCCTTCATGCCCTTGCTGAAAGCGCTGCATCGCCTGCAGCAAGACGGCACACCGCAAATGCGTATCCGCACCGCACTGGTGACCGCGCGTAGCGCCCCGGCGCACGAGCGCGCCATCCGCACGCTGATGGACTGGAATATCGAGATCGATGAAGCCATGTTCCTCGGCGGCCTGGCAAAGGGCGAGTTTCTGCGCGAATTTGAACCCGACTTTTTCTTTGACGACCAGACCGGCCATGTCCATTCGGCGGCCCAGCATGTGCCCGCTGGCCATGTGGCCAGCGGCGTGTCCAACCAACTGTCCTGACGCTTCCAACCTGGTTCAACCACGACTTTCTGAATGAATCTACTCTCACGCATCTCCACCAAATTCAGCGCCTTCAGGCGGTTCAGCGCCAGGGTCTGGGCCCTGTCGGCACCTTACTTCAGGTCAGAAGACAAATGGAAAGCCCGCGGCCTGCTGCTGGCCATCGTCCTGCTCAACCTGGGCGCGGTCTACATGCTGGTGCTGATCAATGACTGGAACCGGGTGTTTTACGACGCTCTGCAAAACAAGGACGCGGCGGTGTTCTGGACGCAGTTGGGGCGATTCACCTACCTGGCGTTCGCCTTCATCATCATCGCCGTTTACCGTTTCTACCTGACGCAGCTGCTGGAGATGCGCTGGCGCGCATGGATGACGACGCATTACCTGCAGCGCTGGCTGGCCGACCATGCCTTTTACCAGCTGGAGCTGGCACGCTTTACCGGTGCGGACAACGGCGGCTCGAATACCGCCAATGCGCCAGACAATCCGGACCAGCGGATTCAGGAGGACATCAACCTGTTTACCACCTACAGCATTTCGCTGAGCATGGGCCTGCTCAATGCCGTGGTCACGCTGCTCAGTTTTGTCGGCATTCTCTGGTCGCTCTCAGGCGCGTTCGCGTTCACGCTGAGCGGCACTTCCTACAGCATTCCGGGCTTCATGGTCTGGATGGCCGTGCTCTATTGTGTCGTGGGCAGCATCGTCACCCACTACATCGGCCGGCCGCAGATCAAGCTCAACTTCCAGCAGCAGCGCGTTGAGGCCGACTTTCGCCACCACATGGTGCGGGTACGCGAATACAGCGAATCCATCGCGCTGGACAAAGGCGAAGCCGTGGAACGGGCACACCTTGACACCCGCTTTTCCGCCGTGCTGGCCAACTACCTCAAGCTGATCAAGGCGCAAAAAAACCTGGTGTGGTTTACCAACTTTTTTGGCCAGGCCGCCGTGGTCTTTCCCTTCATCGTGGCGGCACCGCGCTTTTTCAGCGGCGCCATCCAGCTCGGGGAACTGATGCAAATATCGTCGGCCTTCGGGCGGGTGCAAGACTCGCTCAGCTGGCTGGTCGACAACTACAGCAGCCTGGCCGCGTGGCGCGCCACGACCGACCGCCTGACCAGTTTTGAAGACAATATTTCAAGCCTTGTCCAACAAGGACGGGTTCGGACAGCTATCAATGTGATAGCAAACAACGAAAATCCCTTGGCCGGTGCCGACACGCTGGCGGTCAGCGGCCTGAGCTTGGCGCTGCCGACGGGCGCGACCCTGCTGAGCGGCGTGTCACTGAAGGCCGGTCCCGGCGAAAGCGTGCTCGTCAAAGGCCCATCAGGCAGTGGCAAGTCCACGCTGTTCCGTGCCCTGGCAGGCATCTGGCCGTTTGCAAAAGGCCAGACCCATGTACCGGCAAACGCCATGTTCATTCCGCAGCGCCCCTACTTCCCCGATGGCACGCTGCGTGATGCGCTGGCGTACCCGCAGCCGGCCGCGCAGTACTGCGACGAAGCCCTCAAGCAGGCCCTTGGAGACGCGCTGCTGCCGAAGCTGACCAGCCGACTCGATGACCAGGACGCCTGGAGCCAGAAGCTGTCGGGTGGCGAGCAGCAACGCCTGGCCATTGCCCGGGTGCTGCTGAAGAAACCCAGCTGGATTTTTGCCGACGAAGCGACCAGTGCGCTGGACGAGGTGGCCGAGAAAACGCTGCACGAAAAACTGCTGGCGCAGGTCAAGGCGGCCAAGGGCGGCATGGTTTCCATCGCCCACCGCCCCAGCGTGGCGGCTTTTCACAACAAGCTCTGGGAACTTGAAAAACTGCCGGAAGGCTCGCCCGCCTTGTATCAACTTAACGAAAGACGCGAATGATTGCCACCACACCGTCCGTACCCTACTACGCCGTGATATTCACCACCCTGCGCACCGACATCGACCAGGGTTATGGCGACATGGCCGAGCGCATGGTCGCACTGGCCGCCGAGCAGCCGGGGTTTCTGGGTATTGAGTCGGCCCGCGACGGGGTCGGAATTACGGTGAGTTACTGGCAAAGCCTTGAAGCGATTAAAGCCTGGAAGGCGCACGCGGAACATCAGATTGCCCAGAAAACCGGGCGCAGCGACTGGTACCGCCAATACAAAACCCGCATCGCCAAAGTCGAGCGCGATTACGGTTTTGACAAAGACGCCGCATAGGCCACAAAGCCGCGCGACCGCAGCGCACAGGCCGGACACTGCCCGCAGCCATAGCCCCAGGCGTGCCGGTGCTCGCGGTCTCCCAGGTAGCAGCTGTGGGTGTGCTCGATGATCAGGTCCACCAGCACTTGGCCGCCCAGCGAATGGGCCAGGCGCCAGGTGTCGGCCTTGTCAATCCACATCAGCGGCGTCTCGACCAGAAAGCGTTTATCCATGCCCAGCGAAAGCGCCAGTTGCATGGCCTTCATGGTGTCGTCGCGGCAGTCGGGGTAACCCGAAAAGTCGGTTTCGCATACCCCCGTGACCAGGACCTGCAGCTCGCGCCGGTACGCCAATGCGGCCGCCAACGTCAAAAACAGCAGGTTGCGCCCCGGCACAAAGGTATTGGGCAAGCCGGAGCTTTCCATTTTGAAGGCCATGTCGCGCGTCAGCGAGCATTCGCTGACCTGCCCCAGCACGGCGAGGTCCAGCAGGTGGTCTTCCCCCATTCTGGGCGCCCATTGTGGAAACCGGGTCTTGATTTCGCGCAGCACATTCAGGCGCGCCTGCAGCTCGACCTTGTGGCGCTGACCGTAGTCAAACGCGATGGTTTCAACGCGCTCGTATTTGGAAAGCGCCTGCGCCAGGCAGGTGGTGGAGTCCTGACCGCCGGAAAAAAGAACAAGTGCCGAGGTGTGCATGAGACGGGTTCGCTCTTTCTTAAAGCAGGCCGCGGCGCGCCAGGCTTTGCATCAGCGCCGCCATACCGAACGTCCAGGGCACGGCCTGGTCCGACGTCGTGACGCGGTTCACCAGGCTGCCCAGCTGCGGTGTTGAGACCGCTACCACGTCGCCCACCACATGGGTGAAGCCCTGACCGGGGCCGTGCCGGTCTTGGGTGGGCGCAAACATGGTGCCCAGAAACAGCATGAAGCCATCGGGGTACTGGTGATTGGCGCCAATCGCCTGGGCCACCAGGTCCAGCGGGTCGCGGCTGATCATGCTCAGTGAACTGCCGCCCTTCATCTCGAACCCTTCGGGCCCGGTCACCGTCATCGTCAAATCGCTGCGGCGCACGTGGTCGATGTTGAAGTGCTCGTCAAACAGGCGGATGAAGGGGCCAATCGCACATGAGGCGTTGTTGTCTTTGGCCTTGCCCAGCAGCAGCGCGCTGCGCCCTTCGAAGTCGCGCAGATTGACGTCATTGCCCAGGGTCGCTCCCTGCACCTCGCCGCGCGAATTCACGGCCAGCACGATTTCAGGTTCCGGGTTGTTCCAGTGGCTGTGCGGGTGAATGCCCACTTCGGCGCCCGTGCCCACCGCGCTCAGGGGTTGGCTCTTGGTAAAAATTTCCGCATCGGGGCCAATGCCGACTTCAAGGTATTGCGACCAGACGCCTTGGGCAATCAGCACGTCCTTGAGCTTTGCCGCTTCGGGCGAGCCCGGCTTGACGCTGCTGAGGTTGTCGCCGATCACGCTGACCACCGCCGCGCGCACGGCTTCGGCTTTGCTGGCGTCACCGCCTGCCTGCTCTTCAATCACCCGCTCGAGCATGGACGCGACGAAGGTCACCCCCGAGGCCTTGATCGCCTGCAAGTCGCAAGGCGCCAGCAGCCAGGGCAGCTTGGGGTTGTGCGTACCCGCCGCCGAATTGGCCAGCACGTCGGCCGTGTCTGCCAGGCGCGGCAACGAGCGTGCGGCAGCACGCACGGCTTGGGCTACATCCGGCAATTCCAGCAACTGGCTGGCGGTGGGCGCCACGCTGGAAAGGTCGAACACGCCATCGACGCTGACCAGCGCCAGCACAGGCCCGGTTTCCTCTATCCAGACGCGGCCGACCAGCAGCGCGTCAGCGGCATCAACAGGCAGGGTGGAAGAAAGATTCAGGAAGTTTTTCATGATGGTGAGAGGGTTCAATGTGAAGTGAAGAGAAAAATTTAAGGACGCTGAAGCTGCCAATACTACAGGGGACTATAGGCAACTTAAGAGGCGAAGGCTGCAAAGGCGAAGTGCGCCCGCCGGGCGCTGCCTGCGCCAAGCCCGCGCTACACTGAAACGCGAGCAGCCAAACGGCCTGATGACAACAGACTTACGCCCTCCCTTGAAGGCCCTCAGCAAACCAAAACCTTAAGAAAAATATGCCTCTGACGCCCGCTCTGCTTGCACAAGCAGCTACTGAATTAATAGCAAGACGGACGGCCGCGCGGCAGGGCCCGCGCTTGCCCGAGCTTTGCCGCCCGGCTGACCTGGAGGACGGCTGGCAAGTGCAGCAGGAAGTGACCCGCCGCTTGGGGCAGCCCATCGGCGGCTGGAAGGCTTCCCTGCCAAGCCCCGGCAAACTGGGCGCCGCGCCAATTTACCAGCCTTCCATCAGCCGGGCGGCCGTGAGTGCCGTGACCTCCAAAGATGCGGTCAACCTTGAACCCGAGCTCGCTTTTGTGCTGGCCCATGACCTGCCAGCGCGCGCGCACGCCTACACCGAGGCGGAGGTTGATGCGGCGGTGGGCTCCGTGCATGCCGCACTGGAAATCTGCGCCAGCCGCTACTCCAGCCACGCGGGCCTTCCCTTCCCGGAGCTGCTGGCCGATGGACTGGTCAACAGCGGCCTGTGGCTCGGGCCAGCCCTGACGGCGCCCGCAGCGCCTGCATTTGAGCTGACATGGCAAATTGAAGACGAGCCGCCAATGAACGCGCAAGCGCACCATCCGGATGACCATCCGCGAGCGCCACTGTACTGGCTGGCCAATTTCCTGCGCGAACGCGGCATGAGTCTGCAGACCGGGCAGGCGGTCATCACCGGCTCCTACGCCGGTGTGCTGGCCCTGCCCTTGCGGCGCCGGCTGAAATTTGACTATGCAGGACTGGCCCGGTTTGAGGTGGCGTTCAACGCATAGCGGGCGCAGCGTCGGGGCTTCGCTGCGCGAAATGAGCGTCCACCAAACCGCGCATTGCTGATCGCGACCTTGGCTGCGCTGGCAACAGCCTTCAGATCAACTCAGCATCCAGTTCCTGAAAGCGGGGTTGTGCAGGGCGGACTACTGATACGAGGCGACGCTGCCCGGCGTCACACCCAAAGATGTCGGGCGCCACTACCCGGAACAATGGGTGAACGAAGGTTGAACCTGTTTAGTGGTCGTCGTGGAGGTAACTCGCCCGGCGCGGCAGCCGCAGGGCGACAAGGAAGGCAATCACCATCATCACGGTCACATACCAGAAGAAGGCCGACTCATGGCCGATCGACTTGAGGCCGAGCGCAACGTATTCCGCCGAGCCGCCGAAGATCGCATTGGCCACGGCATAAGCCAGACCGACGCCGAGCGCGCGAATTTCAGGAGGAAACATTTCGGCTTTCACGATGCCGCTGATGGAGGTGTAGAAGCTCACGATCACGAGCGCCAGGATGATCAGCAAAAAGGCGATGTAGGGGTTGGTCACGTGATTTAGCGTGGTCATGATCGGCACTGTCGCGAGCGCGCCCAGAGCGCCAAACAGCAGCATATTGTTGCGACGGCCGATGCGGTCTGACAGCGCGCCGAACACCGGCTGCAGGCACATGTAGGTGAACAGCGCGAAGGTCATAATGCCGCTCGCGGTCTTGATCGACATGCCGGCCGAATTGACCAGGTACTTCTGCATGTAGGTGGTGAAGGTGTAGAAAATCAGCGATCCGCCCGCCGTGTAGCCCAGCACCGTGAAGAACGCGGCTTTGTGGTGCTTGAACAGGCCGGCGATCGTGCCGGCCTCCTTGTTGGCGCGGCTCTCGGCGCTGGCCGTTTCGGTGAGTGATCGGCGCAAGTAGAGCGCGACCACTGCCGTTAGGGCGCCGATCACGAAGGGAATGCGCCAGCCCCAAGCCTTGAGCTCGTCGTTGCTCAACAGCTGCTGCAGTGCGACAACCACCAGCACCGCCAGCAACTGGCCGCCGATCAGCGTCACGTACTGGAACGACGAGAAGAAACCGCGCTGGCCGCGCAGTGCGACCTCGCTCATGTAGGTGGCCGTCGTGCCGTATTCGCCGCCGACCGAGAGGCCCTGAAACAGCCGCGCGACCAGCAACAGGAACGGTGCCCAGGCGCCGATGCTGGCGTAGGTCGGTAGACAGGCGATCAAGAGCGAGCCCCCGCACATCATCGTGACCGAGATCACCATCGAGGTCTTGCGACCCTGGCGGTCGGCGATGCGGCCGAACAGCCAACCGCCGATCGGCCGCATCAGAAAGCCGGCCGCGAACACGCCCGCCGTGTTGAGCAGCTGTGCGGTCGGGTCGGACTTGGGAAAGAACGCCGGCGCGAAGTAAAGCGCACTGAAGGCGTAGACGTAGAAGTCGAACCACTCGACCAGGTTGCCCGAAGAGGCCGCGACGATCGAGAAGATGCGGTGGCGCTTTTCTGCGGCCGTATAGTGTGGAACGGAACCCGGTGCGATGGCGGAAGCGGCTGTGCTCATGGTGCGTTTTTTGTGTGTGTTGTGGTAGCGAGCGGCATTGTACGTCGACGACAGGGCGGCATTGTCAGTCGGCGCCGCGTCTTCCACGTCCATGACCGCCTTCAGGATCAGCTTGCAGCCCAGAGCTTCCTGATCCACTGGACATCGGCCTGGCTCAGTGCGTCGAGTCCTGCCACAGGCGGTAAATGCGATCGACTTGTGACGTCAATTCTTGTATGCTGAAGCTACGCGCCATCTCCAGGCACACCTGCCCCTCGACAAACAGTTTCACGACCGGCAGCGTGAAAACGCCGTGCTGGGCGCAAATGCCGGGCATCTGCTCACAGTCCACATGCGCCAGCGCGATTTCCGGGAAATGCTGCGCCATCAAGCTTTCAATCTTGGGCTTGATCACCTGACAAACACCGCAATGAGCGCCTCCAAAAATGACCAGCAAAGCGGGTCCCGCTTTCAACTGTTCAAGTTGGTTGGCCGTGGCAATGGTTTGCATGTCGACGAGCTTAGGCCTTTTTATTCAAACAGGTTTTAAGGACGAGGCCCGCGTCGAGGCCTATACTGAACCGGATAGCAACGCTTAGGGGGAAGGACATGCTTCGAAGATGGATACTCGCCGTCCTGTTCGTCTCGTTCGGAAGTCTCGCTCATGCCGACGCACAGCCAATGGGCGACCCTGCACGCGGTGAATTGCTGTACTCAACGCACTGCATTGCCTGCCACAGCGACAAGATTCATTGGCGGGACAAGAAACTCGTCACCGACTGGAAAAGTCTGCAGTCAGAAATACGCCGCTGGCAGGAAGTTTCAGGGCTTCGGTGGAGCAATGAAGACATTGCGGATGTTGCGCGATACCTCAATGCCCTCTACTACCGCTACCCCGCGCCGGCCTGAACGGGGATATTGACAGGCCAATGGATTCGAAGCACCAGTCTTGGCGGCTTGAGCCGCTGCAGGCAGGAACGGCTGGGCAGACCTGCCGCCCGGGCTGGTTAGCCAAGCTCTACAGGTCGCTTCAAACCCCAACGCTGCCATTGACTCGAATGGGCCGCTCAAAGTTGGAATGCCACCCACCGGATCAGGCCCTCGGCGAATTCACGCATCACGCCAGGTGGCCGCGCACGGTACAGCGACGCGCTCGCACGCTGGC
Organism: Polaromonas sp. UBA4122; assembly: GCA_002381615.1. GTDB lineage: Bacteria > Pseudomonadota > Gammaproteobacteria > Burkholderiales > Burkholderiaceae_C > Polaromonas. Next base: position 10,039 of record DFWY01000086.1, on the reverse strand, counting down.
GTTCTATCCACTGCGCGAAGCGCTGGACGTCAACGGGCTCAAAAAAGGCAATCATGAGCTCGTAGTTCAGGAACAGGCTGCGTTCATCGAGATTGGCAGAACCTGCCAACGCGAGTTCATCGTCGATGATGACTGCCTTGGCATGGATCATTTCAGGGATCAGCCACACTCGGGCCCCGGCCGCCGACATATCGCGCAGAGCCGCATGGCGCGCCATATCGGCCAGCCGATGGTTCGACCGGCATGGCAGCACCAGATCCACCGCAATCCCTCGCCGCGCGGCCAGCGTCAGCGCCATCAGCAGCGTCGCGTCCGGCACGAAATAAGGGGACACTGCCATGATCCGTGTCTGTGCGGTGAAGCAGCTGGAGATGAGCAGTGAGTAAACCGTGTCGTCGGCCTGATCCGGGCCGCTTGCGATCAGTTGCGCACCCGTTGCGTCGGAGGCAGGTGCCGGGACCACTGATGGGGGTGCATCGCGCCGGGATGCTTGGGTCGCGAATGTCCAATCCTGATCGAATCGCTCCTGGGCTTGTCGTGCAAGGCCGCCCCGAAAATCAAAGCTCAAATCGATCCACGGCGTTTTCTGATGCTTCAAGGCCGGTTCGCCGATAAAGTATTCGGCGGCTAGATTGCGGCCACCCGACCACATCCGCTCGCCATCTGCAATCACCATCTTCCGGTGATTCCGCAGATTGGTGCGGCCTGGCAGAGGGGAACTCAACGGCGGAACGAACAGCGCTACCTCGACGCCCGCGGCGGACAGCCGTTTCATGTCCGGGCGGCCACCCAGATACACGCCGATGCCGTCGATCAGCAGTCGCACCCGCACGCCATTCTGTGCGCGCTGCATCAGAATCTCGGATATCTCTTTGCCCAGCGCGTCCCGCCCAAGGAGAAAAGTGCACAGGTCCAGGGTACAGGTCGCGCCAACCATCACGGACCGAAGCGCTTGAAGGGCGTCGTGCCCATCTTTATGGATCGCGAGTTGTTGATAAGACGATGCGCGCGGAAGGCCCATGGCGGCGGCGAGATGCTGAAACCTCGCCGCCGGCGCGTTGGACTGGCGGGCCTTGAAGGGCGACGTTGGCGTCGGTCGCGCCAAGGGGTCGCGAGGGACCTTTCGGCTGCCGAGCAGAAGATACAGCGGCAGCGCCAGGTAGGGCAACAATGCGAGCGATACGACCCAGGCTATGGCCGCTGATGGGTGCCGGCGCTGCCGTCGTGCGCGCGATGCGATGATGTAGATGACAAGACCCAGCATCGCCACAAGGCCGTGCAAGGTGACCCAATGGCGGGTCAGGAGTTCATGGAGCATGGCGCATCCCGAATCAGTCTGGCTGCGGACAAGCGCTGCCGCGCGTCAGGTTGACCCGCCGGGGGCCGCTGCCGGACGGGTTCGCAAGGAATGAGGGTGCACAGGTCTGCCTTCCTATGACGTTGTTCTACTCGAAAATAGTTGATCGTATAAATAAAGAGTGTCAGAAACTCCCGAATACGTTGCAACATTTCAATTGAGGCCATCAATCAACCCCCATGGTTTCATGCAGGTCGATCAAGACGCCCGCCATGCCAGACTCTCGCGTCGGCGTAGCATCTGCGAAAGAAACATCCCCGCGGCCATGAGCACGCCGCCACCTCCTGCAATCACGGTGCCTGAACCGACGCGCGCGATCAGGCTGGCCGCTAGCAGTACACCGATGGCTTGGCCCAAATAAAGGAAGGACGCAAACAACGATACCGCTGTGCCGCGCGCCGCAGGTGCCATTTGCGTGGCATTGGCCTGCATCGTGTTGTGGAGCATGAAAAAGGCAAAACCGGCGACCATGGTGGCGATCGGCGTCAATTGCCACCATGGTGTCAAGCCCAGCATGATGAACGACAGGCCCAGCACGCAGCCGCCTATCAGGGTCAGCCCCTGCTCACCAAGCCGTCTGATCAGATGCCTCGCGACCACCATATAGAACATGCCTCCCAGACCGAACAGAGCAACGATCGCGCCGGCCATGGACAGCGACAGGCCCAGCACCTGATGCAGGTGCGATGCCGTGATGGCCAGAATGCCAAAACCGGCCGCCCCCTCCACGCAGGCAACCAGCAACACGATCCGCGACCACGGACCGGTCATGATCATCAGCGCCTCCGCCGCAAAACCCGGGCGATCAGCCGTCGCAGCGTGGGCCACGATTGGTTTACAGAGTTGCTGCTTGCGCCAATCCGAATACAGCAGGGCGCCCACCACACCATAAAGCAGCGTCATCAACACAAAGGCCCAGCGCCAGCCCAAGGTGTCGGTGAGCAGGCCGCCAATTAACTGGCCGCCCACGATACCCAGCGTCGTACCAAGCCCAACCTTGGCCAGCGTCTCCTGGCGCTGTTCGTAGGGCACCACATCGCCAATCCAGGCCAGCGATAGCGGAATGACGGCAGCCGCGCAAATCGCCACCATGATGCGGGCCACAATAAGAAAATTCAAACTGTCCGCGAAGGCGGCCACGATGCTGCCTATACTGCACCCCAAGGTGGCAAACGTGACGATACGAAACTTGCCGTAACGGTCACCCAACGGGCCATAGAACAATTGCGCCAGGCCATAGACAATGGCAAATACTGAGACTACCTGCGCAGTCTGGGCGATGGTCGCGTCAAAGATGCGCGACAACTCGGGGAGCATGGCATCGCAAATACGTTGCGTCGTCATGCTTGCGAAAGTGGCACAAGACAGCAACAGGATGGAGCGTCGAGTGAAGGCAGGAATCGATACGAAACCAGGTGGCGGTGTTGGCATTTCTTTAGGGTCGATTCAGGGTACAGCAGGCGAACACGCTTCTTCATTGTAGTGAACAGCCCCTTCGTAGCAGCCAAGGCTGTTCGCGCCGATGTTGGATTGACCACTCCGAACTCGTTAAGGCCCGCACCAAATATGGCCTCATGCTAAAAACGTCTGGTCAGTCCCTATATTGGAAAGCTGATCAATCTTGAATCGACGCCAACACCGACAACTTCTATTCCCGCAGAACATCACAATTCCTGGCAATTAAAGTCGTAAACACATTTGCGTGCAGTTAAATGAGTCGCCGCTGGTCTGGTACAGCACCAGTGACAACAGTTTGGAAGTGACAGATTGAAGGGAAATCGACGCCATTGCTTCCATTTGGAGGATCAAATCACTCCTTTTCCCGCCAACTGCTGGATCTGATGTTCCGATAAACCGATGCCCTTGAGCACTTCAACATTATGCTCACCCAGTTTCGGGCCAAGCCATTCCACGGATCCGGGGGTCTTGCTGAGTTTCGGGACGATTCCTGGTACTTTAAGTTGTCCGAACTCGGGATGATCAACATCGAGAATCATGTCTCTGGCCTTGTATTGCGGATCGCCAAAGATATCCTCGATACTGTAGATTGGCCCGGCCGGAATCCCATGCGCATTCAACTGATCCAGGCACTCAGCCAAACTCAGCGTGCTAGTCCAACCTGTAATCAATTCATCGATAAAGGCCATGTGCCTGACACGTTGCTCGTTGCTCGAAAACCGTGCATCGTTCAGTAAATCTTCGCGACCCATCAACTTCAGCAGACGTTGCACAATGGCGTCGCCATTAGCCGCGATTACCGCATATTTTCCATCTTTGGTCAGATAGACATTGGAAGGTGAAATACCGGGCAGAACCGACCCGGCCCGCTCCCGGATCACCCGCTTCTGATCGTATTCAGGCACCATGCTTTCCATTAAGCTGAACACAGCTTCATATAGCGCGACGTCGATCTCCTGCCCCTCACCATCGTTGAGATCGCGGTTGTAGAGGGCCATCAGAATACCGATGACTGAATAAAGAGCCGCCACCGAATCGCCAAGGCTGATCCCTACCCGGGTCGGCGCCTGGCCCTGGTAACCCGTCAGATACCGGATGCCACCCATCGACTCCCCGATCGCGCCGAAGCCTGCCCGCTTGCTGTAAGGTCCGGTCTGACCAAAGCCTGATATGCGCGACACGATCAGCTTCGGATTGACTACTTCCAGAACTTCCTTGGTAAGGCCCCATTTATCAAGCGTTCCAGGGCGAAAATTTTCAATCAGGACGTCGGCATCCATGAGCAGGGATTTCAGTATTTCCAGCCCTTCCGGCGAACCGCAATCGAGCGTAATGCATTTCTTGTTGCGCGACTGCACATACCACCACAAGGATGTACCGTTGTGCAATACGCGCCAATTGCGAATCGGGTCACCTTTTTGCGGTACTTCGATCTTGATTACATCCGCGCCAAATTCGGCAAGCAGTCGTCCGCCAAACGGGCCAGCAATCAGCGTGCCCATTTCCACAACTTTGATGCCGGAAAGCGGGCCAGGCGATTTCTTTATATTGGTCACTTCCTTGCTTACCGTTCGTTCAGGCAGTTGCCAACGCACGCTGCGCCTGATGCACCTGCCATATGTTGCTGTTCAATCGTTTATCCAGTTTCCCGGCCAGAAAGTCGGACGCCGCAAGAATGCTGTTGACGTCCAGATCAGTTTTGACACCAGATTCTTCAAGCAGGGAAACTAGGTCTTCCGTCGCGACGTTTCCAGTGGCACCAGGCGCGAACGGACATCCGCCCAAACCGCCAACACAGCTGTCAAACCTGGTGATTCCAGCTTCAAGCCCAGCCATCACGTTCGCCAAGCCGCGGCCATAGGTATTGTGAAAGTGGAGCTCCAGGTCGAGGCCGGAAAATTCACGTTGAATCCGACTGGTCCAATCAAATACCTGCTGCGGATTGGCAATGCCGATGGTGTCGCAAAGCCCAATGCGACCAAACCCTTTGTATGCCATGGTATCGATCAGGCGAAGAATCCGATCAAGCCCGGGATTGCCTTCAAACGGGCAACCGAAGACCATCGAAATAGAAATGCGTGCAGCAAGGCCATCTTCTTTGGCGCGGGCCGCAAGTGGCGCCAGTTCATTGATCGATTCTTGGCAACTGCGGTTCAGGTTTTTCCTGTTATGCGTGTCGGTCGCGGATAGCACCAGCGTGATGCCGTCTACACAGGCTTCATGCGCCCGCTGATAGCCCATGGCGTTGGGAATGAGAGCAAAGCGCGTAACCGGCAGATCCGCAGTTGCGGCGGCTACTTCCGCCGCATCGGCCAAATTGGGAATGGCCTTCGGGTGGACAAACGATGTGATTTCTATTTCTTTGCATCCGGCCGCAGCCAGTTGCCGGATCAAAGCAATCTTGTCCGCGGTAGCAAGGTTCTGGGATTCGTTCTGCAGCCCGTCCCTCGGACCAACTTCGGTGATCCGAACAATTTTCGGTAAATTCATATTTTTCTCCATGCACTATTGCGCTAAACGGCACTTCGATGCCGTGCCGCGTTATAAAGTGTAGGCAGGCTTGAGGTTTCGATGCAGGAGAAACTCCGCAGCCCTATTGCAGAGATCACCGCCCTATCGACTCCGATTCAATGATGACGGGATGGCTTCCAACCGTAAAGGAATGTCTAGCGATACCACCATCGCGGTGCGTTATGGCAGATCTTTAGAAGCCTATTTATTGCTTTGAAAATGATTGAACAACAGTTTCGCTGCAACGGATAGCGAGTCATATGACCGGACACAGATATCCAGTTGCCGATGAGCCCAAGGCTCATCCAGGCCGACCGTCTTGATCGCCAGGGCGTTGTAGGTATCTACGCTGATTTTTGGCAAAAGGCCGATGCCAAGGCCAGCTTCAACCATAAGACATTGCGCATCGTAGCTGGTAACCTGAATTCGCAATTTCAGTGAGCGACCCAATTCACTCGCAGCTTTGATCATCTGGAAATTCAGGCTGCTACCGACATGCAGTCCGACGAATTCAAAATCAAGCGTTTCTGCAAAAGAGACTGAACTCCGATTGGACAGAGGATGATTGGCGGGAACAATCAGAACGAGCTCATCGTTCCTATATCGATGGACCTCCAGATTGTCGCCATATGGAACCTGGGTAAAGATGCCGATATCCGCTATATTTTCGGCAACGCCACGGATAACGGCAGTACTGACCTTCTCTTGCAGATTTACCTGCACCAGCGGATGTTTCGCAAGAAAAGACTGCAGGGCGGCTGGCATGAACTGTGTGATCGCCGAAATATTGGCCAGCACGCGAACCGAGCCGCGTGTCCCACTTGAGAAATCCTGCATCTGCGACACTATATTGTCCAGATCATTGAGTACGCCACGTGCTAAATTTAGTAGCGCGACGCCGGCCGCCGTCACGGTAATACCCTTGTTGCTGCGAGTGAGCAGTTGCGTATTAAGCTGATCTTCTAGCTCGCTGAGACGCTTGCTGACCGCAGCGGCGGCAATGTGCTCCCGCGTTGCTGCGGCGGCAATCGTGCCTTCTTCCACAACACTGACAAACAGCCGGAGCGACAATGGATCAAGTTTCATACTGGAAACACTCTACTTTAGTGTTTGCGAATTGATGGCATCAACAAGCATTGTTTTTGCCACAAAGGCATTCCTGGAGCAGCGCTTTCCAGACTGGCATCTTTGGTCCGACTCTGGCCGGAAAGCGCCGTACTTCAGTCGGGCATGCCGCGTCCGGTCGTTTCCGGCAAAAACCATGGCACCACCAGACCAAGCAGATACACAAGGCTGAGCGTCAGCGCCGCATTGGCCACACCACCAAAGGATTTGATCATTGAGCCTGCAATAATCGGGAACACCCAGGCCACCATGCGCGCCGCGTTAAACACAAAGCTGACTGCCGTCGAGCGCACGGTCGAGGTGAAAAGTTCGGCAGGATAAATTGCCATCCATACGTAAGCACAGCCTAGCGTAAAAAACCCGTTAATTGGTGCGATCACGGACATCTCTTGTACCGTCGTAGTCATTGCGTACGTGATGTAGGTCGTGATGAATGAGCCCAGAAAGGTGAGGAAAAGAAACCAGCGGCGACCGATCGTATCCACAATGAAACCCGCCACCATGTAGGCGGCGATGGCACCAGCGGTGTAATAGATGGTGATTTTTGAACCCCATGCGACAGCGTCGGCAATTCCTTGCGCCTTTGCAATCGCCACGGTGTAAGTCGGCAACCAACTAGAGATTGCCCACCAGCCAACCGTTGTCACTACTGATAGCACAAAGGTAAGCAGCGTGCGACGACGTGCTTCGGGTTCGCTAAATAACTGGCTAAGGGTAAACGGTCGTTTCGTACTCGTTGTTCCTTTCACTGTACTGGTCGCACCCCACCGTTTTTCGAGCACCGCTTGTTTCCATTTTGCGGACTCGTCGACGCCACGTCTGATGTAGAGCACAAAAAATGCAGGCAGAGCACCGACCGCAAACATCAACCGCCAGGTTTCCGAGCCGAGCGGGTTGGTGCTTGAAAGCGCATACCAGATGACCGCCGCAGCGAGCGTGCCCCAGCCAAAGCCTGACTGCAGAAAGCCAGCGCCTTTTGCACGCGCTTTTTCGGGCCAGGTCTCGGCCAGCAGCGAGATGCCCGTGCTCCATTCACTGCCCATGGCTAGGCCGGTGATGAATCTCAGGATGCACAGTTGTACAAATGTTTGTGAAAATGCCGTCAGGCCAGAAAACAACGCATACAGAAATACCGACCAAAGCATCATCTTCTTGCGACCGATATAGTCGGCCATGATCCCACCGACCATGCCGCCAATACCCCAACCAAGAAGAGTAATGCCGATCACGATTCCCGCATACACCGATGGCGACGCCATCTGTTCTGCAGATAAAACGGAATGTAGGGCGGGGAACAGTACGACAACGAGAGCAAGTGCCTCGTAACCATCAAAAACCCATCCCAAAAAACAGCTGAGCAAGACGCGCCAATGCATGGGCGTCAGCCCCGCGTACCATGGGGCGGGTGTTAACGCCAAAACTTGTGTTTTCAAAATAGTGTCTCCTTCATTTTGTGATTGATTGTGTCGCATTAGCTAAAAAACTCAAAAATTGACCACTACAGGTTATGTCAATGGACGATAAGCTCTGCACCTGTCATACGTCATTGCGGATTTAGAACTTGCCTGACAGCAGATATCCAGCGTTCGGCACGATAGGTGCAAGTTTCAGTTCTTTCAGAATCCGATAGGCCGTTGACGTAGCGGCCGACAGCACCGGCTTGCCCAGTCGGTCTTCGACTATTTGGATTGCCTGTAGTGACGGCATCTGGACACATGCAGACAACACCACCCCGTCCGCCTGGCTGATGTCCAGACGGCTAGCATGGTCAATCAGATTCATCGGGTCCAACCTCCCTACGGTGAGGTTATCTGAAACTTCCAGGCTGATCGAGTCAGTGACCTCGATATCCTCGCTCTGTATGTAGTCGATCACCTGCTGCGTCAGCGACTTCATGTACGGGGTGATGATCGCCACTTTTTTTAACCCAAGGGCTTTGACGCCCTCGATTAGCGCGCCAGCGGAACTGACAACTGGCGTCGGCGCGTTGTTTCCGGCGACGACCTTTGACAGGCGATTCTCTGAAACACGATGGTAGCCGGGTCCCTGGCACATGATTGCAACGAGGCAGGCATAAGCCAGCACGTCACAACGCGCGTCGCTCAACTCTAGGGCGCAACGGTCACTGTCGGCATCCATTTTTTTCAACTCCTCCGGCGTTACGTGCATCATCCGCATACGCGCTGAGTGAAAAGTAAAACGCTCTTCTGGAAACAAGTTATAGCGGGCCTGCAGCATCGCTGGAATTTCCGTTTCCATGGTGGTATTTGAGCTGGGAACAATTTGACCAATACGAAATTTTTTCATATCAAGACTTCTTATGTTGTAAATTAATTTCCACTGGTCAGTTGCGTACTCTTAGTTTCCCTAAGCATAAACACCATGATGGCTACCAGAAAATGGGCGATCGATACCATTGAAATGTTCGCGGAAAGACCGATTACTAAAATTAGAACAGGTAACAATTTGATCCCCACGATAACAGCGACACGGCCGAAGTTGAAACAGAAACCGTAGGTGGTAGAGCGGATGCTGATCGGGAAATTCTTTGAAGACCAGGCACCGAAGCCACTGAAATACCCACCAAAAAACCATGAGGAGGGGAGGCCAGACAATTGAGCGTAACAAGACGCTGCGTCGATAATGCGAGCTTACCGGCGGTCAATGGCATAATCTCCGCCGAAATAGGGGATATCGGAACAATAACCGTCAAGCCGATGAGAAATATCGCGAACGATTTCCTCGGCAAGAACACCGTAAACCAAGTACCCGATCATCGCCCCGATGCCAGTCCAGACAAGGAATCCAGAGTAACAAATAACCAGGTGATCCAAGCCCCTGTCAGGGTGAGATATTGCTGGCAGATAGTGAAGTTGACGTGGTTAACACCAGGATTGACACATGCAGCTTCCATTCTGATCTCCATCAGAAATTCCGTTCTTATTGGCGATATTACTTATTCCGCACTCGTACTTGTTGTCATTCCACAAACAGGAATTGCGGCTAGCCCGAAATTACAAATGATGATCGCGTGTGGGACAGGATCAGTAAAGAAATGTATAACGAGCTTGCCATCGTGAATGGCGATGGCATAAGGTAGATTGCCAGTATGCACGGTGTAAGTGCCAATTAGTTTTTGACCAGACTGCCGATGATCGGTTGACCAGGCTGAACCTAACGTAACAGGGCATGAGCACTACTTGCGTGCTGCGAAATTAGCTGGTCAATCAAATATCGGTGGCGTGGTCAAAATCAGGTCGGCAGCAACAAGTCTTGGCCATGGCTCTGTCGCGTTGACAGTCAAGCCGGCCACTCGACTATGCTGAGCGCTTTGACTGAAAAGGCTTGAAACGAGATGCTGGCTACCAAAGGGATGCGCTTCCCAATCGACGTCATTCTGGTATGCATCCGTTGGTACGCGGCGTATCCATTGAGCTATCGCCATCTGGAAGAAATGATGCAAGAGCGAGGCGTGTTCGTCGACCATTCTTCGATCAACTGCTGGACGATCCGGTTTCTGCCGATACTTGAAAAGGTGTTTCGCAAGTACAAGCGTGCAGTAGGCGGGAGTTGGCGCATGGATGAAAC
>DFWY01000066.1:58342-86360 GCA_002381615.1 Polaromonas sp. UBA4122 | reverse complement strand
AGATGTGTATAAGAGACAGCAATTGGACCGGCTGGCGGCGTTTTCGTCGGAAGTGCAGGGGTTGTTACCGTTGGCAGAGCCCGCCCGCAAAAACAAAAAACTCCCGGTGGATCAGCTCAAAGGTGTCATTCAACAGCTATGCCACGGGCGTTGGCTGTCGACAGCTGAGCTGGCGGCGCTTGTTGCCCGTGACGCAGAGAAGTTGCAGTCCCGTTTTCTGACTGCGATGGTGAGAGAAGGGACATTGGAATTACGGTATCCAGAAGTTCGCAATCGACCAGACCAGGGCTACCGTACATGTGATGAAAATTCACTATCAAAACAGTAGCTTCTTGCGCAATGGGTACGGGCGCTGAAGCCAGATTTCATCCCCAAAGAACTTGCTGCGCCCACTGGGGCAGTGGCTGTACCAGTTCCTTCGTCCAAGTCCCTTTGCACAAGGCCACAGCAGTAGCGGCCCAGAATGCGATCGGCTGGCACCGGGTGACCGCCTTCAGCGACCCGCTGCGCGACGCGCGCCAGCAACCGCTGGGGCTGGTCTAGCGCCACAACCAGCAGCATGACGAAAAAGCCCTGCGCTTGGGCTTCTTCAATCAGCGTCAGTTTGGATACATGCGAGAACACGGTTTCACTCACGAAAGACAGACCCGTGCTGACTAATTCGGCTCGACGGCTATCGGCCCACAAACGCGCTTGCTCCGAGCGGGCTTGGACGTCTGTGACGTGTTGCAGGTGCGCAGCCTCGTACAGATCCGCGTTCACGAACTCGGCTGAACTGGGGATGGTGCCCGCCAGAACCAGAGCCTTGTACAAGGTGGATTTGCCTGCGCCATTGGGCCCGGCCAGCAGGTAGAAGACGGGCTTGTGGGTGTCTTGGCGCTGCGGTATGGGGGCAACCTGCCCCATGTCAGGCGGCTTGGCCAGTGGCTTTGCTGCGGTTGCTGGCCACTACCTCACGTACGCGCTGGGCCAAGCTGCCATCGGCTTCTGCGCTCATAAATTGGGCGAGCAGGGCATCTGCCTGTCCCGTAGGCTCTGGGGTGCCGGGGCGGGCGCGGCGGGCAGCGGCTTCATAGTTGGCAATGGCGGTCTGGGCCTCTTGTGCGGTAAGCCCGCTGTGCTCCACGATGCGGCCCAGCGTGGCCCAATATTCCACTTGGCCTGCCACTGACCGGCGCATGGGCTGCGCGGCCTCGCGGGCTTGCGCCACCAGAGCAAAGGGAAGTTTGACGGATGCAAATGCGGAACTGGGCTGGGCCATGGTGTTTCTCCTGTTTGGAGCATTTTGCGCCAATACGCGCCATTATGTCTATGTTTTTAAGTTAACAAGCCCTGATGTCGAATTGGACGAGTGACAGCGATCTATGATGTTGAACCTTAATCCACTATTATTCTTATAGCTGCTTGCGCAATGAGTACGGGGCCTACAGGCCAATTTCTTATAAAAATCATGCAAACCCTGCCAATCCGCCTAACCCCGGGCCAGGATTTGCGCGTACCGTTGGAGGCGGCTGTCGGCAGTCGGCAGTCGAGGCTGCCGCCGCTTTCGTGCTCTCCGGCATCGGCAGCCTGTCAACCGCCGGTCTTCGGTTCGCGGGGGCTTCAACGCCACAGCGGCTGACGGGTGCCACTGAAATCCTGAGCCTGTCTGGCACCGTGGCGTTCAACGGCTCACATAGCAGCTCGCACCTGCATATGGCGCTGTCCACTGCCACGGGCGAGGTCTTCGGTGGGCATGTGGCGCCAGGCTGCATCGTGCGCACCACGGCAGAAGTTCTGCTGGCGCTGCTGCCGGAATGGGAGTTTGCCCGTGAGCACTATGCGTTGACGGGGTATGGCGAACTGGTGGTGCGTGCGAGGGCCGATGAAGACAACAGGTCTGTAGTCCACAAACCCGCCTAAAATTCCCCCATGCACCCCGCCATCGCCCAACACCGCTCCGGCATATCAGCCATCTGTCAGCGTTACCGCATCAGCCGGTTGGATGTGTTTGGCTCTGCGGCCCGTGCCGATGACTTCAACCCCGCCAGCAGCGATGCCGACTTTCTGGTGGAGTTCGCGCTAGACGCCCATCCTGGGCTGGACGAGTTTTTCGGCGCCAAGACCGCGCTGGAGCAGTTGCTTGGCCGCAGTGTCGATCTCGTTGAGCCCGGCGCGGTGCGCAACCCCTACGTGCTGGCCAGCATCAACCGCAATCGGGAATCAATTTATGCAGCGTGACCCGCGTGCCTTTTTGTGGGATGTGCGCGAGTCGGCTTTAGCGATCCAGACTTTCACCGCTGGCATGGACGCTGGCGCGTACGCAGCCAACGAAATGGCGCAGTCGGCGGTAGAGCGCAAGTTTGAAATCATCGGCGAGGCGCTCAATCAGCTAGCTAAGCTGGACGCAGCCCTGGCGGCCCGCATTCCAGATTTTCCGCAGATCGTGGCGTTTCGCAACCAGCTCATTCATGGCTATGCCACCGTGAATGTCGGCACGGTTTGGAACGTGACTCAGAACGCGCTGCCACCATTGGTCGGTTCCGTTCAGGCGCTATTGGACGAACTCGGCGACGCTTAAGCATCGCCGGATGTTACAAATCGCAGCTTCATTTGCTATAAAAAATGAAGCTGCTTGCGCAATGAATACGAGGGCTATCGGTCTATTTGTTATGAAAAAATCATGCAAACCCTCCCAATCCGCCTAACCCAAGGCCAAGACCTCCGCCAATCCATTGAAGCCGCCGTGCGCAGTCAAAACTGCTGCGCCGCTTTCGTGCTCTCTGGCATCGGCAGCCTGTCAACCGCAGGTCTTCGGTTCGCGAGGGCGGATCAGCCGCAGCGCCTGACGGGCGACACTGAAATCTTGAGTCTGTCTGGCACCGTGGCGGTAAACGGGTTGGATAGCGGCTCATATAGCAGCTCGCACCTGCATATGGCGCTGTCCACTGCCACGGGCGAGGTCTTCGGTGGGCATGTGGCGCCAGACTGCATCGTGCACACCACCGCAGAAGTTCTGCTGGCCCTGCTGCCTGAATGGGAGTTTGCGCGCGAGCCCGATGCCTTGACGGGGTATGACGAGCTGGTGGTGCGGGCGCTTGATGTCACAAACTGTGACGTCAAGTCTGGACAAGCAAGCGGTAAAGCGATAGAGTAAGGATTCCTTACTTTAGCCAATTCACCATGCTCGCCAAAATCACCTCCAAAAACCAGCTCACGCTACCCAAGAGCGTGACGCAAGCCGTGGGCGCTACTGAGTACTTTGACGTGGAAGCCCGAGCCGGGCAGATCATTCTCACGCCGGTGCGCATTCAGCGCGGCGATGCGGTGCGAGCCAAGCTGGCCGAGCTGGATTTGAGCGATGCAGACATCGCGGATGCCGTGGCGTGGGCGCGGTCAGCCGTTGCAGCCCCCGTATTGGCGGCGGAGCCAGTGGCGTCTTATGGCGCTGCTACTGTGAAGACCAAACCGGCGGCACGGAAAAAGGTCGCTTCTAAAAAGCCAGCGTCCAAAGCATGAGCGCCCCTTTGCGTGTGGTGCTCGACACCAACGTGGTGCTCTCGGCGCTGGTGTTTGGTGGTGGCAGGGCCGGGCGATTGCGCCTGAGCTGGCAGCAGGGCGTTTTTGTGCCGCTGGCAAGTACCGCCACCGCGCAAGAGCTGGTGCGGGTGCTGGCGTACCCCAAGTTTCGTCTTTCCAAGCTGGAGCAAAACGAATTGCTGGCCGACTACCTGCCATGCACGCAAACGGTGCGCATTCCCCAGCCACTCCCGACAGTGCCAGAGTGCCGCGACCCGCTGGATATGCCATTCATGCACTTGGCAGTGGCGGGCAAGGCAAAAGTGCTGGTGTCGGGTGACCGGGACTTGCTGGCGCTGGTGGATGAGTTTGAGCGCGCCTTCGATTGCCCGATCGTGAGTCTCGACGCGTTTGTTCGGACCTACCTAGTTGGGTAATGCGACTGAAATTCAACGTGTTGACGATGCCGTCATGCCCAATTTAGGTATTAAAATGCCCAAATTAGGCATTTACTAAGCTTTCCAGATGTCATCACCTAACGCCAGCCTTGCCGACGCTTTGTTCTCCACCACGCAGCAGCGCGTGCTGGGGCTGCTCTTTGGCCAGCCAGACCGCAGCTTTTACGCCACCGAGCTGATTGGCTTGGCAGGCGTTGGCTCGGGTGGGGTGCAGCGCGAGCTGGCACGCTTGGCGCAAAGCGGGTTGGTCACGGTGCGGCCGGTGGGCAACCAGAAGCACTACCAGGCCAACCCCGATTCCCCCATTTATACCGAGCTGTGCGGCATTGCGCGCAAGACGGTAGGTTTGGCCGAACCTTTGCGGCAGGCGTTGACACCGCTGGCAGGGCAGATCAAGGCCGCATTTGTATATGGCTCCGTGGCCAAGCGGCAAGACACGGCCGTCAGTGACATTGACTTGATGCTGCTGAGCGATAGCCTGAGCTATGCAGACACCTTTGCCGCGCTGGAGGCGGCCAGCACGCAGCTGGGCCGCACCGTTAACCCCACAATCTTCACGATGCAAGACTTGGCCAAGCGCATCGCGCAGGGCGAAGCTTTCATCACACGCGTGCTGGCCCAGCCCAAGCTGTGGCTGATAGGGGGCGACGATGACCTCCGCGTTTGACAACCTTGCCGGCCCGGGCAAACCGCTGCGGGCTGAGCCGCCGGATGCCAAAGAATTTGCGGGCTTGCAGCGGTCGGGCCTTGCGCGCCTGAAAGACGCCAATCAACCCGCGCTGGCCGTGGAAAGCCGATTTGATCTGGCCTATAACGCCGCCCACGCGCTGTGCCTGGCCGCGCTGCGCTGGCATGGCTACCGCTCGGGTAATCGCTTCATCGTTTTTCAGCTGCTGCCGCACACGCTGGGCTTGGGTCCTGAGGTATGGCGTGTGCTTTCCAAAGGGCACGACATTCGAAACCTGGGCGAATACGAGGGCGACATGAATGTGGACGAGCGCATCGTGGCCGACCTGATCACGGCTTGCCAAAAGGTGGACAACAAACTGGGCGCATTGCCCCCAATAGAACCTACATGAACTCAGCCACCATCGTCCAGAAGCTCTGGAACTACTGCAACGTGCTGCGCGACGACGGCATGAGCTACGGCGACTATGTCGAGCAGCTCACCTACCTGCTGTTCCTCAAGATGGCCGACGAGCGCAGCCAGCCGCCCTGGAGCCAGCCCAGCCCGATTGCCAAGGGGTTTGACTGGCCTTCGCTGCTGGCGCGGGATGGCGACGACCTGTTTGACCACTACCGCCACACGCTGGAGAAGCTGGGTGCCGAGAAAGGCACCATCGGCCTGATCTTCGGCAAGGCGCAAAACAAGTTCCAGGACCCGGCCAAGCTGCGCCGCCTGGTGGTGGACCTGATCGATTGTGAGAATTGGTCGGCCATGGGCGCCGATGTCAAAGGTGATGCCTACGAGGGTCTGCTGGAGAAGAACGCGCAAGACACCAAGAGCGGGGCCGGGCAGTACTTCACGCCGCGCCCGCTGATCCAGGCGATGGTGGACTGCATTGCGCCCAAGCCGGGCGAGACGGTGTGCGACCCGGCCTGTGGCACCGGCGGCTTTTTGTTGGCCGCGCACAACCATGTGGCGCAGCACAACCCCAACCTGACGCGCGAGCAGAAGAAGCACCTGAAAGAGTCCGCCCTGCGCGGCTGGGAGCTGGTGCAAAGCACCGCGCGCCTGGCGGCCATGAACATGATGCTGCACGGCATTGGCTCCGACAAATCGGTGCCCATCGTGGTGGCCGACGCGCTGGCGGCCGACCCTGGCGAGCGCTTTGACGTGGTGCTGGCCAATCCGCCCTTTGGCAAGAAGAGCAGCACCATGATCACCGGCGCCGAAGGCAAGGTGAGCACCGAAAAAGATGTGATCGAGCGCGACGACTTTTGGGCCACTACTTCGAACAAGCAGCTCAACTTTGTGCAGCACATCAAGACCCTGCTCAAGCAGCACGGCCGCGCCGCGGTGGTGCTGCCCGACAACGTGCTGTTTGAAGGCGGCGCGGGCGAGACCATCCGCAAGAAGCTGCTGCACGAGTGCGAGGTGCACACGCTGTTGCGCCTGCCCACCGGCCTGTTCTACGCGCAGGGCGTGAAAGCCAACGTGCTTTTTTTTGAGCGCAAGCCCGCCAGTGAAACGCCATGGACCAAAAAGCTGTGGATCTACGACCTGCGCACCAACCAGCACTTCACGCTCAAGACCAACCCGCTCAGGCGCGAACAGCTGGACGAGTTTGTCACCCTGTACAACCCGGCCAACCGTCATGACCGTAAAGCCACCTGGTCAGCTGAGAACGCCGAGGGCCGCTGGCGCGTGTACGACTACGCCGAGCTGATCGCCCGCGACAAGGCCAGTCTGGATATTTTCTGGCTCAAAGACGACTCACTGGCCGACAGCGACAACCTGCCGCCGCCTGACGTCATAGCCCAGGAGATCGTGGACGATCTGGAAGCCGCGCTGGAGCAGTTCCGGCTGATTGCTGGCGATTTGGGTGCCGATGTGGCGCAGCCCGCCTGAACCGCCTGCGGGTTCTCAATCCGCCGCTGCCTCCAGCGCCGCGCGCGTGCGGGCCCGCTCGCTGTGCAGCATGTACAAGCCCGCGCCCACCAGCAGTGCAATGCCGGCCCAAGCCAGGGCGTTGGGCACGTCGCCCCATACGACGTAGCCAAACACCAGCGCATACAGCAGGGCGGTGTAGCGAAAGGGCGCGATCACCGACATTTCGCCGGCGCGCATGCTGTTGATCAGCAGGTAGTAGCCCACGCACAGAAATGCCGACGCTGCCGCCAGCAGGCCCAGCTCGCGCCAGGCCAGAGGCTTCCAGCCCTCGGCGATGGACAGCACGCCTGAGAGCACAGTCACGGCCACGGCGGTGGCCAGGGTGATCAGGATGGAGGGCACATTGGGCGATATGTAGCGGGTGCTGGTGTCGCGCGCCGCGTGCAACACGCTGGCCATCACGCACAGCAGCGCATAGCTGTTGAAGCCCTGCACGCTGGGCTGAACCACCAGCAGCACGCCGCTAAAGCCGATACCAATGGCCAGCCAGCGCGCCGCACCCACGCGCTCGCCTAAAGCGAGCACGGCAAACAGGGTGATGAACAGCGGCGTGGCCAGGTTGATGGCGGTGGCATTGCCAATGGGGAGGTGAAACAGCGCCGTCAAATACACCATGGTGGCCACGGCATCCAGGGCCGAGCGCACCAGCACCGGCCGCTGCAGCAGGTCGCCCGGGCGGCGAGTGGCGCCCATGGCATGGGCCACCGCCAGCAGCAGCACGCAGGCAAGCAGCCCGCGGATGAAGATCAGCTGCGCGGCGGCCAGCGTCTGGCTCACGTATTTCACGAGCACATCATTGGCGATGAAGAAAGCCACGGAGCAGATCATGGACACGATACCGCGGCGGTTGGCTGCGCTGATCGCAGCGTGGGAGTGGGGGAGCAACATGAGAGCGCGTATTTTAGGCCGCACCGTCTTCCCACTGAGCGGGTGGGGCACTCAGTCGCTATAAGCTTGATAGCTGCTTACACCCGTCCGAAGAGGGTCATGGTCCGATTTTTCTTGTCATTTTCCGCGAAGCTGGAGTTCTTATAAAGTAAGGAATCCTTACTTTTGACAAATCGCCAAGCTCACCACCAACAAGCCGCTCACGCTGCCCAAGAGTGTGGGACGACAGCCTGGGCCTCTATCGCGCGCCAGTCGCCCACAACGACGATGTCTGGTCTGCTCATGCGCGCTGGGGCGACGCGAGGGCGACGAGCGCCCCTACGCTGGCGGCGGTGCCGATTTTCCAGCAGGCGTTGATCAACTCGCTGGTCTGCGCCGCACCCAGAACGGCATCCGACAGACCATGGAATTTCGCTTCCAGGTTGCCGTCGGTCATCGGGTTTTGCAGCGAGCCGATCGCATGCTCCACAAACACATGCACGCGGCGGCCATCTTTCAGCACGGCGGTCACATCGGCGCTGGCTTCGCTAATCGAATCATCGACCGTGGCGACGACCTTGCGGCGCAGCGCGACCATGTCGGCGCGGTTAACGATGTCGTCCGAGAACTCCTCTTCGGCGGCGCGGCCGAACGTCAGCCCCGCAGCGCAGCCGTGGTACACGCTGAACTTGGCCTGCAGGCCATCGGCGGGTTCCTTCTTGCCGGTGAGTTCCAGCACCAGCGAATGCACCTTGAGCTCGATGCGCTCCACCTGCTCGGGCGTGACGCCCTGCGCGCGCAGCTGGGCACAGGCGTCGATGCTGGGGTGAATCACGATGCCGCAGGCAAAGGGCTTGTAGCTGTTGAAGGAAATCTCAAAGCGCTGGCCCAGCTCACTGGTGATTTCGTTCCAGTCGTTTTTGGTCGAGACGGTTTGCATGAAACCGCGCGGCGCTTCCAGGGCCTTGGGGCTGGCAGTAAAGCCCTGGCTGGCGAGCAATGCCGACATCAGGCCCGCACGCGCGGCGGCGCCGGGGTGAAAAGGCTTGGTCATGGTGCCAAACTGTTCGCGCATGCCGACGGGCTGCGAGGCGGCAATGCCAAGCGCCATGGCGGTCTTCTGCGTATCGAGCTTGAGCAGGCGGGCGCAGCCAGCAGCAGCGCCCAGCATGCCGGTGGAGCCGGTGATGTGCCAGCCGCGGTCGTAGTGCTCGGGATACATGGCATTGCCGATGCGGCAGGAAACGTCAATGCCCAGCACCAGCGCATCGATCACGTCGCGGCCTGAGGCATTGTTGTGTTCCGCCAGCGCCAGCACGGCAGAAGCCACCGGCCCGGCGGGGTGGATGATGGTTTTCAGGTGCGTGTCGTCAAAGTCGAAGGTGTGCGAGGTGATGCCGTTGAGCAATGCCGCGCTGGCCATGTCGATCTTTTCCGTGCGGCCCAGCACGCTGGCCTGTGCGGCGGGCTGCAGCAGCTTGACAGCGGCCAGCGCCGCATCGGCGGCTTCGTGGTGCGCGGCGCCCACGGCGCAGCCCACCCAGTTCATGAAGGTGCGGTGCGCTTCGTGGTCAACCGCATCGCTCCAGCCGCCGGGCGGATGCGTGGCGACGAATTGGGCCAGGATGTGCGTGACGGGCGGGGCATTGTGGTCGGCGGCGACCTGGGTATTGCGGGCCATGCGTATTTTCCGGAAAACGGGGTTGCCAAGGTGAATGATTACTATCAATAAAGTAGCTGCTTGCGCCCGTTCTGCATGGGCTGCAGCTACATTTTTCTTAAACTTTGCGCTTTAGCTGTCAAGCTGTATACCCCGCTCACGCGCCAGCTTGGTCCAGCGGGCAATGTCGGCGCGGATGAATTCGCCGAACTGTTCCGGTGTCATGACCATCGGCTCGATGGCCTCCACCGACAGTTTTTCGCGCAGGTCGGGCGCGCGCAGCACTGTGGCCAGCGTCTCATTGAGCTGTTTGACGATGGGGGCCGGCATGCCGGCCGGACCGACCACGCCGTACCACTGCTGCGCGTCAAACCCCTTGAAGCCGGACTCGTCCAGCGTCGGCACGTCCTTGAGCATCGGGTGGCGCTGCAGGCCCGTCACGGCCAGCGGGCGCACCCGACCCGAACGGATATGCGGCAGCGCGGCGGCCAGGCCCGGGAACATGGCCTGGGTCTGGCCGCCGATCAGGTCGGTGAAGGCCGGGGCGATGCCCCGGTAGGGAATGTGCACCATGAAGGAATTGATCTGCTGCTTGAACAGCTCCATCGTCAGGTGCGTCAGCGAGCCTGCGCCGGCCGAGCCGTAGCTCACCTTGCCGGGGTTTTTGCGCAAGTACGCGATGAATTCCTTGACATTTTTGACCGGCAGCGCAGCGTTGACCACCAGCACATTGGGCGTGCCGCCAATCATGCCTATCGGGGTGAAGTCCTTCACCGCGTCGTAAGGCAGTTTGCGTGTGGCCGGGCTGGTGCCGTGGGTGGCGACATAACCCTGCATCAGCGTGTAGCCATCGGGTACGGCACGGGCTGTCGCCTGGCAGGCAATCACGCCGCCGCCGCCGGCCTGGTTGTCCACGATGAAACTCTGCTTGAGCACATTGCCCCAGCGCTCGGTCACGGTGCGGCCTACCATGTCGCTGCCGCCGCCGGCAGATACCGGCACGATATAGCGGATCGGTTTGGACGGGTAGCCGGTCTGGGCCAGCGCCAGGCCGGGCGCACAGATCAGGGCCGGTGCAGCTTGCAACAGGGTGCGTCGTTTCATGTGGTTGTCTCCAGTTTTGATTTTTTGAAATTTACCTTGCGACAGGCTTCATCGGCTCGGCGTCGAGCAAGCGCTTGTAGGCATCGCCGACGTGGTGCGCCATCAGTGCCTCGCAGCGCGGCGCATCGGCGTTGCGCAAGGCCTGCACGATGTCGACATGCTCGGCAATGGAGGCCTGCATGCCCACGTCCTGTGCCAGATTCTTCAAGCGCGACAAGTGCAGCTTCTGCACGATGCCGCGGTAGCTGTCGGACAGCTGCCGGTTGCCGGCGGATTCCACAATCGCCCAGTGAAAACGCAAATTTTCGGCGTAGTAGCACTGCACATCCTGCTGGCTCGCGGCCAGCCGCATGGCGTCCACGGAGGCGTCCAGCAGCAGCACCAGCGCCTCGCGTTGTTCGGCGGGCAAGCCGGCGGCGCAACGCCCTGCAAAGCCATCAAGCAGACCGCGCATCTGATACAGGTCACGAATTTCGGCGGCATCCAGCTGGCGCACAAAGACGCCCGAATGCTTGCGCGAGATGACCAACCCCGAGCTTTCCAGCTCGCGCAAGGCCTCGCGCACCGGCACGCGCGACACCTGCAGCCGACTGGCCACGTCAGGCTCGTTGATGCGCTGGCCTGGCGCCAGGACGCCTTTGAGAATCAGCGCCAGCATGTCGTCACGCACCAGCGTGGAGAGCGAGGTGTCGCGAACATCGCTGAGGCGGGCGGCAGAAGTTTCAGCGAGCCAGGGCAGCATGGAAGCCATGAATAAAATTTTTTATATCGTATACGAAATAACAATTCTGCCACCAAATCTCCGCGAAGACCGGGCTTTCGGCTGGTCCAGCGAAGAAACTTTGGATCGTGCAAGCAAAAACAGGGGGGGCCGGCAAGGTGACCGTGTTCAGGGCCAGGCAAAGCAGCAGTGGCTTGCGTACGGAAGGCCGTACGGAACTGCTGGTTGATCAGGGAGCGATGATCGGTGAGGTGGGCAGGAGCGCTTTGCTGCCAGCCGCCACACGCCTCGCATTCAGGGCCGGCGCTTGTCCTCGCGCACTTCCCGCACCTCGACGTCCACGATCTCGCCAGCGCCAGGGTTGACCGGCTTTTCGCGGGCGGGATTGCCTGGCCACATGCCCTTGGGTGAAAACCTCTGGAATTGGCCAAACACCATGGCAGGCGCCGGTTTGCGCCCCGTGATCAGTGCTTTGAGCAGGCTCAGGGCCACGACGATCAGCGCCGCCAGCAGCAGGCTGATCGCAAAGACGGCCGCGAACAAGCCCAGAACCAGTTTCAGAATAAAACGAAGAATTCGACCGACAAAGCTGGGCATCTGAAAAATCCTTTAATTTATTCAAATGGAGGTGCTGGGCGCGATTTTCAAGTCAAACGTGCCGGGGTCAGGCTGCTGATGCAATTACCAGCGGATGCACCGTGCCTTCACCAAACCTGGCGTGAAACACCTTCATGCCTGCGCGCAGGGCGTGGGCTGGTGCGGCTTTCTGCGGCGCTACCGAAGAACTGGCAGAGCCCGAAGATCAAGCCAGCAGGGCCTGGGCAAATTCGCGCGCATTGAAGGTTTCCAGGTCCTCCAGTTTTTCGCCCACGCCAATGAAATAGACCGGCACCGGGCGCAGCGCCGGGAAGGCAAGCGCCCGCTCGCGCTCCCACAGCGCAATCGCTGCCAGCACGCCGCCCTTGGCGGTGCCGTCGAGCTTGGTCACGATCAGGCCCGTGAGTTGCAGCGCGTCGTCAAACGCCTTGACCTGGGCCAGCGCGTTCTGGCCGGTATTGCCGTCGATCACCAGCAGCACCTCGTGGGGTGGGATTGAAGCCCCCACGCTTGCCACTTTGTGTGCTGCGCTGCCCCCCGGGGGGGCTGTGTCGCCTTGGGGTGGCCCGGCGGCGACACCGGCATCGGCGGGGCCAGTTTTCTGAATGACCCGCTTGATCTTGCGCAGCTCTTCCATCAGATGCAGTTGAGTGGGCAAGCGGCCCGCCGTGTCGACCAGCACCACATCCTTGCCGCGCGCCTTGCCTGCGGTCACGGCGTCAAAGCTCACGGCCGCCGGGTCGCCGCCTTCCTGGCTGACAATCTCGACCGTGTTGCGGTCAGCCCAGACGCTGAGCTGCTCGCGTGCGGCGGCGCGGAAGGTGTCGGCTGCCGCCAGCAGCACCGTAGCGCCTTCGTTGGCCAGGTGGCGCGTGAGTTTGCCTATCGACGTGGTTTTGCCAGCACCGTTGACGCCCGTGACCATGATCACGGTGGGCCGGTACTGCCCGATCACCAGTGGTTTTTCCAGTGGCTTGAGCAACTCCGTAATGGCCTCGACCAGTGCATTTTTGACGGCCACAGGATGCGTGACGCCGCCCTCCTTCACCCGGCGCTTGACATCGCCCAGCAGGTGTTCCGTGGCCTTCACGCCGGTATCGGCCATCAACAGGGCGGCTTCCAGGTCCTCGTACAGGGCGTCGTCAATGCGGCTGCCGGTAAAAACGGTGGAAATGCTGGCGCCGGTTTTGCGCAGGCCTTCCTGCAGCTTGCTGAGCCAGCGCTGGCGCTCGGGCGCCACCGCGTCGGCAGCCGGAAGGGGGCTTGGAATCGCAATCGGCGTCACCAGCGCACTGCCAATGAGCCCGCCGCCGGCATGGCCGGGCGTGCTCACGGGCGGCGCGGGCGCTGCGGGGGCATTGGCCGGTCCGGGGCCCTCGCTGAGCGCGGGGGAGGCAGAGGGTGGGGTGGGCCGAAATTTTTTCTTGAAAAAACTGAACATTGAATATGCTTGTAGAGTCCACTATTCTATGAAACACCCTAGGCGAGCCCTCTTGAAGCTTTCAGTATCCCTTCCCAGGCACTTTGTTGCCCTGTTTTCAGTCTGCCTCCTTCCCGCTACGCTGGCTGTGTGCTTCAGCACCGCAGCCCTCGCGCAGGCACCCGCCCCGGTGGAGCAGTTCACGCTGGCTAACGGCCTGACGGTCATTGTCAAGCCGGATCACCGCGCGCCCACCGTCGCCCACATGCTGTGGGTGCGTGTGGGCTCCATGGACGAAGTGGACGGCACGTCGGGCGTGGCCCATGCGCTGGAGCACATGATGTTCAAGGGCACGCCCACGGTGAAGGCTGGCGATTTTTCCAGGCAGGTGGCCGCGCTGGGCGGGCGTGAGAACGCGTTCACCAGCCTTGACAACACCGGCTACTACGAGCAAATTCCGGCCAGCAAACTCGAAGACGTGATGCGGCTGGATGCCGACCGCTTCGCCAACAACCAGTGGCTTGACGCCGAATTCAAGCGCGAGATTGAGGTGGTCAAGGAAGAGCGTCGTTTGCGCACTGAAGATGCACCACGGGCCATGCTGGATGAACAAGCAACCGCGATAACCTTCATGGCTGCGCCCTACCGGCGCCCCATCGTCGGCTGGATGAGCGACCTCGACGCCATGACGCCTAGCGATGTGCGCGACTTTTACCGGCGCTGGTATGTGCCCGCCAACGCCGCTGTGGTGGTGGCCGGCGATGTGGAGGTGGCGCAGGTCAGGGCACTGGCTGAAAAATACTACGGCCCCATCGCCGCGCGTCCCGTGCCCGTGCGCAAACCGCGCAGCGAGCCTGAGCAAACCGGCATGCGGCGCCTTGATTTCAAGGCCCCTGCCAGCCAGGCCTATGTGGATCTGGCCTTCAAGGTACCCAAGCTGGAACCGGCCGACCTGGCCGACTTGACTGATCCGGCGGCCAGCGGGGCGTCCCCTGCAACGGCTGCCGGCCGCGATGCACTGGCCCTGACGGTGCTGGCCGCGGTACTCGACGGCTACAGCGGCGCCCGCCTGGAACGCGCACTGGTCCAGGGAAAACAAGGAGAAGGCCGTGTCGCCGACAGCGCGGGCGCCTCCAGCGGCCTGGTGGGCCGCGGGCCGCAGCTGTTCATGCTCGATGGCGTTCCCGCAGAAGGCAAAACCACGCAGCAGGTGGCCACTGCCCTGCGCCAGCAAGTGGCCCTGATTGCGCATGACGGCGTCAGCGAGGCGGAACTCCATCGCGTCAAGACCCAGTGGGTGGCCAGCGAAACCTACAAGCTCGACTCGGTATTCAGCCAGGCGCGTGAACTCGGCTCCAACTGGGTTCAGGGCCTGCCGCTCGATGCCAGTGCGCGGATGATTGCCAGGCTGCGCAGCATCACCAGTGGCGAGGTGCAGGCGGTAGCCACCAAATACTTCGGCGATGACCAGTTGACCACGGCAACCTTGCTGCCGCAGCCGATGGACCCGAACCGCAAGCCGCGCAAGTCCACCGTCGTCACCCAACATTGAGCCCGGCCCTGAACCGAATATTCCTATTTTTTCATGATAATTGCTACTAAAAACATAGCTGCTCGCGCCCTTCTGGCGGGCGGCATTAGCCTTTTTGTTCATTCATTTGCGCTGGCGGCAATTCCCATCCAGCACTGGACCCAGGCCAGCGGTGCCGAGGTGTACCTGGTGGAGAGCCCGGCCATTGCCATGGTGGATGTGCAGATTGATTTTGACGCCGGCAGTCGGCGCGATCCGCCCAGCCAGGCGGGCCTGGCCGGCATGATGGCGGACATGCTGGACAAAGGCGTGCGGGCCAGCGAGCGCCCGGGCGGGCCGCCTCGAGCAAGCTCAGCCGCCCCGGGGGGCAGCGTAGTACGCGAAGCGACAAGCGTGGGGACATTATTTGAACCGGCCCTGGATGAAAACGCGTTGAGCGAAGCCTGGGCCGATCTGGGGGCGCAGTTTGGCACTGGTGCCAGTGCTGACCGCCTGAGTTTTTCATTGCGCTCGCTGACTGATCCCGACTTGCTCGACAAGGCCGTGGCGCTCGCCGCTCGCGAGTTGGCCGAGCCTTCTTTTCCCGAGCCCATCTGGCAGCGTGAACGCCAACGCGTGCAGGCGGCGCTCAAGGAGTCCTACACACGCCCCGGCACGGTGATCGGCCGGGCCTATTCCCAGGCCGTGTACGGCACACATCCCTATGGCTATGAGATCACC
The DNA here is from genome assembly GCA_002381615.1 of Polaromonas sp. UBA4122. GTDB lineage: Bacteria > Pseudomonadota > Gammaproteobacteria > Burkholderiales > Burkholderiaceae_C > Polaromonas. Next base: position 71,170 of record DFWY01000066.1, on the reverse strand, counting down.
GAGGCCACGCTGGCGCGCATCAGCGTGGCGGACATGCGGGCGGCGCACGCCGCGGGCGTGGTGGCCTGCCGTGCGCGCATCAGCATGGTGGGCGCCATCACGCGGGCGCAGGCCGACGCCATGGCCACGCGCCTGCTGTCGCGCCTGCCGCAAGTGCCCTGCGCCAGCCTGCCACCGCTGCCCGTGGTGGACGAAGTGGCACCACTCACGCAGACGCAGGAGAAACACATTCCCTTCGACTCTGCGCAGGCGCATGTGCTGATCGGCCAGCCCGGCTTCAAGCGCGCAGATCCTGACTATTTCGCATTGACCGTGGGCAACTACATCTTGGGCGGCGGCGGTTTCGTGTCGCGGCTGACCAATGAGGTGCGCGAAAAACGCGGTTTGACCTACGGGGTGTCGAGTCATTTCTCGCCGGGCCTGCATGCCGGCAGTTTCACGGTAGGCTTGCAAACCCGCCCTGACCAGGCCGCACAAGCAGTGAAAATCGTGCGCCAGGTGGTGAGTGACTTTGTGGCCAAGGGGCCGACAGAGACTGAGCTTCAGGCTGCCAAGGACAACCTGATAGGCGGCTTTGCGCTGCGCATTGACAGCAACCGCAAGCTGCTGGACAACATTGCCGGTATCGCGTGGAACAACTTGCCGCTCGACTACCTGGACACCTGGACGCAGCAGGTTGACAAGGTCACCGTGGCGGACATCAAGGCGGCTTTTGCACGCAAACTGCAGCCCGAAAAAATGGTCACCGTGATTCTGGGAGCAGCATCATGAAATACACCGTCATCAAACCCTCAGTTGAGACCTCGGCCCCACCGTTAGTTAAAGCATCAGTGAAGCCGAAGGGCACAGCCCACATCAAGCCGCCTGGCGAAATCCGCATCATCGGCGGGCAGTACAAGCGCACCAAACTCCCGGTGCCCAACAAGCCCGGCCTGCGACCCACGCCGGACCGCGTGCGGGAAACCCTTTTTAACTGGCTGGGCCAGGACCTGACGGGATGGCGCTGTGCGGATGTGTTTGCCGGCACCGGAGCGCTGGGGTTTGAAGCAGCTTCGCGTGGCGCTGCCGAGGTGCTGCTGTGCGAGCAGGACCCGGCGCTGGTGCTGCAGCTCAAGGCCGTGCAAGCGCGGCTGCAGGCCGGTATGGTCAAGATTGAACGCGGTGATGGCGTGGCCGTTCTCAGGCGCCTGCCTGCGGACAGCCTGCAACTGGTGCTGCTGGACCCGCCTTTTGAGTACAAGCTCTTTGAGGCCGCACTGAAAGCCGCCGCGCAAGCGATTGGCCCCGCCGGGCTGGTCTATCTGGAGGCGCCCAGGGCGTGGCCGGATGAGGAGTTGCAGCCGCTGGGCCTGCACCTGCACCGCAGCGGCAAGGCGGGGGCTGTGCATTTTCATTTGCTAGCCAGGAACGACACGCTCAAGGACACAGCGCAGGGCTCGCTGCCCGCCTGACTCGCCGGATGCCCGGGTGGCCCTTTACCGCTCGTGGTTACGCGGCTGCAGGGGCCGTCAGGGGCATAATTCCCCCATGCCTACCACGCTGACCACAACCCCAGGTATGACCCCGCGTATTGCTGTTTACTCCGGCACCTTTGACCCGTTCACGCTGGGCCACGACGACGTGGTGCGCCGCGCCGCCAGGCTGTTTGACCAAGTCATCATTGCCGTGGCGGTCGCCCACCACAAGAAAACCCTGTTTTCGCTGGAAGCGCGCGTGGCACAGGTACAGGTTGCTACAAAAAACATAGTCGGTGTGAAGGTGCTGTCTTTTGACGGGCTGATCATGGATTTTTGCGCCGCGCACAAGGCCTGCGCCGTGGTGCGGGGCGTCCGCAACCTGACGGACTTTGACTACGAAGCCCAGATGGCCGCCATGAACCGCAAGCTGCGCCCGCAGGTGGAAACCGTGTTCCTGCTGCCCGATGCAGCTTTGCAATGCATCAGCAGCACGCTGGTGCGCGAGATCAGCAAGCTCGGCGGTGATGTCGGACAGATGGTGAGCCCGGCCGTGGCCGTCGCGTTGGCCGAGGCGCATCTGGCGGCAAAGGGAGTCTGAGCATGGCCTTGATGATCACGGATGAATGCATCAACTGCGATGTGTGCGAGCCCGAGTGCCCCAACCAGGCGATTTACCTCGGCAAGGAAATTTATGAGATTGACCCGCACAAATGCACCGAGTGCGTGGGCCATTTTGACGAGCCGCAATGCGTGCAGGTCTGTCCGGTGGCTTGCATTCCGGTCGACCCGCAGCACGTTGAATCCCGGGAAACGCTCTGGGAAAAATTCCACCGCCTGCAATCCATCTTGCCGGTGGCGGCCCGGCAACTGGACTCGGCTCCCGGCTTAGCCGTGAAATTAGTAGAAAAATAGGCCTCTAGCCCAATAAATACGGGCGTATACAGCTATCAAAATAATAGTAATCAGTCCAGCTTTGGCGTGCTGGCGGCCGCGTCCGATCCAGGCGCTGGTGAGGCTGCCATTGCAGGCGCAGGCCGCGGCGGCTTGGGCCGCTGGGGCTGGCTGGTATGAATCAGCATCGTGGCTTTTTCCATCTCGCCGTGCAACAGCTCAGGGACTGCCTTGAGGCAGCGCGCGATGCAGTCTTCAATGGCCGTGCGGTGTTCTGGCGAAGGTTTTTTAAGCACCCAGTTGATCACTTCAGCCTTCACGCCAGGGTGGCCCACGCCGATGCGCAGCCGCCAATAGTTGGGTGTGCCCAGTTGCGCGTGAATGTCGCGCAAGCCGTTATGGCCGGCATGGCTGCCGCCAAACTTGAGCTTGGCCTGACCCGGGACGATGTCCAGCTCGTCATGCGCCACCAGAACTTCATCGGGTGAGATCTTGAAAAACCGGGCCAGTGCAGCCACCGATTTTCCAGACAAATTCATGAAGGTCAGGGGTTTGAGCAGCCACACGGTTTGCCCGTTCACAGTGGTGCGGGCCACCTGGCCGTGGTAACTCTTGTCCAGACTGAGCGGTGCCTTCAATTCGCGCGAGAGCGCATCAATCCACCAGAAACCGGCATTGTGACGCGTGGCTTCGTATTCGGTGCCGGGGTTGCCCAAGCCAACAAACAGTTTGATCATGTAGTGTGATGAGGAGGAATGGCGGCAGGCCGGTGAGCTTGTTAGCGTAGCAGAACAGGGTCCGCAAGAAAAACGGCTCCTATCCTCAGCAGAGGATAGGAGCCGTTCAGGGCCGTTGACCTTTTCAAGGCCAATGCCGCAAGCTGGAAATTACTTCTTGGCAGCTGGTTTGGCAGGCGCCTTTGCGGCAGGCTTGGCGGCAGGCTTGGCGGCAGGCTTGGCCCCAGCTTTGGCGTCTTTTGCCTCAGCAGGCGCAGCGGCATCAACCGCAGGGGCTGCTTCGACTTCTTCTACGATGGCAGAGACGGACACCAGCACCGGGTTTTCCTGGCCCTTGGCGACAAATTTCACGCCTTTTGGCAGCGTGATGTCTTTGACATGCAGCGAGACACCTTTTTTCAGGCCACTCAAATCAACGGTGATGAATTCGGGCACATCTGCTGGGAAGCAGGAGATCGTCAGCTCGGTCAACACGCGGTTGACCAGGCATTGTTCGGTCTTGACGGCTGGGGATTCTTCTTCACCGCTGAAGTGCAGAGGCACTTTCATGGTAAGCCTGGTCTTGGCTTCAACGCGCTGGAAGTCGATGTGCAGGATCTGTTGTTTGAACGGGTGCATTTGCAGATCGCGCAGCAAAACCTTCTGGGCTTTGCCGGCCAGTTCCATCTCGAGGATGGAAGCGTGGAAGGCTTCTTTTTTGATGGCGTGCCACAACGCGTTGTGATCGAGTTCGATCAGCGTAGCCTCACCCGTGCCACCGTAAACGATACCGGGCGTGCGGCCCGTGATGCGGAGACGGCGGCTCGCACCCGTACCCTGCATTGCGCGCTCAAAAGCGACGAATTTCATAATATTCTCCAAAAGAGGCGGACCGCGACCAGCTCACCCCGACATAAAAAGGCTGCTCAAGCTCTGCAAATTTTGCGAACTGTGCAGCCACCTTTTTGTTTCAAATCAGAACAGATGGTCCTGATCAGAAAACAAACTCATGACCGAGTCTCCCGTGGCGATGCGCTGCATGGTTTCAGCGATCAATGGCGCCACGGAGAGCTGGCGAATCTTTTTACAATCCTGCGCCTTCTGGCTCAGCGCAATGGTGTTGGTGACCACCACTTCATCGAGCGCATCACCCTGGGCAATGCGGTCAATGGCCGGACCCGAAAAAATCGGGTGCGTGCAATACGCGTAAACCTTTTTGGCGCCGCGCTCTTTCAGCACCTCGGCGGCCTTCACCAGCGTACCGGCTGTGTCGATCATGTCGTCCATGACCACGCAATTGCGGCCTTCGATGTCGCCGATCACGTGCATCACTTCCGACACATTCGCCTTGGGTCGGCGCTTGTCGATGATGGCCATATCGCAACCGAGCTGCTTGGCCAGCGCACGGGCGCGCACCACGCCGCCCACGTCGGGAGAAACGACCATCAAGTCAGTGTAATTCTTCTGGCGTAAATCACCGAGCAACACTGGCGACGCATAAATGTTGTCCACCGGGATGTCAAAAAAACCTTGTATCTGGTCGGCATGCAGATCCATCGTCAAGACACGCGACACGCCAACGGCCTGCAGCATGTTGGCCACCACCTTGGCCGAGATGGGCACACGCGCCGAACGCGGGCGCCGGTCCTGCCGGGCATAGCCAAAGTAAGGAATCACGGCGGCAATCCGCTCGGCAGACGAACGTTTGAGCGCGTCCACCATGATGAGCAACTCCATCAGGTTGTCGTTGGTCGGCGCACAGGTCGACTGCACGACAAACACATCACGGGCCCGCACGTTTTGCTGGATTTCGACGGTGACTTCACCGTCTGAAAAACGTCCCACATGGGCAGCACCCAGTGAAATTCCCAAGTGCTGGGCGATCTCGAGGGCCATGCTCGGATTGGCATTGCCGGTGAAAACCATGAAGTCTGGATGGTGCATTTGCATGTGGAGCCCAGCTGCTGTCGGACTTGAAGGTGGCTGAAATATTGATTGAAGCAAAATACGCACGGGAAAACAAGCGGCAACGGGGACTTGGCAGTGAGTGCCGTTGCTTGCGCTTTCAAAAACACACAGACCCGCACGACGCGGGTCCGGGATCACGCAGAGCCGCACCGGGCGGATCTGAAAATTTGGCAGGGGTGGAAGGATTCGAACCTGCGAATGCCGGAATCAAAATCCGGTGCCTTAACCAACTTGGCGACACCCCTACACAGGACAACTGTTGCTTTTAAGCGCTGGCTGAAATCAGTTAGCGCAAGATACCAACAACCGACCTATAAACTTTTACTTTAACCATCGCTTTGAAAGCGCATTTTAAAGAACGGTGATTCTACCAACCGGCCAGAGGATGCGCATCCAAATTGCTGCACTTGCGGATTTTCCAGTCATCAGGGGCTTCTGATAATTTTGGCAGATCGACGTCATGCAGCAGTTGCGCAAATACAGCACTTCCCGAGCCGGTCATGCGCCCTTGAAGGTGTTGCGCTGAAAGCCAATCGAGTGACTGACCTATCTGCGGACACATTGTCTGCGCTACCGGCTGTAAGTCGTTATGGCCAAATTCAAAAACCGGACCATTTGCACTTGCAGCAAAGCCTTGGATTGTAGCAGTTTCTGTGTCGCGTTTGAGCCCCGGCGCGCTGAAAATACCTTGCGTAGAGAGTCCGGCTGCGGGCTTGACCACCACAAAGCGGGCTGGTGGCAGGGTGAGAGGCGTGATTTTTTCGCCGATTCCTTCCACCCAGGCATGGCCGCCGGAGAGGAAAAAAGGCACGTCCGCGCCCAACGACAAGGCCACAGCGCGCAGGTCTTCCGGTGGCAAGCTCACGCCCCAAAGGCGTTGCAGCGCCAGCAGGCAACTCGCGGCATCCGACGACCCCCCTCCCATGCCGGCCTGTGACGGGATGCGTTTTTCCAGGCCAATGTGAACACCCAGGGAGGTGCCGCAGGCTGCTTGCAAGGCCTTGGCCGCCCGTACGGTCAGATCGTCGGCAGGCAGCGCATCAGGGGCGCCCTTCCCCGAATGGACTGGATGGTCCGGATCGCCCAGGTCGGCCCGGCTGATGTGCCCATCCGTGCGCAGTTCAAAGTGCAGCGTGTCGCACCAGTCGATCAGCATGAACACCGACTGCAGCAGATGGTAGCCGTCGGGCCTGCGCCCAGTGATGTGCAAGAACAGGTTGAGCTTGGCAGGGGCCGGTACGTCGTAAATAGCTTTGAGCGGACGCGAAGAAATGGCGGTGGGGGCCACGGTTGAATGTTCCGAAAACGGCGGAGCCAGGCGGCACCCGGCCCTATTGATCCAGCACGACACGAAGGTCGACCTGCGGCGTGGGCTGGGCTCTTTTGGCCGAAATGCGGCCTTCGCTGTGCCGGGACAGATCGGCAGACCAGCCATTAACGCTTGCGTTGTCCCCTTGCAGCCAGGCAAACAGCGCACTCAGCGGCACGGCCGCGCCTGTGGCCTGCTCCATCAACGCGTCGACCGAAGAAAAGCGCTGAATCTTCTGGTTGCCCGAATCAAGGACGGCCTCAAAGGGAGACCAGCGCAATATGCCGAGCACATTGCCCAAGGGGCTGATCAGCGTCAGCTCTCCGCGCTCCGGCTTGCCTTTGAGTTCAAACCCGGCCGAGAAAGACTGCGCGGGTTCGCTTTGCACTTGCAGGCTGATACGGCCCGTCCAGAGTTCATTTTGTGGTCCATTTATTCCTGTAGCCGTTATAGGACGGGCACAACCAGCTATTAAAATAGTAGCAATCAGGCATCCAGAAACAAATGTAGAACGCAGGCGGGCGGCGAGAAGCAAGGGGCAGGTCCTGATTTACAGCTTCACGCGCAGACGCTTGAGTGTTTCGAGCAGGGTTTCGTCGTCTGGGTTGATCAGCTGGCCTTCTTTCCAGATGGCCACTGCCCGCTCACGCTGACCCAGGCTCCAGAGTACTTCGCCGAAGTGCGCGGCAATTTCCGCGTCAGGTTTGGCCTTGTAAGCGGCCTCAAAAATTTGCTGGGCTTCGCTTGCATTGCCCATGCGGAATTCAACCCAGCCCAGGCTGTCCTTGATGAAGGGATCGGACGGCGCGTATTCGAGCGCTTTCTGGATCAACTCCTTGCCCTCCGGCAGGCGAACGTTGCGGTCTGCCAGCGAATAACCGAGGGCGTTGTAGGCTTGGTAGTAATCGGGCTTGAGCTGGATGATCCGTCGCAACTGCCGCTCCATCTCGTCCAGGAACCCCAGTTTTTCGGCCATCATGGCCTGGTCATAAAGCAGATCCGGTTCATCGGGCGTTTTTGCCAGGGCCCGCGCCAGCAGGTCATGAGCCAGCTGGTATTGCTTGAAATCGCGAAGCAGGCCGACTTCGGCGTTGAGTTTCAGTCGCGCATCATCGGGGCTGCGCTCGGGCAACTGGCGGATCAGCTGGCGGCCTTCTTCCAGCTTGCCCTGGCTGGCCAAAATGGAAGCGCGCCGGGTTTGCGCCAGTGCAAGGTCCGAGGAGTTCTCAATCTTGTTCAGCCAGTTTTCCGCTGCCGCGTAGTCCTTGCGCTTTTCGGCCAGTTGCGACAAAGACAGGTAGGCTTGCGCCAAGCCGCGCTTGCTTTCGCCTTGCGGCGTCTGCTGCTGGGCCAGCGCGACATAGCGTTCCAGCGCTGTCTGTGCCGGTGCGAGCTGGTTGTCCTGCAGTTGCAAAGAGCCCAGAACCAGCCAGCCTTCCGGGTAATCGGGTTTTTGACGCGTCACGATCTGCAATTGAACGATCGCTTCTGCGTAACGCTGCAGGTCCAGCAGGACACGCGCATAACCCATGCGGATTTCAGGCCAGGCGTTGGCGTGGCCTTCAAGGTATTTCTGGACCAGGCCTTCTGCCTCGGGCAGTTTCTGGTCCATCAGCTCCAGTGCCAGCAGCGCGGGGCCCCCAGCGCTGCTACCAGTGAGGGAATCGGTGGCCTGGCCGCGTCTGGCTGCTTCAAGTGCGCCAGGGTTGTCTCCTGCGGCCAAGCGCATGCGTCCCACGGTGGTCCAGGCGGCGCTGGCGGTCGCGGGATCGCTCAAGGCATCGGCCAACGCTCCTTCAACCACCGTGCTGGCCAGTTTTTTGTCGCTGACGCGGGCATAAGCGTGCGGCACTGCCGCCAGGGCCGACGCGCGCTCGACGTCCGGTGCCAGTCTTATCTCGGTTTTCAGCGGCTCCACCGTGTCGGCGATGCGGTTCAGGGCAATCAGGATTTGCAGCACATAGCGGTTGGCCTCGCGCGAAGCGGGCTGCTCCTGCTTCCAGGCCCGGGCGGACTGCAGCGCTGCTTCGCCCGAGCGCGACTGCAGGGCAATCTCGGTGGCCCGCTGGTAAAGCTGGGCGTCGCCGGTTTTTCTGGCTGCATCCAGCATCAGCGCGAAGCCCGCAGCGGGTTCTCCCTCCTGCAGGGTGATCTCACCCACAAGCAACTGGTAAAACAGGGCGCTGTCCAGCAGCGAGGACGGCGCCGCGGCCTGCGCTGCCTTCGCCTCGGCGAGTCCGGAAGGCACGACGGGTTCGGGCTTTGTAGTCTGTGCCAGAACCAGGGGAGCAGCGAGCCAAAGGCAGCCAAAAGCAAGGCCAAGTTTTTTCTTCATCAAGGCATGATAATTGAAGCTACCAAGCAGCGCTTTTCCCTTGTCTTGCGCCCTCTCTTCAAGGCCGCCTTTTATTGATGTCCGGTGCTGATGTTTTTGCGCCCCTGACTGTGAGCCTATGCCTGAACTGCCCGAAGTTGAAGTCACCCGCCTGAGCTTTGCAGACCGCGTTGCCGGCGCCCGCATCAAGGCTGTGTCCGTGGGAAAACCCCTGCGCTGGCCGCTGGGTTGCCCGCCGCGGCAGCTCGTTGGCCAGCGCGTGCTGGCCGTGCGTCGTCGGGGCAAATACCTGCTGATTGACTTGAGCGATGGCTTGATGCTGATTCATCTGGGCATGTCCGGCAGCGTGAGCTTTGGCGACGATTTTCCCGCATTGGGCAAGCATGACCACTTTGAAATGGTGACCAGCCTGGGCACCTTGCGACTGAATGACCCGCGCCGCTTCGGGGCGGTGGTGTACGCCCGCGGCGAAAGTGACCCCGTAGCGCACAAGCTGCTGGGCCGTCTGGGTGTGGAGCCGCTCAGCGAGGCTTTTGACCCGGCTGCATTCCATCAGGCGCTCAAACTCAGGAAGACTGCCATCAAGCAGGTACTGCTGGGCGGCGAGGCGGTAGTGGGCGTGGGTAATATTTACGCGTCCGAGGCGTTGTTTCTGGCCGGCATCCGCCCCACCACGAAAGCATCCCGCATCAGCAAACCGCGCGCGGCGTTGCTTCACCGCGCCATTCAACTGGTATTGACACAGGCCATTGCAAAAGGAGGGAGCACCCTGAGGGACTTCTCAAATGCCCATGGCGAGGTGGGTCATTTTCAACTAGAAGCCATGGTGTATGACCGTACCGGCTTGCCCTGCAGAGTGTGCGCGACGCCAATAAAAAGCCTGCGGCAGGGCCAGCGCTCGACTTTTTATTGCGTCAGTTGCCAGAAGCCGTGAGCGCTCCGTAGAAGCGTCGATGGTTCTTTTGGGTTGCCGATGCTATATTGCCTCTGAACACCTTTACGGAAGATAGATGTCTTTTAACGAAAAATTTGATCAGCACGGCGTATGGCGACGCGAATTTGCATTGCGGCTGAAACTGCTTGCCGAATGGATGAAAGACCATGACCTGCTCGACGCGGCGGTGGAGGAGCAGTTGCGGCGGCTGGAGTCGCAGGTGCGTTCCGACAAGGTCATGGTGGCTTTTGTGGCGGAGTTTTCGCGCGGCAAATCGGAACTGATCAATGCCATCTTTTTTGCCGGTTATGGCCGCCGCATCATGCCGGCGAGTGCCGGCCGCACGACCATGTGCCCGACTGAGCTGGGCTATGACGTGGATGTGCCGCCCTGTCTGCGCCTTTTGCCCATCGAAACGCGTTTGCAGAAGCAGGCGCTCATGGAGTGGCGCGTCGTGCCCGAGAAGTGGACGCGCATTGACCTGGATGTGAACGATCCCGCGCAACTGGCGCGCGCCCTTGAGAAAGTGGCTGAAGTTCGGCATGTTACCCAAGACGAAGCCCGTGCACTCGGCTTCTGGCATGACAATAATCCGGAAGACAATCCGCGGGTTGGCCCCGATGGACTGATTGAAGTGCCGAAATGGCGTCATGCATTGATCAATATCGCGCACCCCTTGCTCAAGCAGGGGCTGGTCATTCTGGATACACCCGGTCTGAACGCCATTGGTGCCGAACCTGAACTGACGGTCAGCCTGATTCCGCAGGCGCATGCGGTGGTCTTCATTCTGGCAGCCGATACGGGCGTCACCAAATCCGACCTGTCCATCTGGCGCGAACATCTGATCACCGAGGGCGACGGTACCGAGACGCGCCTGGTGGTGCTGAACAAAATTGACACCCTGTGGGACGCCTTGAGTACACCCGAGCAGGTGCAGGCGCAAATTGACAAGCAGATAGCTACGTCAGCCGAAATTCTGGGCTTGCCCAGGTCGCAGGTTATTCCGGTTTCTGCGCAAAAAGGATTGGTGGCCAAAGTGACCGGGAACGAGGCGCTTCTGCAGGCCAGCCAGTTACCGGCGCTTGAGCTGGCGCTGGGACAGGGCGTGATGGGGCAGCGCCAGAAAATCCTGCGTACGGCGGTAGCCGGCGGCATTGGGGAACTTAAAACCGAGGCCGGGCGGGCCATGCACATCCGCCGACGCGATTTGGCCGAGCAGATGATTGAACTGCGCAGCTTGAGGGGTAAAAACGTCTCGGTGATCAAACATATGCGCAGCCGCATCGAGCAGGAGCAGGCTGAATTTGATACCAGTGGCGCCCAAATACATGCGGTGCGCTCGGTGCACCTCAAATTACTTCGGGACGTATTCAATCTGCTCAGCACGCCCACGCTGAAGGCCGAGTTGGCGGAGCTGACACACGCCCTCAAACAGCCAGGGATCAAGCTGGGCGTTAAAAAGGCCTACGGCAAAACCTTCTCTCGGCTTCGCGAAGGCTTGAAAAAGTCCCAGCTACTCAGCGGTGAAATTCAGTCCATGCTGACTGCGTCATTTCGGCAGCTCAATGCCGAATTCAGCTTTTCGCTACAGGCTCCCAAAGAGCCTGAATTGATTCGCTACGAGAATGATCTGGAACTGATAAAGCGCAGCCATCTGAAGTACCTCGGAATAAGCAATGTGCTGAAACTTTCCCAGGCTGAATTTTCCGAGCGGCTGGTTCGCGCTTTGGCCACCCGCCTGCGAATGGTGTACGAGTCCGCATTGGGCGAGGTGGAGCTCTGGAACAAGTCAGCGGCATCACAACTGGATGCGCAACTGCGCGAACGACGCCGCAACTTCGGACGCCGCCTTGAGGCGATCGAGCGCATTCAGCAGGCCGCCTCCGGCCTGGATGAGCGAATTGCCGAAATTAACGACCAGGAGAAGGTGCTCAATGAACTGGATGCCAAATTGATGGAGTTGACCTCGCATCTCCTGGGCGCGCCGTCGTTGCCTTCTACATTGCAGGATGCGACTGCCGCCACACCGAATGCGGCATTGACCGAGGCGGCCTGAGCGTTGGCGATTTCTACAAGCACCCGGCACCAGCTTGAAGCGGCTGACCAGCCTGCATCCCGCGCAGGCAACAAGCCCGCCTTGAAGCAGACAGAAACGGAGCTTTCAGCTTTTGCTGCGGAAATTGTGCGCTGGCAAAAAACACATGGGCGCAACAGCCTGCCCTGGCAAAACACGCGCGACCCCTACCGCGTCTGGTTGTCTGAAATCATGCTTCAGCAGACCCAGGTCGCCACCGTCCTGGACTACTATGCCCGGTTTTTGCAGCGCTTTCCCACGGTCAGTGACCTGGCCGCAGCGGGGCAGGATGAGGTACTGGCTGTGTGGAGTGGTCTGGGTTATTACAGCCGCGCACGCCATCTGCATCATTGTGCTCAGGATGTGATGGCGCTGCATGCGGGGCAGTTTCCGCGTACGGCGGAGCAGCTTCAGACCTTGCCCGGCATAGGCCGCTCAACGGCGGCCGCCGTTGCGTCGTTTTGCTTTGGAGAACACGTCGCCATACTGGACGGCAACGTCAAACGGGTGCTCACGCGGGTACTTGGTTTTTCTGCTGACCTGTCGCAAAGCGCCAATGAGCGTGCGCTCTGGGACAGGGCAACAGACCTGCTGCCAGAGCAGGATTTACCGGAAACCATGCCGCGTTACACGCAGGGGCTGATGGACCTCGGCGCAACGATTTGCACCGGCCGGCAGCCGCAGTGCCTGCTGTGCCCGGTGCAAAACCTGTGCCGCGGCCTCGCGACCGGTGAGCCCGAAAAATACCCTGTCAAAACCCGAAAACTGAAACGCAGCGCACAAGCGCTGAGCCTGCTGTGGGCACAGAAGCCCGACGGCTCGGTATGGCTTGAAAAGCGTCCCACGCCTGGTATTTGGGGTGGGCTCTATTGCCTGCCGGTGTTTGAGAGCGGCGACGCGCTGAAAGCTCTTTTACCCCAAAGCTTGCACGCGCGGCTTGTGCCTCTGCCGCATTTTGTCCATGTATTGACGCACAAGGACCTGCACCTGTCCCCGTGGATCGCAGGCTTTCGGGCCGATCAGGCTATGCCCAGGGCGATGATCTCGGCGTTACCTGGTGGTGCATGGTTCAGTCCGGCTGCATGGCCGGGTTTGGGCTTGCCTGCACCCATCCGCAAACTGCTGGCGCAGGATGCCTCTGCAT
>DFWY01000066.1:50682-58174 GCA_002381615.1 Polaromonas sp. UBA4122 | reverse complement strand
TCCAGTTCGCGATGCCGCTTCAGGGTGGGCCACTGCTGGCCGAATGCCGCTGCCAGCGCCTCTGCGAGATAGACCGAGCGGTGCTGGCCACCGGTGCAACCAATAGCTACCGTGACATAGCTGCGGTGATCCCGCACCAGCGCCTGCAACCAATGGCTGAGGAATTGTTCGATGTGCTTGAACATATCCTCCACTTCTGAATGCGCCAACAGGTAGTCTGCAACAGGTTGATCGAGCCCGGTCAGGTGGCGCAGATCCGACTCGTAGTACGGGTTGGGAAGCATCCGTACGTCAAACACATAGTCGGCATCCAGAGGCACGCCACGCTTGAACGCAAACGACTCAAATACCAGCGTCAGCTGGGTTGCCGGGGCTGAGATCAACTCCTTCACGTAGCCCTGCAACTGTGAAGAACGGATCATGCTGGTGTCAAGCACATGGGCCTGCTCGCGCATCCCGCCAAGCAACTCGCGCTCCAGCTCGATGGCCTCAACCAGCGCCCGGTGCTGGTCTGATGCATCGATACGTGACAGGGGGTGAAGCCGGCGGGTCTCGGAAAAGCGCCGCACCAGTGTTTCGGTGCTGGCGTCAAGAAAAAATGACTGCACGGCCACGCCTTGATCTCGTAGTTGCCGCAGCTGCTGCGGAACAAGAGGCAGTGACGTGGCACTTCGCACATCCATGGCGATCGCGACTTTTCGGGCGCCATGTTGCTGTTCCAGTGCTACAAAAGGCGGCAGCAGCTCGGGTGGCAAGTTGTCTACGCAGTAGTAGCCGGCATCTTCCAGCGCATGCAGCGCGACGGATTTCCCGGAGCCCGACATGCCGGTGATGAGGACCATTTCCAGTTTCGTTGTCATTGCCCCAGCATTTCCCTGGCGTGCGCCAACGTGGTGCCAGAGAGCCGTTCGCCACCCAGCATGCGGGCAATTTCGGCCACGCGCTGCTCTCCGTTTACAGGGGCCATGGTGCTGCTGGTCGCACCTTTTTCTGTGCGCTTGGCCACCAGGAGATGCTGGTCGGCGCAAGCGGCTACCTGGGGCAAATGGGTCACCGCCATCACCTGCCGGTCTTTGCCCAACTGCTTCATCAGGCGACCAACGGTTTCCGCCACGGCGCCGCCCACGCCCGAGTCAACCTCATCAAATATCAGTGTTCGCGCCTGCCCCAACTGGCTGGTGGTGACGGCTATGGCCAGGGCGATACGGGACAACTCGCCGCCTGACGCGACCTTGCCAACGGGTCTTGGCGTGCTGCCGCTATGGCCGGCCACCAAAAATTCGGCCTGTTCAAGCCCATGCTGGGCCGGCTGCTCCAGCGGGGTGAGCGCCACGTCAAACTTGCCGCCCTGCATGCCCAGGCCCTGCATGGCCTGGGTGATGGCTTTGGCAAGCTGGGGGGCTGCCTTGCTGCGGGACTTGGAGACCTGGCGAGCTTCCTCCAGATAAGCCAATTTGTCATGGCTCTCGTTTTTTTCAAGCTGTACCAGGTTGGCTGCCTCATCGAGCTTTTGCAGATCAAATTGCCAGGACGCCAGCAACTCAGGCAGCGCGGCAGGAGATCGCTTGTAGCGTCGCGCCAGGCTGACCCAGACGGACAGGCGCTCGTCAAGCTCTGCCAGCCGCTGCGGCTCCAGCTCGGCGTGCCTGGCATAGCCGTGCAGCGAATGCACAGCATCTTCCATCTGCGCCAGCGCAGCGCTTAAAACTTCAACAAGCCCTTTGAATTCAGGTTCTATATGCGCCTGATTTTGTAGCGAAGCAATGGCGCGGCCGAGCAGGGTCGCGGCGTTGTCATCGGACTCCTGCAGGACCTCGACCGCGGTTTGCACCGCGTCGCGCAAGGCTTGCGCATTCGACAGACGCCCGTGTTGGGCATTGAGCTCGTCCCATTCATCCGGGCCGGGTGCCAGCTTGTCCAGCTCGCCGATTTGCCACGCTAGGCGTTCACGTTCACGCTGCAGGCTGTCTTGCACGCCCTGCGCTTGCGCCAGTGTTTTCTGGGCCAACCGCCATAGTTGCCAGCGCCGGGACAACTCCTCGGTAGATACCTCCGCATAGGAGTCCAGCAGACCCCGCACGGCGTCGGGGCGAGTCAGGCTTTGCCAGGCATGCTGACCATGAATGTCCACCAACTGGTCGGCGATGTCCTTGAGCTGGGTGGCGGTGGCTGCGCTGCCATTGATCCAGGCCCGGCTTTTGCCCTGCGAATCAATCGTGCGGCGCAGCAGCAAGCTGTCGCCCGCTTCGAAGCCGGCTTGTTCCAGCCATTGCGCCAAGCCGGCTGGGCTGTCGAATTCCGCGCTGATCTCGCAGCGCGGAGCGCCTTCGCGAACCACGCCGACATCGGCACGTGCGCCGAGGGCCAGTTGCAATGCATCAATCAATATGGATTTGCCAGCACCGGTTTCACCGGTGAGAACCGTAAATCCATCCGACAAATCCAGGTCCATTTCGTGGACGATGACGAAATCGCGAAGCGAGATACTTTTAAGGCTCATAACTTAAGTCCCGACGCAGTCCAGAGGCGGGCTCAGGCCACGCCTTCATTCCAGTGAAGTTTTTTGCGTAAGGTATCAAAATAGCTCCAGCCCTTGGGATGCAGGAAACGCATTTGATGCTCTGAACGCCTGACAGTGATCCGGTCGCCGTGCTGCAAGCTGGCCAGCGACTGCATGTCAAAGTTAGCGCTGGCATCCCGGCCTGCTACTATTTCAATAGTAATCTCCCCAGAATCCGACAGCACGATGGGCCTGTTAGTCAATGTGTGCGGGGCAATCGGAACCAGCACCCAGCCGGCGATGGAAGGGTGCAGCAAGGGCCCGCCCGCCGAAAGGGCATAGGCGGTGGAGCCGGTTGGCGAGGCAATGATCAGGCCATCGGCACGCTGGTTGGCTACAAAGCGGCCATCCACTTCCACGCGGAGTTCAACCATCCCGGCGGTCGTGCCACGATTGACCACGACGTCGTTCATGGCGGTAGCGCTGAAGACGCACTGGCCGTCGCGCACGACCTTGGCCTGCATCATCCAGCGCCGGTCTTCGTCAAATTCCCCGCGCAGCATGGGTTTGAGCGTGTCCTGGTAATCTTCGAAGGCGATGTCAGTGATGAACCCGAGCCGCCCCTGGTTGATGCCGATCAGCGGAATGTCAAATTGGGCCAGCAGCCGAACGATGCCCAGCATGGTGCCGTCGCCGCCGACAACCAAGGCGAGATCGCATTGGGCCCCGATACCCGCCGCATCAAGCGTTGGATATTGTGTCAAGCCTGTGTTGTTGGCTGTGTCCTGTTCAATCGCGACATTGCAGCCCTGCGTGCCCAGAAAGTGCGCGATGCCTTCCAGCGCAGAACGGGACCCTTGGGCTTGATACTTGCCGATCAGTGCGACATGACGAAATTGCGACTTCATAGGCAAATTACATCACAACATTCGTAACAAGCTTCGTAGAATGTCACCATGCTTGATGCTCGTGCCCGGTTGTTGTTGAAAGCGCTGGTTGAGCGCTACATTGCTGATGGCCAGCCGGTCGGGTCGCGGACACTGTCCACGGCCTCCGGTCTTGAGCTGTCTCCCGCCACGATACGCAATGTCATGAGCGATCTGGAGGACCGCGGCCTGATTGTCAGCCCGCATACCTCCGCTGGCCGCATTCCCACAGCCCTGGGTTACCGCCTTTTCGTCGACACCATGCTGACCACGCAGCGCGGCCCGCTGTCCACCGGAAACAACATCCCTGCGCCCAGGCTGGCACCTGATCAGCCGCAGAAAGTGATCAGCAACGCGGCCCACATGCTGTCCAGCCTGTCACAGTTCGTCGGGGTGGTCATGGCACCGCGCCGAACTTCGGTGTTCAGGCATATAGAGTTTTTGCGCCTGTCTGAAAAACGTTTTCTTGTGATCATTGTCTCGCCCGATGGCGATGTTGAAAACCGTGTCATCTTTACCGAAGCCGATTACACCCAGTCCCAGCTGGTCGAAGCCGCCAATTTTCTCAACTCCCACTATGCAGGCATGGCCATTGAAGAAGTGCGCGAGCGCTTGAAAAATGAAGTGGAAGCGCTCAGGGGTGAAATTGCCACCTTGATGCAGGCTGCAGTCCAGGTCAGTTCCGAGGCTATCGAGGCGCGTGACGAAGTCGTTATCTCCGGTGAGCGTAACCTGCTGGCCGTCAGTGATTTTTCAAGCGACATGGGTAATCTGCGCAAGCTCTTTGATCTTTTCGAGCAGAAAGCGCAGCTGATGCGTTTACTCGATGTCTCCAGCCGCGCGGAGGGGGTGCGCATTTACATCGGTGGCGAAAGCCAAGTGATTCCCTACCAGGAGCTGTCGGTGGTGACAGCGCCTTACGAGGTCGATGGTCAGGTCGTGGGAACGCTGGGGGTGATTGGCCCCATGCGCATGCCCTACGAAAAAATGATCCATATTGTCGACATCACGTCAAAACTGGTCAGCACGGCCCTTAGCTACAGCAGGTAGCCCCCTTACAATCTAGCTGTTTACGGGGGCCGTTAGCTCAGTTGGTTAGAGCAGAGGACTCATAATCCTTTGGTCGTAGGTTCAAGTCCTACACGGCCCACCATTGAAATCAAAGACTTAGAAGCGGCCTTGTGCCGCTTTTACTTCGACTGTGCCGGTTTTGTGTCTAGCGTTGGCAATTTACATTTTCTGCATTTGAAGAGGGAACAATGCTCTTCAAGATCACGCCAAAATCAGGTGAAATCTCCGCAAATGGGACAACCTCCGCATTTCGGATGAATTGAGGCCCTACAACTTGACTGACAACTTTCCAGCTGGTTGGAGGGTTGTTATCCGAATTGAGCCGTATCGGAATAATGTATCCATCCCCGATCAACGTTCCACACCAGATGCAGTGATTGGCCATGTAGGTGCGTCTTACCTCTTTCACAAATGATGAAGAGTAGTTAAGCAAGAAATCGGGATCATCGGGAAAGAGATCATGCGACAGCTGAGCTATGTATCTAAAAACGACCGGCTCGGTGTAAGACTTCCCGTATTGATCTGTTACTCGCGTACAACTTCAAGCGCATGATGAAAATAGTGGGAACTGGCCCATTGATGCAAGCGATGAGGGCCTGAGGGCTCCTTTTAGTTCGCACACCGCGCGCAATTGGCGCAAATGGCAGTCGTTGTTTGGCAATGTCTCTAAAAATTATTCCGGACCATATCTTTAAAGATGATTCACTGAAGCCGCTGGCGCGGTCCTAATCAGCAGGCAAATGCGTTTTACGCAATCTTTAAATCAGGTTCTTAGTTTTGACACAGCCTCGGTCTGAACCAGCCATCAGGCTGCGCGGCCATGACAGCCGCAAGTAGCCCCTATTGAACTCCCCTTCTAGCCAAGCACGAACTATCAAAAAGAGAGCTGCCAGCGCTTATTCCATAAGCGTTAGAGCCCAAAAATACTCAAATCCAGCTCAAACCATCTCCGCCCCCATCCACCCCCGCAGGCTGTTCACAAACGCCCAGCCCTGCACCCGTGGCACGTCTTCCACCCGCACCATGGCCTCGGTCAAGCGCCCTTCGCGCAACGCCATCGCGCGCCCTACCCCAGGCAGCAAACCGCAGGCCAGCGGCGGCGTCACCCAGCGACCGTCCATCAGCATCGCCACGTTGCCGCGCGTGCATTCGGTAATTTCGCCCTCAGCGTTCCAGAGCACGGCGTCGAACACACCGGGCTGAGTGGGCGTGAAGGCGTCGTAATGGGCGCGGCGCGTGGTCTTGAAGCGCACGAATTCGCCGTGGGCTTCGTCCAGCGGGCGGCCGGCCAACTGCAGGCGCACCTGCTTGGGTGATGCGTCCATGGCAAACGCTTCGGCGCGTGCCTGGCCCTGGGCCGTAAGCAGCAAGCGCACGCGCCACAGGCCTTGCGGGTGGGCCTGCGCCAGTTCGTGCAGGCATTGCTGCACTTTGGCCGCGTCCCACAGATAGCCAAAATGTGCGGCGGCACCGGCCAGGCGCTGCAGGTGGTCGGCGGCGTGGCGCAGGCGGCCGTCCTGCAGCGCCAGGGTTTCCAGAAGGTCAAAACACATGCTGGCCCGCTCGACAACGGCGCGCTTATGGCGCCATTCCTGCCATTCGGCATCGGGCATGGCGCCCGAGGTGATGCCGCTGCCAATGCCGCAGCGCAGCGCGCCGGCCTGCACGGTGACGGTGCGGATGGGCACGTTGAACGTGGCCCTTATTCCCTGCCCGCCCGGCCGCACCACGCCGACGGCGCCGCAGTACACGCCGCGCGGCTGCGGCTCCAGCATGCGGATCATCTGCATGGCGCGCACCTTGGGCGCGCCGGTCACCGAACCACAGGGGAACAGCGCGGCAAACACATCGGCCAGCGTGGTGCCGGCGCGGGTGCGGGCCTGCACGTCCGACGTCATTTGCCACACGGTGGGCAGCGCTTCGGTATGAAAAAGGCGCGGCACCTGCACGCTGAAGGGCTCGGCAATGCGCGAGATGTCGTTGCGCAGCAGGTCCACGATCATGACGTTTTCGGCGCGCTCCTTGGGCGATGCGCGCAGGGCGGCGGCCTGGGCGGCGTCGTCCTGCAGCGTGGCGCCTCGCGCAGCGGTGCCCTTCATGGGCCGCGCCAGAATCTGGCCGCCCTGCCAGTCAAAAAACAGTTCGGGCGACACCGACAGCACCTGCGCATCGCCGGTGTCGATATAGGCCGTGTAGCCGCCCGGCTGGGCGCGCTGCAGGGCGGCAAACAGGGCCTGTTCCGCGCCCTCTTCCGGCGCGCCCTGCCATGCGCCCAGCAGCGGTGCGGTGAAGTTGACCTGGTACAGCTCGCCGGCCGCAATGGCGCGCTGGATGTGGTCCATGGCCGAGCCAAACGCGGGGCGCAAACAACTTTCGCGCCACTGCACCTGGGCCGTGGCGGCGCCGGCGTGCTGGTCCTCGGGCCAAGGCAGGGCTTTGTCGTAAACGGCAAACCAGGCCAGTGGACCGTCGGGCGCATGCACGGCCAGTGCGGCATCAAAGGCCGGGGCCGCTTCGTAGCGCAGATAGCCCACGCACCACAAGCCCTGCAGGGCCGCCTGCTGCACGGCCTCCAGCACGGACAGCACCTGCGCCAGGCTGTGCGCTGCCAGCGTCTGGCGCGGTATGCCAAACGCATGCCGCAGACGGGGCCCTCGGGGTGGTACGGATCAGAAAAATCGATGAGTGCCGTAAACCCGGAAAGTGCCGCCATCAGGCCGCGCCGATGTGCGGCACCAGCCCGGCGGTCGATTGGCCGTTTTTGAGGGCGGCCGTGAAGGCCAGCATGCGGTCAATTGGCAAGCGGGAGCGCAGGCCCAGCGCCGGGTCGATATGAACTTCGTTCGCACCGGTTTCCAGCACCTGCGCCACCCCGGCCAGCCCGTTCATGGCCATCCAGGGGCAGTGTGCGCAGCTTTTGCAGGTGGCGCTGCTGCCAGCGGTGGGCGCTTCAATAAAGGTTTTGCCCGGGTTCAGCGTGCGCAGCTTGTGCATG
>DFWY01000066.1:50306-50523 GCA_002381615.1 Polaromonas sp. UBA4122 | reverse complement strand
GCCAGCGCCACCACGTCGGCCGGCGACTCGGGATGCACCAGTACCCTGGCCTGGGGGTGCTCTTTTTTGAGGGCCTCCAACTCAAATGCCTTGAATTCATCGTGCACGATGCAGGCGCCATTCCAGAGCACCATGTCGGCGCCGGTTTCGCGCTGGATGTAGCCGCCCAGATGCCGGTCGGGCGCCCAGAGGATTTTCTGGCCCTGCGCTTTGAGCG
>DFWY01000066.1:49777-50029 GCA_002381615.1 Polaromonas sp. UBA4122 | reverse complement strand
TTTCTGGCCCTGCGCTTTGAGCGCTCGCACGATGTCCAGCGCGCAGCTTGACGTCACGACCCAGTCCGCGCGCGCCTTGACGGCGGCGCTGGTGTTGGCATAGACCACCACAGTACGGTCGGGGTGGGCGTCGCAAAAGGCACTGAATTCATCGATCGGGCAGCCCAGGTCCAAGGAACAGGTGGCGTCCAGATCAGGCATCAGCACGCGCTTTTCGGGCGAAAGAATTTTGGCGGTCTCGCCCATGAAGCG
>DFWY01000066.1:22939-49539 GCA_002381615.1 Polaromonas sp. UBA4122 | reverse complement strand
GCGGTCTCGCCCATGAAGCGCACGCCCGACACCACCAGCGTTTGCGCGGCGTGGTCACGGCCAAAGCGTGCCATTTCCAGAGAATCCGACACCAGGCCACCAGTTTCCTCGGCCAAATCCTGCAGGTCGGGGTGCACATAGTAGTGCGACACCATGACCGCGTTACGCGCCTTCAGCAGGCGGCGAATGCGGTCTTTCAGTTCGGCACGCTCGGCCTGCGTCGGCTCGACCGGCACCTGCGCCCAAGCGTGGTGTGTGGAGCAGGTTGTTGACTCGCCAGAAACAGCTATCTCCGGCTGTTCATAATCGACGTTGATCCTGGGCATCACTGAACTCCTTGCTGCGCCTCAAAGCGCATCGAAAAATCAATCGCCTGCACATTCTTGGTCAGCGTGCCGATGGAAATCCGGTCCACGCCCGTTTCGGCCAGCGCACGCAGGCCGTCCAGTGTGACGCCGCCCGAAATTTCCAGAATCGCCCGTCCGGCGTTGATCCGCACCGCCTCTTTCAGGGTGGCCAGGTCCATGTTGTCGAGCAGCACCATGCGGGCACCGGCGTCGAGCGCCTGCGCCAGTTGGTCCAGGGTTTCCACCTCGATCTCCACAAAATCAGCCTGTGCGGCGACCTGCGCGGCACGTTGCAACACCTGCGCAATGCCGCCAGCAGCGGCGATATGGTTTTCCTTGATGAGCACCGCGTCGTACAAGCCGACCCGGTGGTTGGTGCCCCCGCCGGTCAAGACCGCGTATTTTTGAGCCAGGCGAAGGCCCGGCAGCGTTTTGCGGGTGTCCACTATCCTGGCTTGGGTGCCCTTCACAAGGGCGACATAAGCCGCGGTTTTGCTCGCAACGGCGCTTAAAAGCTGCAAAAAGTTCAGCGCCGTGCGTTCGGCCGACAGCAGTGCACGGGCCTGGCCCTGCACCTCGAACACCACCTGGTTGGCCTCGCAACGCTCGCCGTCCTTCACCTGCCAGACCAGTTGGGCCTGCGGATCGAGCTGCCTGAACGCAGCCTGCACCCAGGCACTGCCGCACACCACAGCACTTTCCCGGACCAGCACCTGCGCGCGCGCCTGGCGGGTCGGATCAATCAAGGCGGCGGTCAAATCACCCGCACCCACATCCTCTGCCAGCGCACGCGCTGCATCGGCCTGGGCCAGCTGGTCAAGCGCCTCGGCGGAAAAATTAAATGACTTTTTCATAAGCAATCTGAATAAAGAATCTCAAAGAAAGCGCACTGTACAGTGCCCTAAACTACCTGCCAATCCTCCGGAGAAGTCGCAAATGTTACCGCCTCCAAAAAAAACGACACTTCAATCCACACTCACTACGTTCAGAACCCTGCTCAAATTCAAAATCCACGGCGCCGCAGTGACCCACTGCGAGCTCAATGACGAAGGCTCGTGCGCCATCGACGAAGACCTTGGCGAGAACGAGCAGGTCCATATCTGGAACATCAACAACGGTGAGCGCTTCATCACCTACGCCATCCGGGCAGAGCGCGGCAGCCGCATCATCTCGGTCAATGGCTCGGCGTGCCGCGGTCGGTGACCTGGTCATCATTGCCGCCTTTGCCCAGGTACATGAGGACCATGTGGCCGGTTTCAAACCCAAGCTGGTGTTCGTCAACCTGGAGAACCGCATCAAGGAAGAGCGCTCGATCATTCCGGTTCAACTCGCGTAAACCTGACCCCTCTTTTCAGCCAAAAAACATGTCTACTCCTACCGAACAAACCATCACCCTCCACCGGCCCGCAACGAGCAAGCCGGAGACTCCCAAAGCGGCTGGCTCGACTCAGGCACGCTGGAGCATCGACGCGGTTGAAGCCCTTTTCAACCTGCCCTTTCCCGAACTGATGTACCGCGCGCAAGTGGTTCACCGCGAAAACTTCGACCCCACCCGCGTTGAATTTGCCACGCTGCTGTCGGTCAAGACCGGCGGTTGCGCCGAGGACTGCGGCTACTGCCCGCAGGCCGCCCGCTATGACACCGGCGTTGAAGCCAGCAAGCTGATGGAGCCCGCCGAAGTGCTGGCCGCCGCCAAGCGCGCGCAGGCAGCAGGCGCCACGCGCTTTTGCATGGGCGCCGCCTGGCGCTCGCCCAAAGACCGTGACATTGAAAAAGTGGCCGAGTTGGTGCGCACCGTCAAGGCGCTGGGTCTGGAGACCTGCGCCACGCTGGGCATGCTGGAAGACGGCCACGCGCAAACGCTGCAAAGCGCGGGCCTGGACTACTACAACCACAACCTCGACAGCGCACCCGACTTTTACGGCGACATCATCACCACGCGCGACTATCAGGACCGGCTCGACACGCTGGCGCGCGTGCGCAGCGCCGGCGTGAAGGTCTGCTGCGGCGGCATTGTGGGCATGGGCGAAACCCGCCGCCAGCGCGCCGGCCTGGTGGCCGAGCTGGCCAACCTCACGCCCTATCCCGAATCTGTGCCCATCAACAACCTGGTGAAGGTTGAAGGCACGCCGCTGGCTGACCAGGCCGACCTGGACCCGTTTGAATTCGTGCGGACCATTGCGGTGGCGCGCATCACCATGCCCACAGCCCGCGTGCGCCTGTCGGCTGGCCGCCAGCAAATGGGCGACGGCGTGCAGGCCCTGTGCTTTCTGGCCGGCGCCAACTCGATTTTTTACGGTGACAAGCTGCTGACCACCGGCAACCCCGACACTGCAGCCGACGTGCGCTTGCTGGAGCGACTGGGCATGAGCCGCTCGGCGCCAGGTGGCCAATGAGCGTGCTTGTCAGGGCGCTCTACCGCGACGGCTAAAAAGGGCGGAGAAGCTGGTTAGACTCTCGCTAACTCTGGACTGAACCATGACCTCGGCAAACGCTTTTTCATCCTCTTCCGCCCCGCCATCAGCAACGCCCTACGGCACGCTGCCGCCCACCTCCCAGCCGTCGGCGCGCAAACCGCTGAGCCTGCCGCGTCTGCGCGAAATGCGCGCGTTGGGCGAAAAGATCACCATGCTGACCGCCTACGACGCGACCTTTGCCGCCGTGGCCGATGCCGCGGGCGTGGAATGCATTCTGGTCGGCGACTCGCTGGGCATGGTGTGCCAGGGCCTCTCCAGCACCGTCGGCGTGACGCTGGAGACCATGCGGCACCACACCGAGTGCGTGGCCAACGGCCTGCGCCGCTCGCAAGCGACCGCCTGGCTGATTGGCGACTTGCCGTTTGGCAGCTACCACGAGTCGAAGGAGCAGGCCCTGCGCAGCGCGGTGGTGCTGATGCAGGCCGGTGCCCACATGGTCAAGTTGGAAGGCGGCGGCTGGACCGCTGATACCGTGCGCTTTCTGGTCGAGCGCGGCATTCCAGTCTGCGCCCACCTGGGGCTCACGCCGCAAACCGTGCATGCGCTGGGCGGTTACCGCGTACAAGGCAAAACCGAGGAATCGGCGAACACCCTCAAACGCGAAGCACACGAATTGCAGGATGCCGGTGCCGCCATGCTGGTGCTGGAGATGGTCCCAGCGGCTTTGTCGGCTGCGCTCACCCAGGAATTGGCGCACTGCCCCACCATCGGCATTGGCGCGGGCAACGGCACCGCCGGTCAGGTGCTGGTACTGCACGACATGCTGGGCATGAATCTGGGCAAGATGCCGAAATTTGTGCATAACTTCATGGAGGGCGCACACAGCGTGCGCGGTGCCATGCAAGCCTATGTATACGCCGTGAAAGACGGCAGCTTTCCGGTGAACGCCACCCACGCGTGGTAGCCCGCCCCCCATTAAGGAAACAAGATGCACATCGTCCACACTATTGCCGAGCTGCGTGAACGCCTCAGCCCCTTCAAGCGCCCGGCCTTTGTGCCCACCATGGGCAATCTGCACGACGGCCATATCGCGCTGGTCAAACAGGCCAAACCGATGGGCGATGTCACGGTGTCCAGCATTTTTGTGAACCGCCTGCAGTTTGCGCCGAACGAAGACTTCGACAGCTACCCCCGCACGCTGGACGCTGACGCCCAGCGCCTGGAAGCGGCGGGTTGCAATGTGCTGTTTGCCCCGCGCGAGAAAGAACTCTACCCCGAGCCGCAAACCTACAAGGTGCACCCCGCGAGCGACCTGAGTTCCATTCTGGAAGGGCACTTTCGCCCGGGCTTTTTTATCGGCGTCAGCACCGTGGTGCTCAAGCTCTTTTCATGTGTCTATGCCGGCATGCCCTCGGGCGTGGCCGCTTTTGGCAAAAAAGACTACCAGCAGGTGTTGGTGGTGCGCCACATGGTGCAGCAGTTTGCCCTGCCGATTGACATTCTGGCCGGCGAAACCCAGCGCTCAGAAGACGGGCTGGCGCTGTCATCGCGCAACGCTTACCTCAACCCGGTCGAGCGTCTTGAGGCCGCGCAACTCGCCAAAGCGCTGCGTGCCCTGGGCGAAGCCGCCCGGGCCAGCAGCACGCCCGACCTGCCCACCCTGGAAGCCCAGGCCATGCAGGCCTTGGCACGCCGCGGCTGGAAGCCCGACTACCTGACCGTGCGCCGCCGCGCCGACCTGCTGCCACCACAGAGCCCGTTCGCGGGTGAAGCGCTGGTGGTGCTGGGCGCGGCCAAACTGGGCAACACCCGGCTGATTGACAACCTGGAGATTTGAGTCAGCGCCGCAATGCGTGATGGCGCCGCGCTTACTCATATTTTGATAGCTGCTTGCGCCCGCGCTGATTGGACTAAAGGCCTATTTGGCTTAAAAAAATCGACCATGGGATCGAATACACCGCACAAAGAAACCTGTTTTCAGGTATCAAATAGGCTTCAAGCCCAATAAATACGGGCATGAACAGCTATTTATTTAATAGCGTTCCAACCAGGGCCTTCAACCGGGCTCCGCGCTAGGCTCGCGCCCCATCAACGCCGCCACCGCCTCTGCGGGCTGCAGCTTGCCATCCAGCAGCGCCACCACGCTCTGCGCGATCGGCATCTCAACCCCCAGACCGGCTGCGCGCTGCACCACCGTGCGGGCGCAATAAACGCCTTCGGCCACATGACCCAGCGACTCAAGCACTTCGGCCAGGGTTTTGCCCTGCGCCAGCAGCAAGCCCACCTTGCGATTGCGGCTGAGGTCGCCGGTGGCGGTCAACACCAGGTCGCCCAGTCCGGACAGGCCGGTGAAGGTCTCGGCGCGGGCGCCCAGCGCAACGCCCAGGCGGGTCATTTCCGCCAATCCGCGCGTGATCAGTGCGGCGCGGGCATTGAGGCCCAGCTGCAGACCGTCACACAAGCCCGTGGCGATGGCCAGCACATTCTTGACGGCACCGCCAACTTCGACGCCCACGATGTCGTCATTGGCGTATACGCGCAGGGTGGGGCCGTGAAACGCCGCGACAAGCGCATCGCGCACCTCGGCGTGTTCGCTGGCGGCCACCAGCGCCGTCGGCTGGCCCCGCGCCACTTCCAGCGCAAAGCTCGGGCCGCTGAGCACGCCCGCTCTTAAATTGATAGCTACCTGCGCCCGTATTTCATGGACCAGCAGGCCAAATGATGCTGAAGATGAGGCTGAAGACGGCGCCGCGGCCAGCGGGGCTTCAAAGCCCTTGCTCAGCCAGGCCACCGGAACGGTGGCGTGTTGCAGCTTTTGCAACAAACTCCGCGCCGCTGAAACCGGCGTGGCCATGATGATGAGGTCTTGTCCGCTGACCGCCTGGGCCAGCGACGCCTCGCTGCCGCCTTGCACAGCCAAGCTGTCGGGCAAGGCAATGCCGGGCAGGTAGCGGGTGTTGGTGCGCCCGGTTTGCAGAGCTTTGACCAGCGCGGCATCGCGTGCCCACAAGGTGACCTGATGCCTTGGTGCGCTGCGGCCTGCAGCACCATCAGCACGTGAAGCGCTGACGGCCAGCGCCGTGCCCCAGGCGCCAGCCCCAATCACGACTATTTTCATGACCACAAAGCCGGCAAGCTCGGGCGGCTCAACTGGCCATCAAACGATGATTTGCGGTGCGGCCGACGCTGCGGCAGCGGCTTCGGCCTGCTGCTGCTCGTACATGGCTTGGAAGTTGATTTCAGCCATGTGTACAGGCGGGAAACCGCCGCGCTGGATGATGTCGGCGACATTGCTGCGCAGGTAAGGGTACACAATTTGCGGGCAGGCGATACCCAGAATGGCACCGAGCTGATCAGTCTGCACGTTGCGGATTTCAAAAATGCCCGCTTGCTTGGCTTCGACCAAAAACACTGTCTTGTCGGCAATCTGGGTGTGTACGGTGGCCGTCACGATGATTTCAAACAGGCCGTCCGCCACGGGCTTGGCATCGACACCGAGCTGAATATCCACGCCAGGCTGCTCCTGGTTCAGGAGAATTTCCGGCGAATTGGGTTGCTCCAGCGACACGTCCTTGAGGTAGACGCGCTGGATCTGGAATACGGGGTCAAGATGGGCTTCGGCCATGGTGCTCTTTCGGGGTGCTGGAAAAATCAGAAGGATTTTGAACTGCCTGCGGCACTTGATGACGTGCTGCGTCAGGCAAAGGCACATTATCTCAGGACCGCAGCCCCGATCAGCCGCCAGACGGGATGTTAATTTGCAGCGTTCAGCAGCGGCATCAGGCCACCCCGGCCATCCAGGGCCACCAGGTCGTCACAGCCGCCTACATGGGTGTCCCCAATGAAAATTTGCGGCACCGAGCGCCGACCCGTGATGTCCATCATTTTCTGACGCTCGCCAGTTACCATATCTACCCGGATTTCATCGAGTTCGGTCACGCCGCGCTCCTTGAGCAACTGTTTGGCGTGAATGCAATAAGGGCAGGTGCCGGTGGTGTAGATCTTGACGATTTGCATGGTTTCTTCGGGTCGTGCCGGCAGGCGCCGAGCAGGGAATGGGACGTATCAGGACAAAGCAAAGCCGGGCCGGTGGCCAGAAACAATCCGGCCACCGGGGCTTTCAGGCTTTTCAGGCCTTCTCAAGAGGAAGGTTAGCTTGTTTCCACGCTTTGAGCCCGCCGCCCAGCGATTGAGCCTGCTCGTAACCAAGTTTTTTGGCGATGGCGACAGCGCGGCTGGAGCGCATGCCGCTGGCGCACACCAAAATCAGCGGCAAGGCTTTGTTTTTGACCACGCCAGTGAGCTTGGCTTCAAGCCTGTCGAGCGGCACATTTTTCGCGCCAGCGACGTGACCCGCCGCAAATTCGTCCGCTCCGCACACATCCACCACCACGGCTTTTTCGCGATTGATCAGCTGCACGGCGTCGCTGGCGGTCAGCGCGCCGGCATTCATGCCGCTTGAAATCATGGGCCAGAACAGCATGCCGCCAGAGGCGAGTGCTATGGAAATCAGCATCCAGTTATCGATCAGAAATTTCACTTTGTACCCTTTGTGTATTTTTCAGCTAACCCGTGATTTTAGAATGGAGGGGAAAACCTGCTTGCAGACTGCCATTTATCCCTACCCGACCCTGTTTCCATTTTTATTCAAACTCTCCACACCATGTACAAACTCGTGCTCATCCGCCACGGCGAATCGACCTGGAACCTTGATAACCAGTTCACAGGCTGGACCGACGTCGACCTCACGGAAACCGGCATCACACAGGCCAAAACCGCCGGCAAGCTGCTTAAAAATGAAGGCTATGACTTCGACCTGGCCTACACCAGCGTGCTCAAGCGCGCCACCCGCACCCTCTGGCACGTGCTGGACGAGATGGATCGCACCTGGCTACCCGTGGTGCACAGTTGGCGGCTCAACGAGCGGCATTACGGCGCCTTGCAGGGGCTGAACAAGCTTGAGACCGCCAAAAAATTTGGCGACGAACAGGTGCTGCTCTGGCGCCGCAGCTATGACACCCCACCCCCGCCGCTGGACGCCCAAGACGAGCGCAGCGAGCGCGGCGACCCGCGTTATGCCAAACTGCCACCCGAACAAGTGCCCCTGACCGAGTGCCTGAAAGACACGGTGGCGCGCGTGCTGCCCTTCTGGAATGAGTCCATCGCACCGGCCATCAAAGCCGGCAAGCGCATTGTGGTGGTGGCCCACGGCAACTCCATACGCGGGTTGGTGAAACACCTGGACAACATCTCGGACAGCGACATTGTCGGGCTCAACATACCCAATGGCATTCCGCTGGTGTATGAACTGGACGCAGCGCTCAAGCCGCTGCGCCACTACTACCTGGGTGATAGCGAAGCAGCTGCCCAAGCGGCGGCGGCCGTCGGCGCACAAGGCAAGGCCTGAGCAGCAAGCGGCTCTTTCAGCGCCGTTTTTGTAAAAGTCCTGTAACAACGGGCTGTTTCGGTACTTTTTCTGCGTCGCACGGCGCTGGAAATGGAACTGTGGCGCAGGGCCTCTCTCCAAGGTGTATATTGCTCCAGTTATAAAGGAGCAAGCGTTCCTCAATAGGCTTACGAAGGTATTTTTATGGGTCAAAAGCTCAAAATAGCAGGCTGGATTTCAATTGGTGTCGTGGCAGGCGCCCTCACCACGGTGCAAGTGCAAGCCGTCGCGCGCGGCGGCCTTGCGCCCTTGCCGCTGGAAGAGCTGCAACAGCTCGCTGCAGTCTTCGGGATGGTCAAAACAGACTATGTCGAGCCGGTTGACGAGAAAAAACTCATCACCGATGCCATTTCGGGCATGGTCTCCAGCCTGGACCCGCACTCGGTCTATTTCGACAAAAAATCGTACAAGGAATTCCGAGAGGGCACGAGCGGCCGCTTTGTCGGCGTCGGTATCGAGATCAGCCAGGAAGACGGGCTGGTCAAGGTGGTTTCTCCGATTGAAGGCTCGCCCGCCGACCGGGCCGGCCTCAAGCCCAACGACCTGATCACCCGGATTGACGACTCGGCCGTCAAGGGCATGAGCCTCAACGATGCCGTCAAGAAAATGCGCGGCGAGCCCAAAACCAAGGTACTGCTGATGATTTTCCGCAAGGATGAAAACCGGACTTTCCCGGTGACCATCACGCGCGAAGAAATTCGCACGCAGTCGGTTCGCGGCAAGGTCGTGGAACCCGGCTATGCCTGGATTCGCCTGAGCCAGTTCCAGGAACGCACGGTGGACGATTTTGTGACCAAGCTTGAGCAGATTTACAAGCAGGAGCCCCATCTCAAAGGTTTGGTGCTGGACCTGCGTAACGACCCCGGTGGTTTGCTGGACGCGGCGGTTGCGGTGTCCTCAACCTTTTTGCCAGAGAACGTGACCGTGGTATCCACCAACGGCCAGCTGGCTGAAAGCAAATTCACCTACAAGGCTGCGCCGGAGTTTTACCAGCGCCGCAACGGTGCCGACCCCCTCAAGGGCTTGCCTGCGGCGCTCAAGAGCGTGCCACTGGTGGTGCTGGTCAATGAAGGCTCAGCGTCGGCCAGCGAGATTGTGGCGGGTGCCCTTCAGGATTACAAGCGTGGCACCGTCATGGGCACGCAGACCTTTGGCAAAGGCTCGGTTCAGACCGTTCGTCCGCTGGGCCCCGACACCGGCATCAAACTGACGACCGCGCGTTATTACACCCCGAGCGGCCGGTCGATCCAGGCTCGCGGAATTGTGCCCGATGTGCTGGTTGACGATACCGCCAATGGCAGCCCGTTTGCCGTGCTGCGCACACGCGAAGCCGATCTCGACAAGCACCTCAACAGTGGCCAGGGCGCTGAAGTCAAAGACCCGGGCAGGGAAAAGGCCCGCGAAGCAGCCTTGAAACGCCTCGAAGAAGATGCTTTGAAACGTCTCGAAGAAGACGCCAAGAAAACACCCGAACAGCTCCGGCCGCCCGAACTGGGCAGCGACAAGGACTTCCAGTTGGCACAGGCCATCAATCAGCTCAAGGGGCATCCCGTGCTGGTCAGCAAGACCGCTGTGGTCGAGACCAAAAACGAGAAAAAAGAAAACTAGGCTTTCCCTGGATTAACCAGGCCAAGCCAGGCTCGGGCCGACTCGTGTCACTTGACCCCAGTCGGCCTGTTTTTTTCCCTGACAAAACAGGGACAAGACTCTGACGGGCTCCGCTTTCATGAACGACGAACAGCTGCTTCGCTATTCCCGGCACATTCTGCTCGACGAAATCGGCATTGAAGGCCAGGAAAAACTCCTGTCTTCGCACGTGCTGATTGTCGGCGCGGGCGGGCTGGGCTCTCCGGTGGCTTTGTACCTTGGCAGTGCCGGTGTTGGCCGTATCACCATCGTTGACCACGACCGTGTGGATGCCACCAACCTGCAGCGGCAAATCGCCCACAATCTGGCGCGCATCGGTGAGTTCAAGGCAGCGTCCGTGGTGCAGTCCATTGCCGCCATCAACCCGGATGTGAAAGTCATTCCTGTCACTGAACGGGCCGATGATGCCCTGCTTGACAAGCTGGCGTATGAAGCAGACCTGGTGCTCGACTGCACTGACAACTTTGCCACCCGTCACGCCATCAACCGCGCCTGCGTCAAACACGGCAAGCCGCTGGTCTCGGGTGCGGCCATCCGCTTTGACGGGCAGGTGACCGTCTACGACCCGCGAAGCGCGCAATCACCCTGCTATGCCTGTGTTTTTCCGGAGTCGGACTTGCTGGAAGAAACCCGCTGCGCCACCATGGGCGTATTTGCGCCCTTGGTCGGCATCGTGGGCACCGTCCAGGCTGCGGAGGCTTTGAAACTGCTTTGTGATATTGGGCAGCCGCTGACCGGACGGCTGATGATGCTGGATGGCCGAAGCATGGAGTGGAGCGAGATGAAACTGACGCGAAACCTCGCATGCGCAGTCTGCGGCAACCATTGAACTGCTGGGTGAACCCACGGTTGAATCAGGCAGCGGCCACGGGCTATCCTGAAATCACCCAGTTACCTTGTGCCGGCTGCCAGAGGCCGTGAGGCCGTTTTTGGCTTGGCCGCCTCTGCCAAAACAGCACGGCAATCCGCATCCTGACCGGGGCCTGTTTCCACCGTGGCGGCCAGCGCCAGCAGGGGATTGATGGCTGCCAGCACCAGGGCAATACCGACCCGACCCGCCAGCGCAACCTTGTCCGGTCCGGCTGATGGCGCTGCAAAGGTGCCGCCAATGCGCAGCGGTGATCTCAAACTCAAAATACTACGGTCTTTAGGCACCGGATCCAGAATGATATCCAGCGTTTCGTTGGCAAGACTCACTCGCCCGTGGCCATTGATCACCGTATCGCTCGTATCCAGCACAATAGCCCTGCTGGTCATCAAGCCCTGCTTCACATCGAAGGCGGCCGCCGCGCAACGCAACTGCACATTGCGGTCGCCGCGCAGCATAAACTTGATGACTTCTCCCCCATCAAGGCCCATGTATTCGAGTAGGATGTTGCTGATCTCGCCTTTACCCATGAGGACGGCGATATCCCCGGAGGCAGATCCCAGCATGTGCGCAACAGAGTTGCCACGCCCCTTCAGGTCGAACTGTCCGCTAATTTTTCCGAGACCGCTCCTGGTCGTCTCCACTGCAGGAAACAGCTGATTCAAGTGCAAGCCGCGCGCATCCAGCCGGGTCGTGAAGGCTGCTGGTGCGACGTTGGAGTCGATGCGAATGCTTCCAGCCACCGACCCGCCGGCAACACCCAGCGAAACGGGGTCCAGTTGCAAGACCCCTGCGGTCAGCTTGATGTGAACACTGCCCTGGTCCAGCGGCAGCGCCCGCACATGCCTGATATCCGCCGCCGAGTAGGTCACGTCTGCGTTCATGGCCTGGAGTCTGGCCACGTCCAGGGTCGCAATGGGAAGCACCTTGCGCGAGGCCGCGGTACTCCGGGTCGACGTCTCTCCCCCGGATGAGGCCGCCTTGCCGGTGGCGGAGGAAACCGCTGCGGTTTGTGGGGGCGTGCCGGAAGAAGGCGCCAGACCAATCACCGCCCCCAAATCCGCAAAATCCAGCAGTTTGGACTGCACCTTGCCGGTCAAAAGTGGCACGGCAGCCGATTGATCAAAACGCAGGTCCCCGCTGAGGTCGGACCGGCCCAGCACCCCCTGAATCTGGCTGGCCGCCCACACCTTGCCGTGCTCGGCTAACTTGCCGCGAAGTTTGTAGGGCGGAGAGGAAGGCAGCACCACGCCCAGCAATTTGTACAACTCATCCAAATTTCGACCCTGCAAATCAAAGGTAGCGTCAATGCCTGCGAGTTCCGCGAGATTGGCAATCGAGCCCTTGGCCGTGAGGCTGGTTCGTCCGGCAACGGCATTCACCTCGACCGGAAAAGGTGCTTCGGTGTTCTTGCTCAGCTGCAGCGCGCCACCGGCGCGGCCATGGGCGGTAAACGCCTCATTTTTCCATTTTCCACTGGCCTTGTAGCTCAAGGGCAATGGCCCGGCCGACTCCTGGGCAAGGGAAAATTGGGCCGTCACATTTGCACCTTGCGCCGCCGCCAGGTATTTGACGGTGCCTTGGTCAACCAGCAGGGAGCCGATGTCCGGGACGGCACCCTCGTCGGACGTATCGCGCGATAGCGCCCAGGTCCGCCGTCCATCCGGCTCAATCTGCAGGCCAATGTGCGGTTTGGTCAACGCAAGCCGCGGCATGTCTACCTTTCCAAACAGCAGCGGCAGCAATTTGATGTCAAATTCGGCAACGCTCGCCTTGAGAAGATAGGGCTCACTGGCCCACTCGGGGTTGGCAAATTCCACACCATCCGCGCGGACGGTTGTGGTTCGTCCCAGATGCACTGCCAGATGTCGCGTAATTTCGAAACGCCGCCCCAGCTGGCCCGACACATAACGATTGATCGGTTCGCGCAGGGCATCCCATGGAAAGAAAAAAACAACCAGCGTGAAAACAACAAGCAGGGCGGCAAGGCCGACAAGCCACTTCCGAAGAATGACGGATTGAAACAGGGAGTTATTCATGCGTTTCAGTGGTTTCAAGCCCGCTTAGAAAAGGCTTGCCTTGCAATGGCCGACGATGCGCTAAAAAACAGGAGTGAGTGAACACGCATGCGCTCTGAATCGCAGATCCTTCACTATCGGATGAACAGCTGTTTGCGACAATCGGCAAGCGCCACCAAAGGCTGTGGGCATGTACCTACAGAAGCCAATGCAAAAAGGCGGGCGTAGGAAAAGTCCTACGCCCATGGGATGCAATCACTGGCAGAATCGACTTAAAGATAAAGATACATTAAAAAACAAGGTGCGCTCGCATTTAGGCCTTTCGTAGTCTTCCGAAAGCCGGGCAGCCCCCCCATATGGATTTGAGCAGTGAGACTGAAAACTTACATCGTCGAAGACAACCCCACCATTCGCGAGAACCTGATTGACACGCTTGAAGAACTGGCTTGCGTCACTGCTGTGGGAACCGCAGACACCGAGAACGAAGGTAAAGCCTGGCTAGCCGAAAACCGTGATGAATGGGATTTGGCCATCGTCGATTTGTTTCTGAAGCAAGGAAGCGGGTTGGGCGTGCTCGCCGCTTGTCGGGACCGCCCATCCAGGCAGAAGGTTGTGGTTCTGAGCAATTACGCCACAGCTGACATTCGCCAGAGATGTGCGCAGTTGGGAGTCGACGCGGTTTTCGACAAATCCAATGAAATTGACGCCCTGGTGGACTATTGCATCCAGCAGCGCGGAACCTCTGATTGAAATCAATCGATCAGCTTGTTCTTGAGCGCGTAATAGGTGAGGTCGCTATTGGAAGAGAGACTCATCTTTTCCATCACGCGGGTTCTGTAGGTGCTGACGGTTTTAACGCTCAGCGAAAGCGCTTTTGCAATATCGCCAGCCGTTTCCCCTTTGGCCAGTTTGAGAAAAACCTGAAACTCCCGTTCAGACAATTGCTCATGGGCGGCCATGTCATGGGGCCGGTTCAATTGTTGCGCCAGCAGCTCTGCCACCGCCGGCGTAATGTAACGCTTGCCCAGCGAGATCACCCGAATGGCGTCGACAATTTCCGACGGGTCGCACTCCTTGTTAAGGTAGCCGCTGGCACCTTGGCGAATCAGGTTGACCGCATAATGTTCTTCGGGGTAGCCGCTCAAAATGAGAACGCCCACGTCGGGCGCTTTGGCGCGGATCATGGCAAGCGCATCAATCCCGCTCTGGCCCGGCATGGACAGGTCCATGACCAGAATGTCCAGTTCGACATTGCGAACCAGGTCAATCGCCTCGCGGCCACTGGCGGCCTCGCCGACGACTCGCAAATCCACTTGGTCGGAGAAAAACTGTTTGAGTCCCGAACGCACAATGGCATGGTCGTCCACAATTCCAATTTTTATCATGTCGCTGTCTTTCTATAAAGCCTGCATGAGCAGGCGATGCAATGAACAAAGATGGCCGGGTCCGGATATCCGTATTGATTTTCAGTGCTGATTATTGACGAATTATTCACCGAAGTACTAAACGGAGTTTGCCGTGAAAAGAATAGCGTTACCAAAAATGGCCGTCTCCCTGTTTCTGGCAGTGCTGGCCGCCGCCCTGATGATTTCCATCAATGAGGTAAGTTTTAACCAATCCATGGCAGCGGCGGCCAACATAGAGGAGGGTCAACAAACCCGACGGGCCATCAATAAATTGCTGCAGCAGGTGCTGGACGCAGAAACAGGGCAACGGGGCTTTCTACTGACTGCCGACCCGCGCTATCTGGAACCCTACAACACAGCCACGGCGGAGATCGACCAGACCCTGGACGTCCTGCGCCAGCAGTTCACGCCCTACCCGGACCAGCTCGCAGAGTTTGGCATCCTGGCCAGGCATGTTTCGAGCAAACTGGCCGAGATGGACCTGAGCGTGCGCATGCGCAAGGAAAGCAATGAAGATGCCTGGAAATTTGTGTTGACCACAGACATCGGCAAGGAGCACATGGACGCCATCCGTGAGGAAACCACCAAGCTGGGCGCCGGCAGCGTCAGCAAAATGGAGCTGGGACATGCCCAGATCAGGAAGACATTGCAGCTGTCTCGCATCGGCATTGCCACCATGGCACTGGCCGGCTTGCTGGTTTTTTACATGTACCTGCTGCAAACCAAGGCAGTGCTCGCCTCGGACCAGCGCGAGCAAGAGTCCCTGCAGCGGGAACGTGACATGCTGGAATCGCAGGTGCGGGAGCGTACTGCCGACCTGGCCAAGCTGGCCACCCATTTGCAAAATGTACGGGAGGATGAGCGAGGTCATCTGGCACGCGAACTGCACGACGAACTGGGCTCACTGCTGACAGCCGCAAAACTGGATGTGGCCAGACTGAAGTCACGCCTGGCTGACAGCCAGCCGGAAGCAGCAGAACGCCTGGCACATTTGACCAGCACGCTGAACAGCGGCATTGCATTGGCGCGCCGCATTGTTGAAGATTTGCGGCCGTCCGCGCTGTCTCATCTGGGTCTGGCGGCCTCGCTTGAAATTCTGGCCCGGGAATTCGCAGAGCGCTCCGGGCTGTCCATCACCACTGACATCGAATCTGTCGATCTAAGTGGATCGGCCCAGTTGACTGTTTACCGACTGGTACAGGAATCGCTGACCAACATCGGCAAATATGCAAATGCCAGCCAGGCAGAGATCAGCCTTCACGACTTCGACGGCTATATCACCGTTGAAGTCAAGGACAACGGCCAAGGCTTCGAGCTGGAAAGCGTGGGCCCGACAAGCCACGGTCTTGCAGGCATGAGCCACCGCGTGGAAGCTGCCGGCGGTCGCCTGACCGTAGCCAGCACCGAGGGAAGCGGCACGCAGATTTTGGCCGTGCTTCCCAAGACAATCTGAACATTTTCCGAGTAGTCTGCAGCGCCACAACCGGTTCACCGCGCGCGTCACCCGCGACAGCGTAACAAACTGTCAGCCCCCTCCTACAGCGTGTCCGCCCAGAATCTGACAGGGGCACACGTTCACAGCCGATGAGAAAAAACCAGCATTCTCATTAACCTTGCTACAGGCGCTTCAAAAAGAAGCCTCGCCCAACCAGCCAAAGCAAGGAGCTTGAGATGCTGCACTATGCCGTCGTTTTTCTGGTGATCGCATTGATCGCCGCCGTGTTTGGCTTTGGTGGCATCGCGGCAGGTGCCGTTGAGATCGCCAAAATTCTTTTCTTCATTTTCGCCATCATGGCCATCGTGAGCTTTGTGATCACCTTGCTCAGGAAGAACTGACGTCGGCCATTACAGCGTGCGAACCCGCGCCACTTCATTGCCTCCTTCCATTGCGCCAACACCTTAAATTCAACTTACCAAGGACCTGTCATGAATACAAATACCGTCTCCAAAACCGCCCATGAAATGATGCCCGCCATGCGACAAACCTCTGATGGGTTACTGCAGACGGCCGGCAAGGCAGTGGACTCGACCCGTGATTATGCAAACGATGCCTTGGACAAGGCAGAAAGCAAACTACGCGATCTTCGCGGCAGCGTCGACCCGGTCGTGGACATGCTGGCTTCCAAAGCACAAAAGCTGGCCCGCCATAGCCTGGACCTGGCCTCGGAGGCCAAGGACCGCGCCGAGCAATCCCTTAAACGCGCTACGACGGTCACCACGCGCTATGTCGCCGATCAACCTTTGCGTTCCGTGCTCATTGCCGCAGCGGTGGGCGCCGCGGTGGCTTTGCTGATTGCCTCTTCACGCCACCGCAATCAAAACCGGTATTGAAAACTGTTGTTGATTTCCCTGGTTAATTGCTAACGCTCAACACACCACACGCATGCTGCACCCGATTTTTTCAACGTTGATCCAAAGACCGGATCTGGTCATGGACCATCTCTCGGCCTATGCCGCGTTGCTTCATCAGGAAGCTTCCAGCGCCGGTTCCGAGTTGTTGGCCCGCGCTGTGGCATGGGTGCTGGCCGTGCTGTCGGTGCTGGTCTTTCTGGTCCTGGCTGGCACGGCCCTGATGCTGGGCTTGCTGCAGAACCAGTTCCATTGGGTGCTGCTGGCAGTGCCGGGTTTTGCGCTGTTGCTCACCATCATTGCTGTCTTCCAGGCTAGAAAGCCATTGCAGAGTGAGCGATTTCCTGAGCTGAAAGCACAGCTGGACAGCGATGCGCGGGCGCTGCGCGTGGTCGCCTGAATGGCCATGCCTTCCATCACCGCCCCGACACCGCAAGAGCGTCTGGCGATCAGCCGCAAGGCCATCGTCAGGAACATGACCCGGGACAGCCAGGCCTCTGAAGACCAGCACAGCCATGAATTCAATGAAGATGAACCGTCCCGACCAGCTTCTGACGGGCCTTGGGGGCTCGTCAAACACGCGATACAGGCCTGGTGGCGCAACCACCCAGTGAATGTCGCGCTTGATCTAGCCCGGCCCGTTATCGGCAAATATGCCGAAGAGCAACCGCTCAAACTCCTGGGCATTGCCGCCGGCCTTGGCGCTGCTGCCGTCGTGCTCCGGCCGTGGCGCCTGGTTTCGCTGGGTGCGGTGCTGGTTGCCGCCCTCAAGTCCTCCGAGCTTTCAGGTGTCCTGCTTTCAATGCTTTCCAGCCCCTTGCAAGATTCTAAAAAACCTTCTACAAGATTATGAAAACCAACACAGCTTCTTCCACCCAGCTGGCCCTCGACGAAAAAGGCCTGAACGCAGCCAGGAAAAGCCTGAACGATGGGGCCATTACCCCTGCTTATGGGCCGCACCGGAACGCCATTGTAAAACTGCTCAACGACGCTTTGGCCACTGAACTGGTTTGCGTACTGCGTTACAAGCGGCATCATTTCATGGCCAGCGGCGTGTCGTCTGCCAAGATTGCCGAGGAATTTCTGGTTCATGCCAATGAAGAATCTGGACACGCCGACCGCATTGCCCGGCGGATTGTGCAATTGGGCGGAGAACCCGACTTCTCGCCCGATACCTTGCTGCAACGCAGTCACGCCGACTATGACGAATCGAATGACTTGCAGACCATGGTTCGGGTCAATCTGATCGCCGAACGGATTGCTGTTGAAGCCTACCGGCAGATGATTGCACTGACCGGCGACAAGGATCCCACCACCCGCCGCATGCTGGAGGACATTCTGGCCGACGAGGAAGAACACGCCGACGAACTGAAGGACTGGCTGGAGAAATAACCATTACCGCAGGTCGATTGGCGTGGTGCCGCTGATCGACAGGCTTTTAAACCTTGCACTGGTTCAATTAAATCAATTCAAGAGGAAACCAAAATGAAATACGTTCGCGCAATTGCATTCGCCGCCTTGGCAGGCATCACCATCATTGGCACCGGCTGCGCCGTGGGGCGTGGCCAGGAAACAGCCGGCTCCTATGTTGATGATGCAGCCATCACGACCAGCGTCAAGGCCAAGTTCGTTGAGGACAAGACTGTTTCAGCCACCTCCATCAGCGTTGAAACGCTCAATGGCACGGTTCAGCTGTCCGGTTTTGCCAAGTCGGTTGCTGAGAAAACCCAGGCTGGAAATATTGCCCGTGCGGTCAAGAACGTCAAGGGCGTGCGCAACGACATCGTCGTTCGTCCTTAAGCGCTTGTTGCACCTTTTCGCCACCTGAAGTGGCGAAGCCCAGGCAGGCGATGGAATTTTCATCGCCTGCTTTTTAATGTGTGTTTCATATCAAGGGTTGCGCCAAAAGTATGCAGCTTGCAGGCCTCGCGCGCGCGGATACTCAGCGCAACAACTGGCGATGAACATCAAAAAAGCGCTGCCCGATTCGTGCAAGACTCTGCAAGAACCGGCAGCGCGTCCGGGAGCGGCAGGCTGTTAACCCGCTTTCACAAGCAGCTTGTTCTCCACCGAGTTCACGCCCTTGACCGCTTTGGCAATGCTGCTGGCCCTCTCGCGGGCGGCGTCGGTGGGCGCCGAGCCGTTCAGCGTCACGGCGCCATTTTTTGTGTCCACGTTGATTTTTAGAGCGCTCAGGTCGGGGTCTTTGGCAAGCCCTGACGACACCGCCGCAGTGATGGCCATGTCATCCATCTTTTCGGCCGCTTTGCTGGCAACATCTTTGGCCGAAGACTCGGCGTTCTGGGTGGCGTCTTTCAGCGCGGCCCCTGCTTTGGCCAGGGTACTTTCGGTTTTAGCCTTGGCTTCTGCGGCGGCCTGCTCGGTTTTCGCAATAGACGAGTCGAGTTGTTGGCCCGCTGTTTTACCGTCGTCTTGCTTGCCACAGGCGCTCAATGCAAGAACAAGGGCCAGCGAACCGGCCACGAGCAGCGGTGTATCAAGATGCCATCTGGCTGGCGAACGGTCTGACGGTTGTTTTTTCATGATGGTTCCTGCTGTTGAAAATATGCACGCCCAAATAAGTAAGGGACGTGCAGGTCAAAGCGCCGATTATGAAATCGCGCGTTTTCACTTTAGCCAGTGCGCTGCCGGCGGCAGGTCAGCTTCCACCGAAATGGCCGTAGGACAAATGACCATAAAAGCCCGTTTCCTGGTGCCTGGCGCCGCACGGGACACGCAGGGTTAAAAGTAGCAGCTTCCATGCTGTTTCCGGAACGCCCGTGGATAGACAGGGGACGCCGCATGAACCGCCGAGAACAATCCAAGCCCCGCAGCTTTTGCACGGCGTTGCTGCACGGCGTAGGGACCGGCGTTGTTGCGGTAGCGGTATGACCAGGCCAACCCTTGCGCGACCATCCATTCCCCCAGGTCTTCGTCGTTTAAAACAATACGCGCCAGCAGGCGACCGTAATCGTCGTGAAGCCTGCCGTGAACAGCGACACGCTGGCCCAGCGCCCGTTGCCTGAGCGCGTCACGCGATGAGGTACCTCCTGGCTGGCAAATCTCCGGGGCGTCGATGCCATCGACACGAATGCTGACCGGCTTGCCGCCATCAGCCGGCCGCACATGGACGGTGTCGCCATCGACCACATAGGTCACTACACCCCACCACGTTGCCTGCGGCGGTGCCGATGAGCAAGCCGGAAAACACCAGGTCAGCAGCGCGGCAAAAACCAGCATGGCCAGCGATTTTGCCCTGTAAAGTGGCGTCATATTTTCCATTTACTATTAAATTAATAGCGTATTACGCCCTATTCTATTGGGCTATAGGCTTAAAACATACATCATCAAGTGGCAGGTGCTTTGCACGAAGCCACTTTCAACAAACGGGTTCACCAAAGCCAAAAGCCTACGCCGTGACAATCCAGCCTTCCAGCGGGTCCATCTCCGGCGGCAGGCCATAGCGGGGCAGGCCCTGCTGTGCGGCCCAGGCCGCCTGCAACAGGCACAGCACGGCATCCAGGCTGTCGCCGCTGGCGTCGTCAGTCAGGGCGTCGCGCTGGGCATGACTGACTTTCAGGCGCAAACCCAGCCGGGTTTGCCCGTGCTCCAGCGCGGTGATCAGGTCCTTGCGCGCAATCAGCCGATCGGGCGTCTGCTTGGCCTTGTCGTCGCTCTTGTAAGAACGGTTGCCCAGCACCTCGCGCGCCAGCAGGCCCGGGTAGGCTTCCAGCGCAACCCGGTGGCTATCGCCATCGTGCAGGCAGGGAAGGTGCACGCCAGCGGCCAGCAGCCGCGGCACGCCGGCATGCAGCATGTAAGCCACCGGCGGGTTGATCCATTTCATGGACGGGCTGGAGCCTGCCGGCCTGTCCGTTGCACGGTGGGAAAATTTCTGCCCTGCGGGACGCGCATCGCAAAAGGCGGCAAAAGTGTTGCGGATCTCGGGCCGGCTCAAGCCCGCGTAGTGACGGATCAGCTCGGGCCAATGCTCGGGCCAACCGAGATGCTCCACGAGCTCGCGCGGCAGGCCGAATGGAAAGTCAAAGGCCGCTATCCAGGCACGCTCCTGGCGCAACCAATGCTCGAATCCGTCCAGCGACTCGACGCGCTCAAGGCCCGCCAGCAGCACACGCCCTTTGGAGGCTGAGCCTGTGGCCATCACAATGGGTTTGCGGCGGCTGGGGCTGCTGGAAAAGTCGCAACCAACCAGCAGGTCTGGTGTCATAAGCCCCTCAACATCAGGCGCACCTTCAACCCAGCACCTGCGCGGCCGCTCTGCCGTGCAATGTCAGGCGCGGCCGATGACGGCGGCTGTGGCCATCAACTCTTCCAGCAGCGCAAGAGACACTTTGCCCGACACCGAATACGGATTGAGCTCAGGCTTTTCTGAATATTTCAGCAGGATGGAATGGTTCAGCTTGAGCAGGTTGACCTGCCCCATGGTCCAGCCACCAAAACGGCGTTCGGAAATTTCTTCGTAGTGAAGCAGCACCACGTCCTTGTGGCGCGGGTCCCGCTGAATGTGGCCGTAGAGCTCGCTGACTGCCATGCGGCCGCCTTCAATGGCCTGCAGGAAAATGCCCCCGCCGTAGCAGAGAATGCCGGTAATGCCGCAGGTCGGGTTGTACTGGCGTGACTGCAAGAGAATGGCATCAATGGCATCCGGACTGGCGTCCAGGGCGCGACTCGCATAAAGCAAACGTACCAACATCGGGTCAGCCTTTCCGCGGGATCAGTGCGAGAAACTCGCGGCGCAACGTGGGATCTTTCAGGAACACGCCGCGCATCACCGAATTGATCATCTTGCTGTCCATGTCTTTGACGCCGCGCCAGGCCATGCAGTAGTGGCTGGCCTCCATCACGATGGCCAGACCATCAGGTTGGGTTTTCTCCATGATGAGATCGGCCAGTTGCACCACGGCCTCTTCCTGGATTTGCGGGCGTCCCATCACCCATTCAGCCAGCCGGGCGTACTTGGACAGGCCGATCACATTGGTGTGCTCGTTGGGCATCACGCCGATCCAGACTTTGCCGATCACCGGACAGAAATGGTGCGAGCAGGCGCTGCGCACGGTAATTGGCCCAACGATCATCAGCTCGTTGAGATGCTCGGCATTCGGAAACTCGGTGATGGTGGGCGCTGGCACATAGCGACCTTTGAACACTTCGTTCAGGTACATTTTGGCCACGCGACGTGCGGTGTTGTGGGTGTTGTGGTCGCCATTGGTGTCGATCACCAGACTGTCGAGCACGCCCTGCATCTTGACTTCAACCTCGTCAAGCAGCGTTTCCAGCTCGCCCGGCTCAATGAATTGGGCAATGTTGTCATTGGCATTGAAACGCTTGCGAGCCTGGGTCAGGCGTTCACGAATCCTGACGGAAACAGGCGTGCCCTCGTCTGTCACGTCCTGGGGGGGCGTAGTGGTTTTCATAAGCATGACAGATATTAACAGCCTGCCAAAAAATGGTCTTGTCCGAAATTTTACAGGGTTTTTTGCCTTTAGCCCTTTACCGACGGGCGCAAGCAGCTATGAATTTTATAGCTAACAAACTCTCTTGCAGACTGTCAGTCTTGCACTGGGCTCAGTAACGCTGCCCGGTCACCAGCAGTGCCAGCCGCATCAGGGCATAAGCCATCCAGCCCTGCAGGCGCTGGCTCAGAGGCCGATGACCGTATTCAGCCGGGTCTATGCGCCGCCCGTGGCTGGCCATGGCCTCGCACAGACGGCCTCTCAAATCTTCGGCAAATGCCCTGTCTTCGACCACCACATTGGCTTCGCGGGCCAGCAGCAAGCTCAGCGGATCCAGGTTGGACGAGCCTACGGTCGCCCAATGCCCATCCACCACAGCGACCTTGGCATGGAGAAAACTGGCTTCGTATTCATGGATTTCGACCCCTGCCGCCAACAGGGCGCCATACACCGGCCGCGCCGCATGGTATTGCATGTAGTACTCGTACTTTCCCTGCAGCAGCAGGGTGACGCGCACACCGCGTCTGGCCGCCCTGATGAGGGCGCGGCGCAGTTTGCCGCCGGGCACGAAATAACCATTGGCAATGATGATTTCCTGGCGAGCCTTTCCAATGGCCTTGCGGTAAGCGCGCTCAATGCTGCTGCGGTTGCGCAGGTTGTCGCGCAACACCAGCACCGCTCTGGCTCCTGGCGCGCCGAGTGAGTAGGCCGCCCCTGAAGCTGACCCATTGGCGAGTGACGTGGTGCCGGTACGCCCGCCGTACCCTGCGGCCTTGAACTTCTCCCATGCGGCGCTCAGGTGCCTCTGCCGTGCGCTATACCCTGCCTGAACACGCCACCAGAGCTGGGCCATGGCATCGGCGGCCTCGGCCG
Source organism: Polaromonas sp. UBA4122 (assembly GCA_002381615.1). Lineage (GTDB taxonomy): Bacteria > Pseudomonadota > Gammaproteobacteria > Burkholderiales > Burkholderiaceae_C > Polaromonas. The sequence continues at coordinate 26,694 of DFWY01000066.1, read as the reverse complement.
CCAGCGGCCCCGTCACCGCCACGGCAAAATCGAAGCGCGGTGCTTGCAGTTCGCCATGGTTGGGGTCGTAGAAATCGTCGAGCACATTGATGCCACCACAAAAGGCCACATGCTGATCAACCACGCACAGCTTGCGGTGCAGCCTGCGCCAGCGGTTCGGTACCAGCAGGCCCAGCCCACCCAAGCCGGCAGCCAGCGGCGAGTACACGCACCACTGGACGCCCGCTTCAGCGAATTTTTTCTGCCACCCGGCGGGCAAGGGATCGGTGCCAATACCGTCCACCAGCACCTGAACCGTCACCCCGCGCCCTGCGGCCCGGACCAGCGCGTCGGCCACATCCGCCCCGGCTCCGTGAAAGTCGAAAATATAGGTTTCCAGCTGTATCCATGTTGCCGCGCCATCAAAGGCCTTGATGAGTGCAGGAAAAAGCGCCTGCCCCCCCTGAAGCAATTGCAGTGCCTCGGACTTGCGGAGTGGGGACATGGGCATTGGGGGTTTCGCGCAATGAAGTGTCGGGGTGTCAGGCTATTTAAACCTAAAAATGGCAGTTGACCGCTTGATTGGTTTGTTAAATCCACATGAAATCCAGCTTATTTTCCTTCGATCACGTTCACCTTTTGGGTCAGAGCGCTACGCACCCGATGGCACTGCGCTTGCCGCGCCATACGGCGTTGCTCCGCCTTGCGGGCAGTAGCCCGTTGCGTTGTCGCGCCTTGTCTGGCTCGCCAATCGCAGCACCCTCGGGCGCGTCCAACTGCCGTTTCCAGGTTAAACCGACTGCCCGGTGTTTGCCAATCCAGCGTGTCCCAAAGACCTGCAGAGCGATGCAACAGTGTTCTGCAAGCAACACCCAGACTCAACCCAGGAACTGCGGCAGTAGCAGGATGGCTTCGGCGTTGGAAGGAGAAAAGCAGCGATCAGCGGCAGCCCGGTGCGACAACCACTGCCAGGCCGTGTGCTCACGCGGATTGAGGGTCACATCACAGGCCGTGGGCAGGCACAGGCCAAACACATGCTCGGTGTTGTGGGTCACGCCCGGCGCATAGCGATGGCGCCAGACCGGGTAAATTTCATAAACATTCGAGATGCCCCAATCGCGCCATTGCGCCGGTGTGGCGGCAATGCCGGTTTCTTCCATCACCTCACGCAGCGCTGTCTGCAAAAGAGGCTCGCCCACCGCGTCTTTGGAGCCTGTGACGCTCTGCCAGAAACCCGGGTAGTCGGCACGCTCGATCAACAGCACATCCAACTGCGGCGTATAAATAACGACCAGAACCGACTCGGGGATCTTGAACGGTTTCAAAGCATTCCTCAGCAGTTTTTCTGCAGCGTCAGGTACGCAGCGCAGTACTCGAAGTGAAAAGCCTGGGGGCGATATCACTCCGGCTGCGGATTGCGCAGGCGGATATGCAGTTCGCGCAGCTGCTTTTCATCTACCGGGCTGGGCGCATGGGTTAGCAGGCATTGCGCGCGCTGGGTTTTGGGGAAAGCGATCACGTCACGAATCGACTCGGCACCGGTCATCATGGTCACAATGCGGTCCAGGCCAAAGGCCAGGCCACCGTGCGGCGGCGCACCATACTGCAGGGCGTCCAGCAGGAAGCCAAACTTCTCCTGGGCCTCTTCTGGGCCAATCTTCAGGGCATCGAAGACCTTGCTCTGCACCTCGGCACGGTGGATACGGACTGAACCGCCACCCAGCTCCCAGCCGTTGAGCACCATGTCGTAGGCCTTGGCAATACAGCGACCGGGATCGGTATCCATCCAGTCCTCATGACCGTCTTTGGGCGCCGTGAATGGATGGTGCACCGCACTCCAGCGCTGACCGGCTTCATCAAACTCGAACATCGGGAAATCAACCACCCACAGCGGCTTCCAGCCCTTGGTGAATAAACCTGACTTTTTGCCGAACTCACTGTGGCCGACCTTGACGCGCAGGGCACCGATGCTGTCGTTGACCACCTTGGCCTTATCGGCGCCAAAGAAAATCAGGTCGCCGTTCTGGGCGCCCGTGCGCTTGAGGATTTCTGCGATGGCCGCAGCGTGAATATTTTTGACGATGGGGCTCTGCAGGCCTTCCCGGCCCTTGCTCAGATCGTTGACCTTGATCCAGGCCAGGCCCTTGGCGCCATAGATCTTGACGAACTCGGTATACCCATCAATTTCGCTGCGGCTGATTTCAGAGCCACCCGGCACGCGTAGCGCCACCACGCGGCCCCCGGGTGTGGTGGCCGGAGCACTGAACACCTTGAAGTCGACATCCACCATGACATCGGTCAGCTCGGTGAACTCGAGGTTCACGCGCAGATCGGGCTTGTCGGAGCCGTAACGGTGCATGGCATCGGCATACGCCATGACCGGGAACTCGCCCAAGTCGGCCTTCAGCACGGTCTTGAAAATGTTGCTGATCATGCCCTGGAACATGTCGCGGATATCCTGCTCGCCCATGAAGGACGTCTCGATATCGATCTGCGTGAATTCAGGCTGGCGGTCGGCACGCAGGTCTTCGTCGCGGAAGCACTTGGTAATCTGGTAGTAGCGGTCAAAGCCCGCCACCATCAGCAGTTGCTTGAACAGCTGCGGGCTCTGCGGCAGCGCGAAAAAATGCCCTGCATTGACGCGGCTTGGCACGAGGTAATCGCGCGCGCCTTCGGGCGTGCTTTTGGTCAGCATGGGGGTTTCAATGTCGATGAACCCGTTGGCATCGAGAAACTTGCGCGTTTCCATGGCCACGCGGTAACGCAGCATCAGATTGTTCTGCATGTAGGGACGGCGCAGGTCCAGCACCCGGTGCGTCAGGCGCGTCGTCTCCGACAGGTTGTCGTCATCGAGCTGGAATGGCGGCGTGACGCTTGGGTTGAGCACCGTCAGCTCATGGCACAAGACCTCGACCTTGCCGCTTTTCAGGCTATCGTTGGTCGTGCCTTCAGGGCGGGCACGCACCACACCCCTGACCTGAACACAGAACTCGTTGCGCACGCCCTCGGCGGTTGTAAACATGTCGGCCCGGTCAGGGTCGCACACCACCTGCACGTAACCCTCGCGGTCACGCAGGTCAACGAAAATCACGCCGCCATGGTCGCGCCGGCGGTTGACCCACCCGCACAGGCTGACGGTTTGGCCCATGAGGCTCTCGGTCACCAGACCGCAATAGTTTGAACGCATTTGGGAAACGATAGCCATAAAAATACTCGAACTTTCAGCGCTGTGGCGCCGTTTACAGGGGAGGAGTCAGCGGTTTGACGGTGGGCTTTGCGGGAACGACAACGCCCATGGAAATCACATAGGTCAGGGCCTGATCGACACTCATTTTCAGCTCAATACAGTCCGATTTTTTCAGCATCACGAAGTAGCCCCCCGTCGGGTTGGGCGTCGTCGGAACATAGACACTCAGATAATCACCCGTCAAATGGTTGACCACATCGCCGCCGGGTACACCCGTCAGGAAACCAATCGTCCAGACGCCCTCACGCGGCCACTGCACCAGCAAGGCCTTGCGAAAGGCGTTGCCACTCTCTGAAAATAGCGTATCGGACACCTGCTTCACGCTGGAATAAATGGACCGAACAATGGGGATGCGGCGCAGTAACAAATTACCCCAGCCACCCAGTTTTTTACCCAAAAAGTTGCTGGCGATGGCGCCCATCAGCAACACAATCATCAGCGTCAGCAGCACACCAAAGCCGGGAATGTGAAAACCCAGCAGCTTGTCGGGCTGCCAGGCGCCCGGAAGAATCAACAGCGTCTGGTCCAG
>DFWY01000066.1:22588-22782 GCA_002381615.1 Polaromonas sp. UBA4122 | reverse complement strand
AGGTAATGGCCAGGGGCACCAGCACCAGCAGTCCAGCCAAAAGCCATCGGCGAATAGAGCTCATGACGAGGCTTTGGAGGCAGAGTCGCCGCTGCCGCCCTTGCTGGCTGGCGCTGCAGACGCTGGCGCGGGGGCAGCGGCCGCTGGTACGACGGCCGGAGCGCTTGCGGCGGCGGTATCAGCGGCCTTGCTGG
>DFWY01000066.1:0-22496 GCA_002381615.1 Polaromonas sp. UBA4122 | reverse complement strand
GAGCCGCCTCGGCGTCGGCGGATTTGGAGGCCTGCGCCGGGCTGTCGCCGCCGCGAAAATCCGTCGCATACCAGCCTGAGCCCTTGAGCTGGAAGCTGGCTGCCGTGACCTGCTTTTTAAAGCTGGACGCTCCGCATTGCGGGCAATCGGTCAAGGGCGCATCCGAGATTTTTTGCAAAACGTCCTTGGCATACCCACAGGACTCGCATTTATAGGCGTAGATTGGCATAGTGCTAGAGGTTCTGTCTTGGAAATTGCGCCTGAAAAAGGCTTGCGGATGCAAAGCCTTTAATTATAGGCGTTGCCCACCCGCCCCCCAGTTTGCGCTGGTAGAGGTTGATGACGAGGTGGCGCGCCAGCGTGATGGCGACGACCGCCAAGGCCCACAGCCAAAGTCCCGTCGGCTCCACATGCCGGTACAGCGTCGCCACCATGACGACGATCATGACGGCAGGCCGCATACAGTGCAGGCCGGGCGTACCGCATAAACGTTTGAATCAACTGCATTTCGACCCAATCCTCACGCGAGAGATTTTGCATGCTCTTGGCGGGCCGGATCGCTGCAGTGAAGTCCATGGATGCAAAGTTTACGCCGCATTCATGATGACAAAAAAACGGCCTGAGCTATTGTCTTAATAGCAATGCGTGCCCCATTTCCACAATTCACCTCCGTCATAAGGCCGCGTCGGCGTTATGACGGTACTTATTCAGGGTAGCCCTAACAAAGCTACGAATCGGCTATGTTGGTCTCCGCGTCCTGATTGCCGCTGACCCGGGCAAACAGGAGCAATTATTTTTTGTTTTTGAGAGACACCCTAGAAACTGAAACCTTCGACCTTTGCCCTGCAATCATCATAGGACATGGTGACACATTGGCGGTGTAGTTCACCGAGCGTCATTTCCGAATCGGCTTGCGATACGCTCGCAGGAGGCTCCAGATAATCCTGAAATATCTGATTGACCACATCAGTCATCCGCTCACAGCTTGTGTGGTAAAGAAATGCCTGCCCTTTGTTCGACGTATCGGGAATGAGTACGACCTTCCCGCATTTCCTTTGCAGGTGATCGATAGCCATATGTTCTGTTCCGTCATCGAGGAAAAGAAAGTTTTCTTGCGTAATCATGCACAATCCATTGTCCTGCACGCAGTCGGCAGCGAAGTGAATGGGGTTCTGTACAAATTTGCTCATTTGATCTCTCCAAAGGACTTGTGATTGGGAAAGTATACGCACGCTCATTACCAGAGCAATATTTTGGGTGACGGCGCAGACTTCAATGCATTGATTGACGGTTTGAATCAGACCACCAAGAAAGCCAATGACGGCGATTGATAAAGCCTTGAGGGCATGCTGATCGGTCAGGCGACGGCACTGCAAACCATCTTCACCAGTCTGTCTAAACGTGCGGTGCAGCAAGAGCACATGGTGCATTACCAGACGTTTTTAGGGCTGGTTTTTGAAGCGCAGTCACAGAGCCGGGCCACCATATCGGCGCTGGTGGACTTGAAATATTCCCGGCACGCCACATTCGTCAAGCAAGCCAACATTGCACACGGGCCGCAAGGGGCGGAGACTTCGTCAAGATTGATTCGTTGGGTCATGATAAATTCTTTCTGCGGTGAACATTGGGTGCCCAAACCAGACGAGCGGTGCGCGCTGCAACGCTACGTTTCCTTTCGCTGCACTTTGCAGCTTGCGCATTAAGCCGCGCAGTCCGGTTATCTCAATCGTTGAGAAGCTGCTTTTCGGAATCGTCATCGATGGCTTTTGGCACGCTGCAGTCAGCCAATCGAAATTTCAGAATGACGGTTTACAGTCCAGGCTGTGTGAAAACGTCGGTGACGAATACGGTTGCGGGTTGCTGTCCGGGGGACGCCCCCGGCTACCGCCTGTGCGAGCAGCCGCAGAAATATCCCGACAGCAGTTTTACCCAAGGAGGGTAACGGGGGTACAAGAAAAACGGGGCGCTAGGCCCCGTATTCATTGACTCACTGGCGGAGAGGGTGGGATTCGAACCCACGGTAAGATCGCTCCTACGCCTGATTTCGAGTCAGGTACATTCGGCCACTCTGCCACCTCTCCTGTGTCGAGCCGCAATTCTAACAGGCTGACAGCCTTGTTTATTCCGCCGACGGTGCAAGCACCGTCATGCCGCCCAGGTAGGGCTGCAACACAGCCGGCACCTCAACGCTGCCGTCTGCGCGCTGATAATTTTCAAGCACCGCAACCAGCGTGCGGCCTACCGCCAGGCCGGAGCCGTTCAGGGTGTGTACAAACTCGTTCTTGCCTTGCACGTTCTTGAATCTGGCCTGCAGCCTGCGGGCCTGAAAGGCCTCGCAATTGGACACCGAGCTGATCTCGCGGTAGCTATGCTGGGCGGGCAGCCACACTTCGAGGTCATAGGTTTTGCTGGCGCCAAAGCCCATGTCACCTGTGCACAGCAGCATGACGCGGTAAGGCAGGCCGAGCTTTTGCAGAATCGCTTCGGCGTGGCCCGTCATGGCTTCCAGCGCTTCGTAGCTTTTCTCCGGCTGAACAATCTGCACCATTTCAACCTTGTCGAACTGGTGCTGGCGGATCATGCCGCGCGTGTCGCGCCCATAGCTGCCGGCTTCCGAGCGAAAGCATGGGGTGTGGGCAGTGAATTTAAGCGGTAGATCAGCCTCGGGCGTGATCACGTCGCGCACGAAGTTGGTCAGTGGCACTTCTGATGTCGGAATCAGGTACAGCGCCGTGCTTTCGGCCTCCTGCGCTCCTTCCTGTCCGCCCTTCTTGGCAGCAAACAGGTCTTCCTCAAACTTGGGCAACTGGCCGGTGCCGCGCATCGAATCCGCGTTGACGATGTAGGGTACATAGCACTCGGTGTAGCCGTGCTCTGCGGTCTGCACATCGAGCATGAACGCGGCGAGCGCGCGGTGCAAACGGGCCAGCGGGCCTTTCATCACGGTAAACCGTGAGCCTGAGAGCTTGGTACCCAGCTCGAAATCCAGACCCAGCGGCTGGCCCACGTCCACATGGTCCTTGACTTCGAACGTCAGTGCCGCAGGTGAGCCGCCCAGGCCTTCAACCGGGCTCCATTTGCGCACCTCCACATTGCCGGCTTCGCCAATGCCCTGCGGCACGCTGTCATGCGGCAGGTTGGGTACGGCCAGCAGCAGCGCCTGCATCTCGGCCTGGATCTGCTCAAGCCGGGCGCTAGAGGCCTCCAGCTCGGCCTTGGAGCTACTGACCTGCGCCATCACGGCGCTGGCGTCTTCTCCTTTGGACTTGAGCTGGCCGACCTGCTTGGACAGGATATTGCGCTGGTTTTGCAGCTCTTCCGTCCTGATTTGCAGGGCCTTGCGTTCGGCCTCCAGCGCCTGAAACGCTTCCACATTGAGGAAAGCTTGAGGGCTTTTGCGGGTCTCCAGACGGGCGATGGCCGAGGGCAGGTCTTTTCGGAGCAGGTTGATATCTAGCATGGGGTAGATTGTATTTTGTGCCGCTCTCGTTGCGGCAGATTCGGGTTCAAACTCAGTTCAGGCTGGCTGGGTCAACGTTGGCGCCGCAAATGATCAGGCAGACTTTCTCGTCAGCACGCGGCACATAGCGGCCGCTGTGCAGCACAGCCAGCGGCAGCGCTGCAGCGGGCTCGACGGCGAGCTTCAGTTCGTTCCAGAGCCACAGCTGCGCCGCCCTGATTGATTCATCGGTGAGCAGCAGCGCATCACGCACATGGGCCTGGGTGACTTCCCACGCCAGGCGGCCAATGCGTTGGGCGCCCAGCGAATCCGCCGCAATGCCGCTGACGGCCACATTCACCGGCTGACCGGCTTCGCGCGCACTGAATAGCGTAGGCGCCCCTTCTGGCTCCAGCGCCACCACGCGGCTGCGCTGCTCGAACCAGCTGGCCACGCCGCCGATCAGGCCACCGCCGCCCACGCTGACCAGCACGGCATCGGGCACGCCGCCCTGCTGCTCGATTTCCAGCGCCATCGTGCCGGCACCCACCAGCACTTCGGGCTGGTCATAAGCATGCGTGAGCAGCGCACCCGTTTCGTGCTGGCGGGCCAGGCAAGCCTGCAGCGCGTCGGCGTAGGCGGCACCGATCACCACCACATGCGCGCCGAGCGCGGTGAGTCTGGCGCGCTTGGCCGGGCTGGACACTTCCGGCACAAACACCTCGCAAGGCACGCCCAGCTCTTTGGCCGCTGCGGCCGTGGCAATCCCTGCATTGCCGCCCGAGGCCACTATCACGCCGCTGGTCGGTATGGCGTTGGACAGCAGGCGGTTAAGCATGCCGCGCGCCTTGAAGCTGCCGCCCGTCTGCAATTGCTCAAGCTTTAGCCAGACTTCCGCGCAGTCCACACCCAGCGCTTTGCCGGGCAGCTTCCAGAGCGGAGTTTGATGAATAAAGTGGCTGTAGCCCCTGTTGAAATTGCGCTGACAGCTCTCAATTTGATAGCGATTAACCATAACTGCCGCCGTCAACAATCAGCTCAATTGATGGAGCTGGCTGCCGCTGACCTCCAGCGTGTGGCCCTGTGCGTCAACCTTCAGGCCTTTGGGCAACGGGAACTTGATGGTTTCCTCAACCCCATCCATTTTGCGAACCGAAACGGCACCCAGTGCCCTGATGCGATCAATCACCTGCTTGACCAGAATCTCCGGCGCCGAGGCACCCGCCGTCAGGCCGACGCGGCTCTTGCCCTCAAACCACGACTCCTGCAACTCGCTGGCGTCATCCACCATGTAAGCCTCGGTGCCCAGCTTGGCGGCCAGCTCGCGCAGGCGGTTGCTGTTGGAACTGGTCGGGCTGCCCACCACAATCAAAATATCCACTTGCGGGCTGAGCACCTTGACGGCGTCCTGCCGGTTTTGCGTGGCGTAGCAAATGTCTTGCTGCTTGGGCGCGCGCACCTGCGGAAACCGCGCTTTGATCGCCGCGCTGATCTCGGCCGCATCGTCCACGCTCAGCGTGGTTTGCGTCACGACGGCCAGCCGCTCGGTTTGCAAAGGCGAAATACGCGCCACATCAGCCACGTCTTCCACCAGATGGATGCCGCGGTCGAGCTGGCCCATGGTACCTTCCACCTCGGGATGGCCCTTGTGGCCGATCATGATGAACTCGTAGCCTTCCTTGTGCAGCTTGGCCACCTCCATATGCACCTTGGTGACCAGCGGGCAGGTGGCATCAAAGATATGAAAACCACGCGCTTTGGCCTCCTCCTGCACTGCCTTGCTCACGCCGTGGGCGCTGAACACCAGCGTGGCGCCTGGCGGCACGTCGGAGAGCTCTTCAATGAATATCGCGCCTTTGGTTTTGAGATCGTTCACCACATAGGTGTTGTGCACGATTTCATGGCGCACGTAAATCGGTGCGCCAAACTTGCTCAGGGTCCGCTCGACGATTTCAATCGCGCGGTCAACCCCGGCGCAAAAGCCGCGCGGCTCTGCAAGTAGAATTTCCTGAGGTCCGTGGCTTTCCGTGCTCATAAAACGCCAATCACCTGCACTTCAAAAACCACCGGCTGGCCGGCCAGGGGGTGATTGAAGTCAAACTGCACGGCATCGTCGCTGCCTTTGACCTGATGGACCGTGCCCGCATACTGCCCCCTACCGTCGGGCGTGGGAAACTGCACCACATCGCCCACCTTGTATTGTTCCTCGGGGTCACCCAGTTCAATAAGCAGCTTGCGGGCCACCCATTGCACCAGCGCGGGGTTACGCTCGCCAAACGCTTCGCCAGCGGCCAGCTCAAAGGTGGTGCGCGTGCCTTCCGGCAAGCCCAGCAGGTGCTGCTCGATGGCAGGCGACAATTCGCCCGCACCCAGGCTCAGCGTGGCCGGTTTGCTGTCAAAAGTGTTGATGATGTTTGCACCGCCAAGCCCGGCCATGCGGTAATGCAAGGTCAGGAAAGAGCCTTGCTGGACAACGGGTTGAACGAGGGCTTGAGCCGATGACTTCGCAGTGTGCATAAGACTTCATGGGCCAGCCTGGTCGGCTGGCAAGTGTTTGTAAACTGCCCCTATTGTAGAAAGTAAGACTTGTCCCGGGCCACCACCCGCTTTTTCGGCCTTTTCGCTGGCCTTTGACTACCTTGCCCCAGAACTGAACCCCTTCACCTATTGCCCATCCCATGCTGATCAAAGACCTGCCCGAGGACGCCCGTCCCCGCGAAAAACTGCTGGCCCGTGGCCCCGGCGCGCTCAGCGATGCCGAACTGCTGGCCTTGCTGCTGCGCACCGGTTTGCCCGGGAAAAATGCGCTGCAGATGGGGCAGGAGCTGCTGGACACTTTCGGCGGGGTGGCCGGACTGCTGCACACCGGGCCTGAAGCGCTGAAAAGCATCAAGGGCCTGGGCCCGGCCAAACGCGCCGAACTGGTGGCCGTGCTGGAGCTGGCGCGCCGTGCACTGGCCGAAGAACTGAAGGAAAAAACGCTGTTTGCCACGCCGCAAGCCGTGCGCGACTATCTGCAGCTGCAGCTGGGCAGCCGGGTCCATGAGATTTTTGCCGTGCTGTTCCTGGACAGCCAGCACCGGCTGATCGTGCTGGAGGAGCTGTTTCGCGGCACGCTGACCCAAACCAGCGTCTACCCGCGTGAGGTGGTGGTGCGGGCTTTGGCGCTCAACGCGGCCAGCGTGGTGCTGGCGCACAACCACCCGAGCGGCGCAGCCCAGCCTTCGCGCGCCGATGAAGCGCTGACGCAAACGCTCAAGGCCGCGCTGGCGCTGGTGGATGTGCGCGTGCTTGACCATTTTGTGGTGACCAGTACCCAGGCCATCTCGATGGCTGAACTGGGACTGCTTTAGCATCCAGCATCCGGCCTCCACATCAATCCACACCATGCCTACGCCAGCCTCCAAACGTCTCCCGATCAAAGATTTGAAAGATCTCAAGGCCGTCAAGCGGGAGATCGAGATACGCGCCAAGCTGAAACAAGAGCGCGTTGCCGCGCGCCTGGCCGCCGCGGCGAAAACCAAAGCCGAGAAGGAACTGTTTTCGCGCGCCATCGGCCCGGTCAAGGCCTTGTCGATCAAACATCTGCCCGGCCACAAGGCCAGCCTGCCACGGCCCCAGCCAGCACCCATTCCGGTGCAACAGCAGCGCGACGAGCTGGCCGTGATGCGCGAAGCCATCTCGGATGAGTTTGATGTGGAAAGCCTGCTGGACACCGACGAAGCCCTGAGCTTTCGCCGACCCGGCATGGGCCCCGACGTGGTGCGCAAGCTGCGCCGGGGTAACTGGAGCATTCAGCGCCAGCTCGATCTGCACGGTTTCCGCCGCGAGGACGCGCGCGAAGCGCTGGCAGCTTTTATCCGCGAGGCCAACAAGGCCGGTCTGCGCTGCGTGCGCGTGGTGCATGGCAAGGGCCTGGGCTCGCCCGGCAAGACACCGGTACTCAAAGGCAAGGTGCAAGGCTGGCTGATTCAAAAACAGGAAGTGCTGGCCTTTGTGCAGGCGCGCCCCGCCGAGGGCGGCGCCGGCGCGCTGGTGGTGCTGCTGGCGCAGAGTTGAACTTCTCCCGTTCGCTATTAATTCAGTAGCCTCTGATGCCCGTCCACAAAGGGCTTTAGGCCTATTTCATATAAATTTTCAGGGAAAATCCGGCTTCGCGGCCTGTTTCTTCGGCTATTTGTAAGACAAACGTGGCTCTAGCCCAGCAACGACGGGCGTAGACAGCTACTAAATTAATAGCTATAAACCGTGGCCGGCTGCAACATAAATCCGTTCGGACTGAAGCACAACGTCCCCCAAGCGGTTCCTAAGCCGGCGAATTTCGCATCCAGTCCGCGGTCTGGAAAAACGAGGCGTTGAGCCGGCTGCGCAAGGCTTCGTCCACGCCGGTCTCAAGCATGGCCTGGTCCATGCATGGGTTTTTGGGGTCAGAGCCCAAATTCGCCGAGCCTTCGGCTCGCCCGGAGGGTGCGGTGCAACGCACCCGCAGCGAAATTGGTGTCTGACCCCAATAACCCAGGCATATGGCGCTGGCGCAGGCGCGGGTGGCCGAAGCGCTCGGTGTAGTACTGCGGCCCGCCCAGCCAGCCGCACAGAAACCAGAACAGGCGCTGCCGGGCGTTGTCCAGCGTGCTGCCGTGCGCCGCACGCAGCACGGTGTAAGCGGGCTCCAGATCCATCAGGTCATAAAACCGCTCGACCAGCGCCTTGACTTGGGCCTCGCCACCTATCCAGGCAAACGGTGTCTCAAACGGCGGGCTGCCGGGCGGCTTTTCTTCGATGTGCATATTCTTTTTGAATGTGGGCTATTGGGCTTTGCGCAGCGTTTCCACCACGGGCGTGTTGAGCACAGAACGCAAGCCCCACCAGCCCGCAGCCAGCGCCAGCACCGCGCCCGCCAGGCTGCCAAAGATCGGTACCGTCCAGGAGCCGGTCCAGCTGAAGTCAAACACATAGCGCGCCAGACCCCAGCCCACGGCCAGCGCCACCAGCGACGCGAGGAAGCCGGCGAGCAGGCCGACACCGACCAGTTCGGCGCGCTGCACCTGGCGCAGCAGTGAGGCTTTGGCGCCCAGAGCCCGCATGATGGCGAATTCCCGGGCGCGCTCTTCCCGCGTCGCCGTGACGGCCGCAAACAGCACCACCAGACCCGCAGCCAGCGTAAAGCTGAACAAAAATTCCACCGCGCCAATCACCTGGTCCAGCACCCGCTGCACCTGATTCAGGGTACTGCTCATGTCCACATTGGTGATGTTGGGAAAGGCTTTGACGAGGGCGTTGTCGAAGCTTTGGGGCCGGACTTGACCATTTGCGGGATTGCTCTGAAGCACAGGCTCGGGCGCCCGGAAGGCACTGATGTAGGACACCGGGACGTCGGCCAGCTGGGCCACCGGGTACATCACAAAAAAGTTGACGTGCATGGAGCCCCAGTCCACCTTGCGCAGGCTGGTGATCTTGGCGTCGTTGAGCTGGCCGGCGATGTCAAAGCGCAGGCGGTCGCCGAGCTTGAGGCCCAGCGTCTTGGCCAGGCCTTCTTCGACGCTGATGGCGTCTTTTTCGCCAGCCGTCCAGCGGCCCGCCACCACCTGGTTGTGGGTAGGCTGCTGCGCGCTGTTGGAAAGGTTGAACTCGCGGTCAACCAGGCGTTTGGCGCGGTCGTCTTCAAAATCATCAGGCGTCACGGCCTTGCCATTCACCGCCACCAGGCGACCACGGATCATCGGATACCAGTCGAACTTTTTCACGCCGCCGTCACGCAACGCCTGCTGAAAGGCATCGCTTTGCTCGGGCTGTACGTTAATCACAAAGCGGTTGGGCGCATCGGCGGGCGTGGCCTGGCGCCAGCTACTGATCAAGTCGGTACGCAAAAGCACCAGCAGCATCAACGCCAGCAGGCCCACAGCCAGGGCGCTGATTTGCACGACCGCATACGCCGGGCGCGCCGACAACTGCCGCGTGGCCAGCACCAGCCAGCGCGGCGCCGTGGCTTCGTTGACGCTGGCGCGCAGCAATTTGACGGCGGCAAAGCTGGCCACCGCAAACACCAGCACGGCAGCGAGAAATCCGCCCACCGAAATCAAGCCCAGCTTCAAATCACTGCTGGCGGCCACCAACAGCGCGGCAAAACCGGCCATGCCCAGGCCCAGCACCGCCAGCGAGGCCGGCTTGAGGTTGCCGACCTCGCGGCGAATCACGCGCAGCGGCGGCACCTGAGCCAGTTGCAGAACCGGTGGCAGGCCAAAAGCCAGCAGCAGCGTCAGGCCCATGCCCATGCCAAAAGCCACGGGCCAAAGCGTTGGCGCGGGCAGCGCAGTTTCGACCAGTCCGGCGAGCAACAACACAAAGCCGTAATGCACCGCAAAGCCCAGGGCCACGCCCAGGGCGCTGGCGAAAAGCCCCGCCACCACAAACTCAAAGCCGTACGCCAGGGCAATGGTGCGCTGCGGCTGTCCCAGCACGCGCAGCATGGCGCAGTCGTCCAGATGTTTGGCCGCAAAACCGCGCGCCACAATCCCGACCGCCACAGCGCTGAGCAGGGCCGCCAGCAAGGCCACCAGATTGAGAAATTTTTCGGCGCGGTCCAGCGTCTGGCGGATCTCGGGGCTGCCGCTCTCCAGTGACTCCAGCCGCACGCCGCGAATGCCGGATTGCGCGCCCGGTTTCTTGATCTCGTCAGTGGCCCACTTCACATAGGCTTTGACCGCCTTGTCATCGCCGGTCACGGCAAAGCGGTAACTGGTGCGGCTGGCGGGCTGGATCAGGCCGGTGGCGGCCACGTCGGCCTGGTTGATCATCACGCGCGGCGAAAAGCTGATGAAGCCGGCGCCACGGTCGGGCTCCTGCATGATGATGCGGGTCAGCGTGAAGCGTGCCTTGCCCATCAGCAGGGTTTGGCCCAGCTTCAGGCCCAGCGCATCGAGCAGCGAAGCATCGGCCCAGGCCGTGCCAGGCACCGGGATCTCACGGGTAGCCTGGCCGGTGCTCTCCGCGCTGTCTGCCACTTTCAGGGTCCCGCGCAGCGGGTAGCCCTCGGGCACGGCCTTGAACGCCACCAGCTTGCTGGTGCCGCCGTCTTCGTCAGGGGCGCGGGCCATGGTGGGAAAGGTGACGGTAGAGGCAGCCTTCAGGCCCAGCGCCTGGGCCTTGGCGATAAAGGCGGCCGGAGTCACGCCGTCGCTGCGGACCACGGCATCGCCACCCAGCAGTTGCTGGGCATCGCGCTGCAGGCCGCCCTTGAGCCGGTCGGCAAAAAAACCAACGGCCGTGAGGGCCGCCACCGCCAGCGTAACGGCCACGATCAGCAGGCGCAACTCGCCAGCCCGCAAATCGCGCAGCAGGGTTCGCCAGCCGAGCTTCAGAAAAAGGGTTTTCATGGTGTGACCTTAGCGCAGAAGCGGTAACCGCGGCGCGCTGTGGGACATCAAAGCCCTGCCTTCAGACCATCAGGCTTCCTGATCGGCCTTGAGGTCGGCTTGCATGGCCGGCTTCACGTCAAGTTTAGCCACCAGACCAGGCTGCAGTTTCAGGCGCTGCGCCTGGGTGTAGCAGACAAAGCGCTTGTTGGTCGCGCGGCCAATGGCGCACAAACCCACCGATTGCGCGACCTGGTGCCCCATCTGCGTGATGCCGCTGCGCGACACCACGATGGGAACCCCCATTTGCGCCGACTTGATGACCATTTCGCTGGTCAGGCGGCCGGTGGTGTAGAACACCAGTCCGCCTGTCCCTGAAGGGGGCGGCGCAGCAGACGAAACCAGGAGCGTGGCGGCCTGCGAACGCAGCGCCGGGCCGCCCCAAGCAAGTTCAGCCCCCTCGGGGGGCAGCGCAGTATGCGAAGCGACAAGCGTGGGGGCCATTTCCTCCTGCATCCACATCCAGCCGGCAATCGTGTCGATGGCGTTGTGCCTTCCCACATCTTCCACAAACAGCAGCATCTCGGGTTCGACAGAGCCGCAAGCAAACAAGGCGCAGGCATGCACGGAACCGGCGGACTTGTAGGTGGTCTCTTTCAGACGGATGGTGTTGACCAGGCTGTACAGTTGACTTTGCATGATGCTGGCGCCGTGAGGCAACTCGATCTGGTCCACCTCATCCATCAGGCCGCCAAACACGCTACCCTGACCGCAGCCGGTGGTCACGACGCGCCTGGACGTTTTCTCCTCGATATCTTCAATGCCATGGCGGGTTTTGACGGCGGCAGCGCCTACGTCCCAATCGACAGTGATGGACTCGATGTCTGCTACCTCCCTGACCAGCCGCTGGTTGCGCAGGTAGCCAAGCACCAGCAGCTCAGGGTGCGCGCCCAGCGTCATCAGGGTGACCAGCTCGCGTTTATCGACATACACCGTGAGCGCCCGTTCGGCAGGAATGGAGACTTTGAGCTGCTCGCCGTATTCGTTGACGGCATCAATCTCACAGGTCAAGGGGGCTTGGGCTAGCGTCAGGTGGGGCAAAGGGAATGGGGGCAACAGGGGCATGACTGAAGACTACAACAAAAAGGCCGACCCTTGACGGGCCGGCCCTTTAGTGGGGATGACGTCTCAGGGTTTCTTGGCAGGATTGACCACCGCATCAGGCTGCCTGCTGCTGGGCGGGCTGGTAGCCGTGGCCGCCGGAGAGTGCGCGCCCGAGGCCTCGATGGGCTTGGCCACTTCTTGCGGCGTATACGTGAAAGCGCCCGGATCCGCGCAGGGAGGCGTTGCCGTCGCCGGCTTGGTTTCCTTGCCTGCAGCCTTGGCGGATTGGTAATAGCTGGCAGCCACTTTGTCTTGCGACATGCAAAACTGGTAAGCATCCACCTTGCCGGCCCAGGCCGCCTTGGCGGCCGCCTCTGCGGCTTTGGCCTTGGCTTCGTCGCTCAGTGGGGGAAGTGTGGCCAGCGCCAGCGCAGACGCACTGGCCAGCAGACTCACAATTAAAAGTTTTTTCATGGAACCCTCCTTCTTTATGCCTGGACTGTCTGGCTCGGTGGCGCAGGCTCAGTGCGCTGGGCAGGAATACGGCCGGCCTTCACATCGTCGTACCAGAGTTCATGGTGTTCCCTGGCCCAGGTTTCGTCGACATAGCCGGTTTTCATACCTTGATAGGCGCCCTGCATGCCGATGGTGCCCAGATAAATGTGAAGCATGAACATGCCGATCATCAGAATATTGGCTACCGAATGCACCATGTGGGCCACCTGCATGGTGCTGCGCTCGTAGCTCAGACCAGGCAACAGCTTGTCCATGGCCAGCCCGGAGGCCACCACGATCACCCCCAGCACAAACACGCCACCCCAGAACACAACCTTCTCGCCCGCGTTGAACCGGCCCGATTTGACTTGGTGCTCGGACAGCATGCCGCCGCCCTTGAGCAACCAGTTCAGGTCGCCCTTGGCCGGCAGGTTGTCGCGCACGAAGGTCACGATGATGACAAGCAGAGAAACCGCAAACACCGGGCCGGCGAAGTTGTGCATGTTCTTGAGGGCATAGGTGAGCCAGCCAAACAGCATGCCGCCCATCAACGGCAGTAAAAAGAACTTGCCAAATGCCATGACGATGCCCGAGATGGCCAGAATGACAAACGCGGTCGCATTGGACCAATGCGCCGAACGCTCAAAGGGTGTGAAACGCTCGATCCTGCGGCCCGTCTCGGCACTGTGCAGCTTGATGCTGCCCATGCCAAAGTAGAACAGTGCAATCGCACCGGCCACGATCAGCAAAAACGCCCCGCCATAAGGGATCAGCCAGTTGTTGCGCACTTGGCGCCAGGCCTCACCGGCATTGGTCGGGCGTGAGCCCGGATACTGCACAAAAGGCTGAATCAGGTTGCCGGCCTCCGGCGCTTCGCTTTTAGGCAGGCTGCTATAGCCGGTCACGCCTAATCCAACCTGGCGCCACATGGGCGCATTGTTGCCCGGCTGGACCTTGGCCCGCTCGCCGTTGGTCTGCCTGGCATAGTTGGGATCGGCACTGGCGTCGGGCTTGACCTCAAAAATGTTCTGGCCCTGAATGCCGCCAGCCGCTGCCGGCGCCACAGGCGCTGGCGTGATGACTCCCGACACCTGTGCCGGCTGGGTCGGCTGGGTCGGCTGGGTCGTGGACGTTTGCGCTCCGGCCAGCCCGGCCAGCCCAATTGCTATTAAAAATATAGCTAGTCGTGCTCGTTCCATAAGGGCTCCCGGTCACTTTGTCTTGGAATATTCGTTTTGGGTGTTCTGTCCGCGAGCATTGAGCCCTTGCTCCCAGCTGGTCTTGTCGCCCACCTTCCAGCCTGGCGCCACAAACGGGTCTTCCGCACCTTGAAATGCCGGAACGTCGCTTTTGACACCATAACCGGTCTGCGGTTTTTCGCCGCAGGCGGCGAGCGCCATGACAGCAGCAGTTATCAGTACAAGGCGCATCATGATTTGACTCCTGCAGGCGGCTGGCCTGCCTGTTTGGAACCATAGGCCGTTCCCCAGCCCCAGACCTCGGCGCCTTTGCCGCGCTGCACAACCCGGTTGCGGAAGATGTCAGCGACCACATCGCCATCACCGGCCAGCAAGGCCTTGGTGGAGCACATCTCTGCGCAAGCCGGCAATTTGCCCTCGGCAAGGCGGTTGCGGCCGTACTTTTCAAATTCAGCCTGGCTACCGTTGACTTCCGGGCCACCCGCACAGAAGGTGCATTTGTCCATCTTGCCGCGCACACCGAAAGTGCCCTGGGAGGGGAACTGCGGTGCGCCGAACGGGCAGGCGTAAGAGCAGTAGCCGCAGCCGATGCAGACGTCCTTGTCATGCAACACCACGCCTTCGTCGGTGCGGTAAAAGCAGTTGACGGGGCAGACGGCCATGCACGGCGCATCACTGCA
The DNA here is from genome assembly GCA_002381615.1 of Polaromonas sp. UBA4122. Taxonomy (GTDB): domain Bacteria; phylum Pseudomonadota; class Gammaproteobacteria; order Burkholderiales; family Burkholderiaceae_C; genus Polaromonas. The sequence goes on along the minus strand of DFWY01000066.1, from coordinate 8,227 downwards.
ATGCATGCAGGCGACCGATATGGATTTTTCACCTGGAACCCCGTCGTTGAGCGTCACGACGCGGCGACGGTTGACGCCCCACGGAACTTCGTTTTCGTTTTTACAGGCGGTGGCGCAACTGTTGCATTCAATGCAGCGCTCGGCGTCACAAACAAATTTCATGCGTGCCATGGTGTCTCCTGACGACCCGCTTCCGGCGAGGCACTGGCCTGCGCTGAATGCAGCGTATAAAAATAGGTGAAGGCGGTGAAGGCGGGCGGGCGCAGCGCCGGGCCGCCCCAAACAAGCACAGCCCCCTCGTGGGGCAGCGCAGTATGCGAGGCGACAAGCGTGGGGGCCATGTTCATGCTCGTTCGACGTTGCAGACCGTCGTCTTGGTTTCCTGCATCATCGTCACACTGTCGTAGCCGTAGGTGGTTCCGGTGTTGATGGCCTCACCGCGGACTACCGGGTGCGCACCACTGGGGTAATAGGCCAGCATGTCAGCGCCCTGCCAGCGCCCCGAAAAGTGGAAGGGCAGGAACACGGTGTCGGGGCCCACACGTTCGGTCACCATGGCCTGAACATTGAGACGTGCGCCGGTAGGCGTGCTGACCCATGCCCGCTCGCCATTGCGAATGCCTTTTTCGGCAGCCACCTTGGGATTTATTTCGATGAACATTTCCTGCTGCAACTCGGCCAGCCAGGGGTTGGACCGGGTTTCCTCACCGCCTCCTTCGTATTCAACGAGACGGCCGGAGGTCATGATCAGCGGGAATTTTTCATGCACCTTGTCGGCGATATTTTTCTGCTGAATGGTTTTGTACAGTGTGGGCAGGCGCCAGAAAGCCTTCTTGTCGTCGTGCGTCGGGTATTTGGCGACCAGATCGGGACGGATGCCGTACAGCGGCTCGCGGTGTTGTGGAATCGCATCGGGAAAATTCCACACCACGGCGCGTGCCTTGGCGTTGCCAAACGGATGGCAGCCATGGTTTTTCATGACCACGCGGATGATGCCGCCGGACGAGTCGGTCTTCCAGTTCTTTCCTTCAGCTGCGGCTTTTTCGGCATCGGTCAACTCGTCCCACCACCCCAGCTTTTTCACCAACAGGTGGTCAAACTCAGGATAGCCCGTGGTGATGTCGGCGCCCAGTGAGTGTGAACCGTCTTCCGCCAGCAGGTTTTTGCCTTCGCGTTCGACACCGAAGTTGGCGCGGAAATTACCGCCGCCGTCCATGACGTGCTTGGAGGTGTCATAGAGATTGGGCGAGCCGGGATGCTTGAGCTCCGGCGTGCCCCAGCACGGCCAGGGCAAGCCGAAATAATCGCCCGTCGTGTCGTAGCCGGTTTCCTTGTCTTTGCCGCCTTTGGACTTGAGGGTCTTGACGTCAAACAGATGCATATTGCGCATATGTGCCTTGAGGCGCTCGGGGCTCTGGCCGGTGTAGCCAATGGTCCAGACACATTTGTTGATTTCGCGCAGGATGTCCTCCGGTACGGGCTCGTCCATGCCCTTGACCTTCTGCATCTTGTAGTTTTTTGAGAGCTCCTTGGAAAAGCCCAGTTTTTCAGCGAGCTGGTGCATGATCATGTGATCGCTGCGGCTTTCCCACAGAGGCTCAATCACTTTTTCGCGCCACTGCAGGGAACGGTTGGAGGCCGTCACGGAGCCGCTGGTCTCGAACTGGGTGGCCGCCGGCAGAAGGTACACCGCACGGTTGGGATTGAGGTCTTCAGCCTTGCCCGGCATCGCCGCCATGGCGGCTGTTGCCGAAGGATAAGGGTCAATGACGACCAGCAAATCCAGCTTGTCCATCGCGCGCTTCATCTCCAGACCGCGGGTCAGGGAGTTGGGCGCATGACCCCAGAAGAACACGCCGCGCAGGTTGGAATCCTGGTCAATGAATTCGTTTTTCTCCATCACGCCATCGATCCAGCGCGATACAGTGATACCGGGCTTGCCCATCATGGCTGGCGAAGCATAACGCCCTTTGATCCAGTCAAAGTCAACACCCCAGGTCTTGGCAAAGTGCTTCCACGAGCCTTCCAGCAGGCCATAGTAACCAGGTAGCGAGTCGGGGTTGGGGCCGACGTCGGTTGCGCCTTGTACGTTGTCATGGCCACGAAAAATATTGGCGCCCCCGCCGGATTTTCCGACGTTGCCCAGCGCCAGCTGCAAAATGCAGGACGCGCGGACGATCGCATTGCCCGTTGTGTGCTGGGTCTGGCCCATGCACCACACGATGGTGCTTGGGCGGTTCTGGCTCATCATGGTCGCCACCTTGAGCGTGGTGGCTTCGTCCACGCCGCAGGCTTCCAGCACCTTGTCCGGCGTCCATTTGGCCATCACGTCGGCCTTGACCTGTTCCATGCCGTAAACACGGTCGTTGATGTACTGCTTGTCTTCCCAGCCGTTCTTGAAGATGTGGTACAGCACACCGAACAGGAAGGGAATGTCCGAGCCCGAACGGATGCGAACGTATTCGTCGGCCTTGGCGGCAGTGCGGGTAAAGCGCGGGTCGACCACAATCAGTTTGCAGCCTGTCTCTTTGGCATGCAGCATGTGCAGCATGCTGACCGGGTGCGCCTCGGCTGCATTGGAGCCGATGTACAGCGCACACTTGCTGTTTTGCATGTCGTTGTAGGAATTGGTCATGGCGCCATAACCCCATGTGTTGGCAACGCCGGCCACCGTGGTGGAGTGGCAGATGCGGGCCTGGTGGTCACAGTTGTTGCTGCCCCAGAAGCTCACGAACTTGCGCATCAGGTAGGCCTGTTCGTTGTTGTGCTTGGAGGAGCCTACCCAGTAAATGGAGTCCGGGCCGCTGGCCTTGCGCAACTCCAGCAGCCTGGCGCTGATCTCGCTGAGTGCCGTGTCCCAAGTAATACGCTCGTATTTGCCGTTGACCAGCTTCATGGGGTAGCGCAGGCGGTATTCACCATGGCCGTGCTCGCGCAGCGCAGCACCCTTGGCGCAATGCGCACCCAGGTTGATGGGCGAATCAAACACCGGCTCCTGACGAACCCAGACGCCGTTTTCAACCACGGCATCGACTGCGCAACCCACAGAGCAGTGGGTGCAGACTGTGCGTTTGACTTCGATTTTTCCGCTGCCATCCACAGCGCCAGGGGTCGCAGCTCTGGCTTTTTTTACCAGCGTCAACTGGGTAGCGGCCAGGCCGACACCGACACCCAGGCCCGAGCGCCGCAGGAATGCGCGCCGGTCCATCGTGGGCAGGGCATTGGACAGGCCGCGCGCGAGGCTTTGTACAAAGCGTGCAGAGCTGGCGCGATGCACCGGGTCGCCATGAATAACGTGAGGTTTTTTCGTGAGCAGCATGGAGCTCTCCGTAAGAATAAAAACGGGGATGAATTAGACGCGCGTGGTTTTGTAGTAACGCTTGACGTGGTCCGTCAGACTGTAACCACCGCCTTTTTCAGGGGCCGGTTTGAGCGCCTGGAGCGCGGCCTCCGGTGCGGGTACACCCGGCAAGGCGACCATTGCTGCGGCTGCGGCGCCAGTAGCGGCTGCGCCGAAAAAGAAACCCCGGCGCGAAGGTTTAGATCGGTTGTCCTGCATTTTTATCTCCAAGGAAGCTTGCCTGATATGTAACTACGTTCATACTCTATGTCAGAGTACCGCGCATCACAATGGCTTGCTCAAATGAATAAATGAAAACTAGGGAAAACGATAGGTGATCTTATCGTTGGCGCGGCACTTCCAGGGATTCTGGTGTCTCAATTTGAGACGAATCAGTACCGTGAGGGCAAAGTCACTGCGCCTTCAAGCCAGCATGTCAAAGCCTTGGGCTTCAACACTGAGGAAGGTTTGCGTGAAGGCCCCCAGTGCGCGGTAAAAACGGGCCTTGGGGTGTTGCATGACCGCCTCGCACATCATGGGCACCCACGGCTGGACATGCCGCGCAAAAAACTCTCGCTGGCGTGTCAGGTTGGCTACTTCCACATCGTCACCCGCAATCAGGTAGCGCATGACTTCGCACAGGTAGGCCACATGGTCTTCTGTTTCCGGCATGGCTTCATCACGCGCCAGCCCCAGTGCCGCGATATCGTTACGCAAGGCCACCAGCGGTTTTTCATTGAGGAATCCGCTGAGGTAATGGGAGCCGAAGAGGTATACCTCGGGCTTGCCAACTCCACCAAACAACGCATCGCATTCTTGGCCTATGTCTGCCAGGCTTTGTTCGCGCGCGGCAGCCACCAGTTCGCCCCATGAACTCTCAAGCAAGGCGCCCGCAGCAGGTGCCTCGGTGACGGCCACGCGAAGGTTTTCATGCAGCTGCGCCGACGGCGCTGCGTAGTAAAGGGCAGCGAGCAGTCCGTACACTTCGGCGCGCGCGGTTTCTTCGTCGAGAGTGGAAGTAACGAGTTGGGCTTGCATCATGGGTAGCGACATGGTTAGCGAATATCGGTAATCTTGAGTTCATTGTCTGCAGAGTAGAGGTCAATGACCCGGCAGTCACCGCACATCTTGAGGCGGTCTGCGGCCGCCCCCTGAAACATGGCATGGCCTGCCAGCTTGCCCAGCATGGATTCGATCGCCTTGAGGGTGCCGAAGGGCTTGCTGCAGCGTATGCAGGCATAGGGCTGCATCTCATTGAGCATGATCGCTTCCTTGCGCTGCGCCGTGAGCCTGAGCTGTGGCACCAGCGCGAGCGCCTTTTCGGGGCAGGTCTTGACGCACAGACCGCACTGCACACAATTTTTCTCAATGAATCTGAGCTGTGGCGTTTGCGGGTTGTCCTGCAGGGCGCTGGCCGGGCAGGCATTGACGCAGCTCAGGCACAGGGTACAGGCGTCCTTGTTGATGGCCAGTGCGCCCAGGGGCGAGCCGGTGACCGGCAGCGGGATCACCTCGGGCTGCGCGGCGGCCTGAGCTACCAAGTGATCGAGTGCCAGCTCCAGCGTGGCGCGCTTGTCGGCCTGCACGGCAAAGCCCGCGGCCTGGGTCACACCCTGGGCCGGAGCTGCCTGCAAATCGGCATCCAGTTCGGCCAGATCGCGCGCATCCTTCGCGCAAAGAAGTCGAAAGTGTTCCCCCTGATAACCAAGACCGCTGAGGATGGCCTGCGCCACATCCATCTGCGCGCGCACCGCGTCCCGGTACTGCGGTGCTTCCTCGTCCGTCATGAGCACCCACACCTGCGAAGCGCCATAGGCGACGGCCGAGAGCCACAGTTCCAGGCCAATCGAGGCGGTATGCCACAACACCATGGGCAGCACGCGTGCCGGTATGCCATGGGTAGCAGGATCGAGCCGGGCCGCACGGCCCAGATCACCGAGCAGGCGCACCCCCGCTTCCTGGCTGTGCAGCAACAGGGCGGCATGCTTGCCACCAGCCCGGGCGTAGGTGGCCAGCAGGGTCTTGATTTTTGTGCCCTGCTCGCTGGCGCGTGGGTAGGCATAAGTCAATGCACCGCTGGGGCAGACCGTCGTGCAGGCACCACAGCCCACGCACAGATGGGGGTTGACCAAGATCCGCTGGCGATCGCGCTCGCTGCTGATGGCCGAAGCCGAGCAGACATCGATGCAGGCATTGCAGCCGGTTTTTTCGTTGCGGCTGTGGGCACACAGTTTTTGCTTGTAGACAAAAAACCTGGGCTTCTCGAACTCGCCCACGAGCGAGCGCACCTGCAGCAGGGTACGGCTGTCCTGACCATCCCAGCGGAAGTAGCCCTGGGGCAGCGCGTGCTGCGTGAAGGCGGGCGTGGCACGCAGGTCGAGAACCAGATCAAATGTTTCGCTTAATCCCTCAGCTTCGCGACTGAAGTCAATTGCTCCGGCAACAGCACAAACCTTGACACAGGCCCTGTGGGACTTGCACAAGGCGCTATTAATTTGATAGTCGAATTCGATCGCACCTTCGGGACAGGCCGCCACACAGGCATTGCAGCGGGTGCACAGATCCAGGTCGATCGGATTGTTGCGCTCCCACTTCAGTTCGAACGCCCCTAGCCATCCCGTCAGTCGCTGGATCTCTCCGGCCAGCACCGGGTAGCGCCGCTCCTGCAAACCGCCGTCACGGCCGGCCCCCAGGCTGAACAGCGTGACGTCCAGCGTGTCCGACAAGCACTCGGCCGCACGCTCGGCCGCATCGAGTTCACCAATGATCAGCAGGCGCCCCGCGCTCTGGTAGCTTACGGTGGGCACCGGGTCAGGATCGGGCAGATGAGCCGCTGCCAGCAAGGCCGCGATCTTCGGGCTGGCGCTGGCAGCATCTTTGCTCCAGCCGCCGGTTTCGCGGATGTTGACAAACTTGATGACTGAGGTCGCGCCTTCGGTCTGCTGCGCCAGTTCTGCAAAGAGACGCTTCTCCTGCGTGCAGGCCACCACGACGTCGTCGCCTGACTGAATCGCCTTCTGGAACGCACCCGCTTCACGCCGGCACAGTGCCGAATGCAGCGTCAGGTTTTCATTAAGTGTCGCGCCCAGCGTCTGGGGCTGTAGAGGCATGGTCTGGTTGCAGTCGCAAATGAGTGTGGGCATGGTCTTGTGGGCTGGCACCGGCGTCAGGCAATGGCGCGGGTTGGCTGGAATGTTCGGGGTTAATTGGGTCCGGACGGCCCAAGTCGGAATTTCCAGAGGACTGTGCCACGGTTTCACCGTTAGGGTTATTCGCATTTTCCCGCGGCGAAGAGGTCAGGTCGTTCTGCTTTTCGTCTTTTTCTTCGTCATCAAACAGCTTGAGAAACTTCGCACCGACCATCTGCCGGAGCATGGACTCGGGGATGGGATCGGATTTGGAATAGTCGTCAATGTAGATGTCCAGGCCATCCATCACGTTGAAGTGCGGGTCGGCAAACAGTTTTTTCATCGCGGCGTTGCGCACCTCAGGCCCGACATCGCGTGCCATGAAGGGTTTGAAGTCGGAGTCCTTGGTCAGCAGTTTCACATCGTCAAGTGAGAGTGCTATTTTTTCCGGCTGTTCTGCTTCGCTGGCGGCGGCAGTTGCACCCGATAAAGGAAGCACTGCGGGCATGGACTCTGCAGAGCCTGAAATAGGGATCTGGACCCCGGCGCTATCCATCGCCCCGGGTTTTGCAACAGCAGCGGGCTCCTCCAGCGGCTTGCCGTGCAAGGCGTCGGTCTTGCGACGCGCCCAACGGCCCAAAAATCCCCTGGCCTCCTCAACCATTGCCGCCTCCGCCAAATTTCCTTTCAGTGCTCACCCGTGCAGGGTTGCCAAAACGATCCAGCAAGGGCTTGAAGCTTTGGGGTCGCTGGCGGCGCTTGACTTCCAGTACATGATGCTGATCCACGAAATGCTGCAGCCACTGCACCACCTGCGGCGGTGCGGGCACCTGCTCCACGGTTTCCTGCGCATCGAGCCAGCGCCCGGCGTCGTGGTAGCTCAGCGTGACGATCTGCGGCACCGCCACCGGCTCGTCGGCAAGCGCCGCCTCTTCCTCCATGCGCCAGACCACCCAGAAGCAGGGCTGCGGCGTGGTGACGTTGAGGTAGTAGCCTTCCGCATCGTCGGGAAACAGCTCAACCTTGAAGCCGGGATGCAGCCAGCGTTCTTCCCGCTCGTCCTTGAGCAGCAAGCGCGGCTGTTCGCCAAAGGCTTCCTCGTTCGGCACGATATCGGCCAGCACCCAGCGCCAGGGCTGCCAGCGGTTGTCAATGTGCTCGCGGCGCATGACAACCGCCACCACCACACAAGGACGGCGAACGGCCACGTCTGTTTCGGGAGACTGCAGCAAAAAATCAGACATGCGCGCAGTGTACGGTGGTCTTCATGCCCACTGTCGGAAGCGCTGTTTTGGCCGCCCTCATTTAACGGCCATTCACGGCGCCCGTGTCATAAAAGTCTCTGGGTCCCTGGCCTTGTCAGCGTTCTCGGTGGAGTTCGGCGCACCCATTGAATAGTGGCGTCCACGATGACGCCGGTGCCCACCTTCAAGCCCGGCGCTTGCAGGACTTCGCCCACCTTGGCGAACAGTTCGAAGCCGCCGTCTTGATCCGCGGCCACGGCTTTGACGTCACTGGACGGACCGAAAAGATTCATGCCGGCTTAGCTGCTGTCGTGCAGTGTTTACCGCACGACCTGACTGGCTTTAAAAAATAGTCTGTCAGTTGAAGAATTTTGCGACGCTTTGCAGTGCAGCGTGCGGTAAACCCCCAGGCCAGTGGAATACCCACCGCAAGCCAGGCCAGCACCGCCATTCCAGGATTCACCGCATCGCCACCTCCACCACCCCGTTGCAACTCATACCATTTAGCGTTCAAT
>DFWY01000138.1 GCA_002381615.1 Polaromonas sp. UBA4122 | reverse complement strand
TGGAGGCGGTGGCGATGGTGTCGACGTTGGCCGCCACATCGGACACGACAGCCACCAGATTGGCACTCATCTGATTGAGTGCGCGCATCAGTTGGCCGGTCTCATCGGAGGCAGCCGTCGCGAACTTGTGAAGCAAGTCGCCTCCCGCAATGGCACGTGCCACCTCGCAGGCCTTGTCCAGCGGTTTCAGGATCGTCTGCACGATGAAATAGCCGAACCCTGCCATAGCAAGCGCCCCTGCCCCGCACACCATGGCGATCAGCGCAGGCAACCCACTTTGTCCGCCGGGTGCATTGACCAGAGCGCTTGCCTGCCACCAGCCCAGCGCCCCCAGGACCAACACCAATGCGGCGCCCAAGCCAGTGCTCAATGCAATCCGGTCCTTGATCGGAATAAGCCTCACGGCGCTAAGGCTAAAGGCTGCGCGCCAGCCGCGTCGCACCACGTTGCCTTGCCGGATAGCCAGATGCTCAGCTGTGCCTTCCTTGAATTTCCGATAAATCTGCTCAACCTCGAGAATCTGGCTTCGCGCCGGCTTGCTGCGCACAGACATAAACCCTTGCGTCCTGCCTTTTACCTGAATCGGTGTCACGTTGGCGAGCACCCAGTAGAAGTCGCCGGTTTTGCGCCGGTTTTTGACAAGGCCGGTCCAGGGAAGCCCCTGACCCAGCGTCGTCCAAAAATCTGCAAACGCTTCTTCTGGCATGTCCGGATGGCGCACGATGTTATGCGCGCTTCCGATGAGCTCTTCTTTGGTGAAATTGCTCGCTTCCACAAAGGCAGGGTTGACATACGTAATGCAGCCCTTGAGATCAGTCCTGGAGACCAGCGTGGCCCCTTCTTGCAGTTCATATTCAATAGTCGTCACGGGTAAATTTCTGCGCACTTTTTAGGTCCTTCTTTTGGGTGTGTTGTTAATACTTTATGGGTCACTCGAAAACCGCCAGCGGTTGACTAGCGTGGGCTGGTCAGAGACTCAAGCGACTCGCGCAGGCTGCTGCGCAACCGGCTGATGGCCTGGCTGTGGAGCTGGCAAACGCGCGACTGGGTGACCTCCAGCACGGCGCCGATCTCCCGAAGATTCAGCTCTTCTTCATAGTACAGACTGAGTAACAGACGCTCACGTTCCGACAAATGTTCGATGGCTTCAACCAACAGACGCCGAAAGTCACCTTTGAGAAGCTGTGTCAGCGGCTCGTCGATCATGCATTGGGCGCCCTGGCTTTGCCGGTCAAGAAAGCTGTTTTCCCTGTTTTCCTGGTCGCCTCGATCAAAGTCTTCGTAATAGACCAGCTGGCAGCCGTGAATCTCCTGCAGCAGGTGTTGATAGGCATCCAGTGGCAGCTGCAGTTCTTGCGCGATCTCGCCTTCGGTGGGCGCGCGTCCAAGCTTTTGTTCCTGGGCGTGAACCGCCGTCGAGACGCTGCGCGAAGACTGCCGCAAGCCACGCGACACCCAATCGTTGGCACGCAGTTCGTCCAGCATGGCGCCGCGGATACGCTGACTGGCGTAAGTTTCGAATTTCGCCCCGCGGTCATCCTGATAGCGGTTGGCGGCATCCAGCAAACCCATCATGCCGACCTGGATCAGGTCATCCAGCTCGACGTTGGCCGGCAGTTTGGCAATCAGTTGCAAGGCCAGGCGTCGCACCAGCGGGACGTATTGCGTCAGCAAATCGGACGGGCCGGACTTGTCGATCTTGCCCTGGGATGTGTACATTGAGGATTCCTCCTGCTTTCTTAACGATAGTGGCCTTCAAGCTTGGAGCTCTGCATCAGTGCATCTCCAACACAGGACTGGCTTCGTGGCTGGCAGCAACAAAGGGAAGCAGTGAGGGCGCGCGGCCGCCCGGCGGGCGCCACGGCCACTGCAGCAAATCAGATGCAATTTGGCGAAAGTCCATGGCGGCCGGGCTGGTCTGAAATGCTTCGACGACGGTCAAATTCAGTCGCCGGGCCTGGGCCAGACGCGGATCGGCCCTGACACAGCCAGCGGGCTCCAGCGCCAGCGCGAGATAGCGGCTGCCGGTGTGCGCCAGATTGGCCAGTATGCGTTGCGCCTCGGCCGCGTCGGTGGCGTAGTTGACCAGCACGCGCAAGCGCTGTAGCGCATGGGCGTAGTGAAGCCTCTTGATGCAGGCATAGGACGCCGTGATCGACGCCGCATTCGGCTGCAACACCACCAGGACGTTATCTGCCTGGGCGGCCAGTGGCGACAGCGCTCCTTCCTTGTCGAGCACAGCATCGATCAACACCAGCCGTCCCTCGCGCTGGGCCTGGGTTGACTGCGCCCCGCTGCGCTCATCCAGCAGCAGCACATCCTGGCCCTGTTGCACCAGTGCTGCTGCCAGGTTCAGCGTGACGCTCGTCACGCCGACAGCCGGTCCGCTGCCAACCACGGCCACCAGCCGCCCCGGGCTGCTGGCCATCAGGCGCCGCAGCCCGTCAGCCTGATCGGTAACCACTTTTCTCACTGTGGCCTCCTCAAGCTTGCGCCGGGGCCATGTGCGACTGAGGCGATAGGGCCGCACCATCGGTCTCCAGCGCATCCAGCAACACAAAAAGTTTTCCCAAGCCTTCAAACAGCGCGGGGCCCGGCACGGGTCGGTCCGGGCGGACTGATCGTCCGGCCAGTTGTGCCAGCGCCTTGCGCGCCGTGTCAGCCCAGACGTCCTGCGCACGTTGCAGACGAAACACCGTGGTTGAAGCCTGTCCGGCAACCAGCAACCGCTTGCGCACGGCAACGTCACCCGCCAGGCCACCGCCTCCGCCTCCGAGCTGCAGAATGCCCTGCTTCAGAAGTTTGAAATACGGTTCGGCCGCGGTCCGCCAGGCAGGCCACTGCACCATCTGCTGTGCTGTTGCCTGGACGTCGGTACTGGCCAGCAGGTAGCTGTGTGCCAGCGGTTTACCGCTGTCCGCGTCAACAATGCGCCGCACCACACAGCGCAGCGTCGAAGAGGCTGCTTCGGTGCCCCCCGTGCTGTCCTTTGGGTTAGGGCGCAGGCTAACCAGCGCTTCTGCCACCGATAGCAAGGCAGGCTTCCTCCGATACGTTATCGGTTGTGGAGCGCTGAAGGAGAGCCCTGCGGCCAGCTTGGCCAGCGTTCCCGGAGTGCCGCGTCCAGCGTCCACGATGCGAAGGGCAGCGGTGCCACAGGCCACCCATTGGAGGCCGCTGGACTGCCACTCATGAATCAGCCCGGATGCCGGGATACGGGCGAACAGGTGAACGACCGGTTTGCCTAATTTGAGCTGTTGCACCCAGCCAGCTTGCCGCATGCCGGGCTGCGCCGGGCCTACCAGCAACTGGTGCGGCGCAGCGAAGGGCAGGCCACTGCGGTCCGATAGCAGCAGGGTGCTGGCGAGCACACCGGAATCAGCGCCTTCCTCCGATGCGAGGCTGATCTCGCCGGCGACCGCCAACACGTAGTCGTTGCAACTGCTAGCGATGTCGGCTAGAGCCTGTGCCAGCAGGGTTTGCGCGATCGTTTTTCCTCCAACCTGGTCGTCCGAGAGATTGCGCCAGAGTGCGCGGGTTTCCTCAAAGCCGATCTGGCCGGTGGCAAGCGCGCTCGCGTTGGAAGCCAGTTCCTGCGCATTGTGAGTCAGCGCCCGGATCAGCTGCTGGCATTGCGAGCGCAAACGCTCACTGACCGCCTCTGCCGCGGCCACTTCTGCCTCATTGCTGAGGAGTGCTGGCCGTTCGTCAAGATCGGCCTCGCCGGGCACAAACAGTGCGCTTCGGCTTTTGGCCTGAAACACGCTGTCAATCAGAACACTGCGGTCGACCAGCATCAAGTGCTCCGGGACCTTCTGGCCGCTGGAGATGTAGTGCACCGGCAATTGGTAGCGAATTGCCATGTCAATCAGCGCACCGGGGTGCGTGGCCTCGTCAACTTTGGTGAAGATGCAACCCGCCAGGTCGGTACTACCCGCCCTCTGCTCTCCGTGGCGGTAGGCCTGCACCACTTCGTTGAGCGTGTCGCCATGGCTGGAAGCGTTGAGCAGCAGCAGGCGCTTGACCGGGCGACTGGAACCGCACAGCATGGCGATCTGGTCGGAGACGGCGCGGTCGCGCTGGCTCATGCCCACCGTGTCAATCAGCACCATATGCTTGTCGCGCAGGTCCGCCAGCACCCGCTCCAGGTCGGCTGCGTCTTTGACGGCATGCACCGACACGCCCAGAATCTGGCCATAGATGCGCAACTGTTCATAGGCGCCGATCCGGTAGCTGTCGGTGGTGACCAGCGCCAATTTCCCCGACCCGAAGCGCATGACGCAGCGCGCAGCCAGCTTGGCGGTCGTGGTGGTCTTGCCCACCCCCGTCGGTCCCATCAGTGCATAGACGCCGCCCTCGTCCATCAGTGCGTCTTCATTCTCAAGCATGGGCATCTGACGTGCCAACTCCAACTTGACATAGTCCATGCCACTGGCATAACTCTGGCCGGTGGGCAGGTTTTCCAGAATATCTTTGGCCAGACGTGCGCTGAAGCCGGCACCGAGGAGCGTACGCAGCAAGTGCCCGCGTACCGGGTCGCGCCTTTGCTTTTCGCTCCACGCCATGCCGGCCAACTGCTCTTCGATCATGCCGCGCATCGAATGGATTTCCCGCAGAACGCTGTCGCCATCGCCATCGCTGACGGTGGCCGGCCCCAACAAGGGTTTGAGCGCTGATGGCGGGGGGGCAGGCGGCTGGCTGGGGAAGGCAGGTGGCGGCGCCGGAGCCGTCATCCTGGCGACGGGCTCTTCCATCGTCGCCACGATTTCAACGCCGTCGGCGGTCACGCGGTTCGATAGAACAATGGCGTCTGGTCCCAGCCTTTCGCGCAAAAGGCGCAGCGCCTCGCGACTGGAGGGCGCAACGACCTTACAGGTCGCTGTGCTGGTTTCCGTACTGGTATTCAAGCTTTTCCTCCAATAGTGGCGGTAACTTTGATGGTGCGGGTGTCGGGTATTTCAGCGTGAGAAAGCACCTTGAGCTGCGGCAGACTGCGGCGTAAAAAGCGGGCCAGCAATACGCGTAGCGAATGTTGCACCACCAGAACGGGCGTCAACCCCAGTTGCGCCTGGCGATCCATTGCCGACTGGGCTTCCCGTAGCAGGCTGTCGGCCAGGCCTGGCTCGAGGCCATTGCTGTTGCTCAGGGCCTGCAGCAGCACGCGGTCAAGCGAACCGTCGAGGCCAATGACCTGCAGCTCCTCATTGCCCGGGAAGATTTGCTGGATGGTCGCGCGGCCCAGCGCCAGCCGGATCAACGACGTCAACTCGGTGGTATCGGTCACAGTCGGCGCATGTTCGGCAAGCACATCAAGAATGGTGCGCATGTCCCGGATCGGCACGCTCTCATCAAGCAGGTTTTGCAGCACCTTTTGCAGGGTCGTGAGTGACAATGTCTTGGGTACCAGATCCTGGATCAGCATGGGCGACTCCTTGCCGATGCGGTCCAGCAACTGCTGCACCTCCTGACGCCCCAGCAACTCGGCCGCATGCGCGTGAATGAGGTGATTCAGGTGCGTCGCCACCACGGTGCTGGCGTCGACAACCGTGTACCCATAAATCTGAGCCTGTTCGCGCAAGCTGCTGTCAATCCAGATGGCCGGCAAGCCGAATGCCGGGTCCTTGGTCTGGGTACCGGGTAGCGTCGCACTGACCTGTCCCGGATTGATGGCCATCCATTGGCCGGGTGAGGCCTCGCCATGGCCAATCTGGACGCCTTTTAGCTTGATCACATACGCGTTGGGCTTGATCTCGAGGTTGTCGCGAATATGAACCACGGGCACCAGAAAACCGATGTCTTGCGCGAACTTTTTGCGAATACTTTTGATGCGACCCAATAACTCACCGTTTTGCGCCCTGTCCACCAGAGAGATAAGCCGGTAGCCCACTTCAAGCCCGAGCGGATCCACCAGAGACACATCGTCCCAAGTAGCCTCCTGCGACTCCGCCGCTGCCGGCGCGGGAGGAGGTTCAGCAGCAGCAGCGCCGTCAGCGCCGCTCCCCACACGTTGCATCACACGGCGTCCGAGCCAGATCAGGCTACCGGCAATGATCAGAAACGCCATATTGGGCATTCCCGGAATCAAGCCCATCAAGCCGATGACGCCCGCGGTCAGAAACAACACCCGCGGATTGGCAAACAGCTGCCCGGTGAGTTGTCCGCCCACGTCCTCGTCAGTTGTCACGCGCGACACAATCACGCCGGCTGCCGTTGAAATCACCAATGCCGGGATTTGCGCAACCAAGCCATCGCCGATGGCAAGCAGGGTGTAAGTTGTGGCCGCAGCCGAAAAATCGAGACCGTGCTGGGCAACACCGACGATCAGGCCACCAATGATGTTGATCACCAAAATGAGCAAGCCCGCGACGGCATCGCCGCGGACGAACTTGCTGGCACCGTCCATCGAGCCGTAGAAGGCGGCCTCCTGTGCCACTTCGGCGCGGCGTTTGCGTGCCACGTCTTCACCGATCAGGCCAGCATTCAGGTCCGCGTCGATCGCCATCTGCTTGCCCGGCATCGCATCGAGTGTGAACCTCGCACCGACTTCGGCAATGCGGCCCGCGCCCTTGGTAATCACCATGAAGTTGATCACCACCAAAATGATAAAAACCATGACGCCGACAGCAAAGTTGCCGCCGACCAGAAAATGACCGAAAGCCTCGATCACTTTGCCGGCGGCATCCGGGCCGGTATGGCCCTCCATCAGCACCACGCGGCTGGACGCGACATTGAGCGACAAGCGCAGCAGCGTCGTGAACAGCAGCACGGCTGGGAAGGCAGCGAAATCCAGTGCCTTCTTTGTGTACATGCTGACCAGCAGAACCATGATGGACAGCGCGATATTGAACGTGAACAGCAGGTCCAGCAAAAACGCCGGCAACGGCAGGACCATCATGCTGAGGATCAGGACGATCAGAATTGGACCGACCAGCCCTTTGGTCTTGTTGCCCGCCAAGATCTGCTTGGGTAGGCTTAACCATGAATTCATTGTTGTCATGCAGGGGTTCTCTGGGGATCGAGTGATTCAGGCACTGGCAAGTCCTGAGGCGTGCGCGGCATCGCACCACCTTCACTGCTTTGGCGATTCAGTTGATAAGCCCAGGCCAGCACTTCAGCCACGGCCGCATACAAAGCGGCAGGAATCTCGTCGCCCAACTGGGTGTGGCGGTACAGTGCCCGAGTGAGCGGCGGCGCCTCAAGAATCGGAATCTTGTTTTCTTCGGCCATGGCGCGAATGCGCAAGGCCACCAGATCAGCGCCTTTGGCGACCACCCGGGGTGCGCGCATTTCCTTGTCAAGGTACTTGAGTGCGACCGCAAAGTGAGTGGGGTTGGTGACGATGATGTCGGCCTTGGGCACTTCGGCCATCATGCGGCGCTTCGCCATCTGCTGTTGCTGCCGGCGGATCTGGGCCTTGACCTGCGGATTGCCGTCGTTTTCCTTTTGTTCCTGTCGCAAATCCTCGCGCGACATGCGCAGCTTGTGGGCGTGGCTCCACAGCTGGTAGGGCACATCGATTGCCACCACCAGCAACAGCGACCCAATGATCAGTGCGCAACTGCTGGCCACCAAGCGCAGGGTATGCGGCAGCGCGGCCTGTACCGGCTCGCTCATCAGGGCCATGATCGAGGTCACATTGCCCGATATGACCCACCAGGCAACGCCGCCGACGAGCAGGGACTTGATGATGGTCTTGACCAGCTCGGCCAGTGTTTCAGCCGAAAACATGCGGCCGATGCCAGCCACCGGATTCATTTTTGAAAAATTGGGCGCCAGCGATTTGGTTGAGAGCAGCCAGCCGCCAAGCATCATGGGCGCTACCAGCGCCGCCAGCAGCATCATGGCAAGAAGCGGCATCAGCGCCTGCAGCGCATGCAGGACGGCGGTTCCGGCCTGCACCATCATGTGTGACGCATCGAATGCAGAGGCACGCTCGAATTGCAGGCCATTGCGCAACGCATCGCCGAAATGTCCACCCATCGTCTCCCCCATGGCCCACAGGCCGCCGAGGCCCGTTACCAGCATCACAAAGGTGACCAATTCTCGGGACCGCGCGACCTGCCCTTCCTCGCGCGCCTTTTCCAGACGCCCGGGTGAGGCGGGTTCGGTTTTTTCGAGATCACTTTCTTCCGCCATCAATGCTCCGGAGCGCCAGGCGCAAAGCGCACCATCCAAAGATTATTGAGGCAGAGGCCTTGATCCGATCAGCCAAACAGGCCAGGGATAGGCCTGTTCCTTGGGCAATCAGGGCTCGCTGCTTTCTTAAAATCCGAGGCTGGCCAGCAGATCATCGACCTGACCTTGATCGTCGACCGCATCGGCGTTGCCGACTTTGATTTGAGGCCCGTTGAGCAAGCCATGGCTCACGTCCTGCCGTTTTTCAACCGGTGTGTTGTCGACCAGAAGCTGCAGCAGCTGCGTCTCCATCTCCTTGATCACGTCCATCATCTTCTTGATGACCTGGCCGGTCAGGTCCTGGAAGTCCTGCGCCATCATGATTTCCATCAACTGGGCATTGGTCGCACTGACCTGCTGCGGCACCTCTGACAAATAGCTGCGGGTGTCGAGCACCAGTTCGCGCGCGTCATCCAACTCCAGTGGACTGGCAAACCATACATCCCAACGCTGGGTCAAGCCCTTTGCCTTCTTGGACAAGCCCTCCTGGATGGGCTGGGCGACATCGATCGCGTTAAGTGCTCTTTCGGCCGCACGTTCGGTCATTTGGGCCACATAGCCTAGACGGTCACGTGCATCGGGAATGGCCTCGGCCGCCCTGGCAATGCCCTTGTCCAGTCCCAACTCACGCATGCCTTCGCGCATCTGGCGCGTCAAATGACCGATGCGATTAACCAGTTGCTCGGCCGAATCGCCAACAACCGCGTCAGAAAAGTCATCTTGCGCCATATCAAGCACCATCCTTCGCGATTTTTTCAAATATCTTGGTAATTTTTTCTTCCAGCGTGATGGCAGTAAACGGTTTGACGACATAGCCGTTGGCGCCGGCCTGGGCGGCCGCAATGATGTTTTCCTTTTTCGCTTCGGCAGTCACCATCAGCACCGGCAGCTTGGCAAACAAAGGATCGGCGCGAATCGCCTGCAGCATGGCCAGGCCATCCATGTTCGGCATATTCCAGTCGGACACGACAAAACCGTAGTTGCCACTCCTGACTTTTTCCAGCCCGACCGCGCCGTCTTCGGCCTCGTCGACATTGACGAACTCCAGCTCTTTGAGCAGATTACGAACAATCCGGCGCATAGTCGGGAAATCGTCCACGACCAGAATTTTGATGCTTTTATCGACCACATTCACTCCAAAAATTGATTACCAACACAGCCATCCGCGGGTGCTCCGGATACACCAGCCAAAGGCTCTAACGTTTTTTCTTCTCTATACCCGATTGGTCCGCTCACCCAGCGACCTCAGGTGTGCCAACACACGCTGACTCATTTCCTGTAGCGGAGCGACCTCGCACGCGGCACCGATTGCAATCGCTTCACGCGGCATGCCGAACACCACGCAACTAGCCTCGTCCTGTGCCAGCGTATGGGCACCCGCCTGACGCATGCGCAGCAGGCCTTCGGCACCATCACGCCCCATGCCGGTCAGAATCACACCGATGGCATTTTTGCCAGCATGTTTTGCAGCTGAATCAAACAACACGTCAATCGATGGACGATGCCGGTTCACCGGCGGCTCCTGGTCCACATGTGCAACGTAATTTGCACCGCTGCGCGTCAGCGACAGATGAAATCCGCCGGGCGCAATGTAGGCATGACCTGGCAATATCCGTTCACCATGCACGGCCTCCGAAACGACGATGCGGCACAAGCCGTTGAGGCGCTGGGCAAAAGAATGGGTAAAACCGGCGGGCATGTGCTGTGTAATCATGATGCCCGGACTGTCCGGCGGCAAGGGCTGCAAGACCTCACGGATCGCTTCAGTGCCACCGGTGGATGCGCCAATGATGATGAGCTTCTCGGTGCTCAACAGGGGACTGCGCAGCAGGGGCGCTTCTACCACCGGTGCCGGACTGCCTGGCGTCGCTGCACGCCTTGCTGGCAGCAGCCGGGCGGCGGCGGCAATACGAATCTTGCCGGCAATCAGGTCGGTGTAGGCCAGCAAGCCATCACGTATGCCAAGGCGCGGCTTGGTGACAAAGTCGATCGCCCCAAGCTCCAAGGCGCGCAGTGCTGCTTCCGATCCGCGTTCGGTCAGTGACGACACCATCACAACAGGCATGGGCCGCAAGCGCATCAGTTTTTCGAGAAATTCCAGTCCGTCCATGCGTGGCATTTCGACGTCCAGCGTCATCACGTCGGGGTTGTGCCGCTTGACCAGATCGCGAGCGACTAAAGGATCGGAGGCGGTCGCCACCACGGTCATGTCGGGCTGGCTATTGATGATTTCAGTCATCAGGCTGCGTATCAGTGCCGAGTCGTCGACACACAGGACCTTGATTTTATTTGCGCTCATACGGCCCAAGTACTCTTGTTAACATCGTTGCGAGGAACGCCCGTATCGAAGAGCGCCACCTTGTTGCAGCCTCGCTGTTTCAACAGCGCCTGCACCAACTCCTGTTCGTCATGCTGCACCAGCAGCGCGTCGTCCTGTCGACGAAGCTTTCGCAAGGTGACTCTGCCGGTCATGGGAAAATAATTGATGCGACGGGGCAGGCTCCCCCGCAAATCCTGAGCCGTTATCCGGACCTGTTCCGTTTGCAGATAACGCAGTACAAAATCGGCGTTGCGGTCACCAATATTGAGCATCGTCATATTGGCCAGAACCGCGCCACCACCAAACACCTTGGCTTCCAGCCGTTCCCGCCTGGCGCCGGCTTTGAACAATTCATTGAGCAGCATTTCCATGGCATAAACGCCATATCGCATGGCTGCGGCTGCGTCCCGCGATGCCGGGTCAGCATCTTCCGGCAGCATAAAGTGGTTCATGCCGCCAATACCCGCAATACTGTCACGCACGCAAGCTGACACGCACGATCCCAATACTGTCGTCAACACCATATCCCTGGAGGTAACGTAATACTCACCGGGCAACAACTTTACCGCTGAAATATTAAACTCGCGATCAAAATAATGGCGGCTGGCGACCGGCTCCATGTCCGCCGAACTCATGCTTGCGCCGTCGCCCGGTTGGACACCAGTTCATAAACCGTCTGGCCGCGCAGCCGGAA
>DFWY01000135.1:6673-6833 GCA_002381615.1 Polaromonas sp. UBA4122 | reverse complement strand
AGCCGCGCCCTGAGTTGCTGCTCAATCTCGTGTACACAAACGGGCAAGGGCAATGTGCCACCGACTCCTGCGCTGATGCCTGCGTTCATGGTGCGGTGCCCGGTTTAATGTGCTTGTTCAGGTAAACCGCCTGTACCAGCACAAACAGCAGCATCAGGCC
>DFWY01000135.1:0-6515 GCA_002381615.1 Polaromonas sp. UBA4122 | reverse complement strand
TGTATAAGAGACAGAGCACAAACAGCAGCATCAGGCCCAAGCCACCAAAGAGCTTGAAGTTGACCCAGGTACTGGTCGGAAAGTTGAAGGCCACCCACAGATTGAGAAACCCCATCACGGTGAAAAACCCGACCCAGCTGAAATTCACGGTGCGCCAGATGGAATCAGGCAGGGCCATTTGTGAGCTCATCAATGACTTGATGCCATTTTTCTTGAGCACCAGCTGGCCAAACAGCAAAGTACCGCCCATGACCCAGTACAGCACCGTCGGCTTCCACTTGATGAAGTTTTCGCTGTGGAAATAAATGGTGGCGCTGCCCAGTACAGTGACCAGTCCCAGGCTGACCCACAGCATGTGATCGATTTTCCGGCCACGCGCCTTGAGCCAGAGAATTTGCGCGAAGGTGGCCACAATCACGACCACCGTGGCCAGCAGCACGGGGGCTTCAGTCAGCCCGACCACACCACCCGACACCATGAAACCCAGCCATTCCGTGGCGGTGCTGGCGGCCCAGTCTTTGTTGCCTTCGGCGTACTTGAACATGCCGAAAAAAAGTGCAATCGGCAAAAAATCGAAGAGAATTTTCATGGTGTGATTATGGCTGCTACTGGGTGGCTGGTGAATCCGTAGATCAGGGTAGGGGGAGCACGAATCGCGCAACTAGCGCGGCTCGAAGTCCAGCGAGGCGGAGTTCATGCAGTAGCGCAGGCCTGTGGGCTTGGGTCCATCGGGAAACACATGGCCGAGGTGTGCACCGCAATTGGCGCAAACGGTCTCGGTGCGCGTCATGCCATGTTGGCTATCCACATGCTCTTCAATGGCACCAACGTTGACTTCCTGAGAGAAGCTTGGCCAGCCGCAACCTGCATCGAACTTGGTGGACGAGTCGAAAAGCTCGGCACCGCAACACATGCAGCGGTAGGTCCCGTCCGCAGTGGTGTTCTCATACTTGCCAGTGAATGGGCGTTCTGTGGCTGCTTGACGGGTTATCTGGAAGGCGGCGGGTTCAGCGCCTTTTTCAGCCAGCAAGGCTTTCCATTCGGCATCGGTTTTCTGGATTTTGGTGCTCATGGTGCTTAAATTTTGAAGTCTTGGGGTCTTGGAAAGAAGGCTGTTACGAACTGCAACTGATGGCTATGGAAGCCGCCCAGTCGGGCGGAAAGTCGGTAAAGCGATCATGGCCCGGATGTTCGTCAAATGGGGCCTGCAGCAAGGTCAACAAGGTGTTGACGCCGGAGAAGTCTTTTAGTTTCGCAGCGCGTATGGCTTCTTCACCCAAATGGTTGCGCAACACAAATTTCGGGTTATTTTTTAGCATCAAATTGGCCCTTAACCCAATATCCACGGGCGCAAGCCGCTCTGAATACTGTAGCGCCCAGGCATTGAAGGATTCACGGTCGAAGAACAGGTCCCGCACCGGCTCATGACCACTATGTGGTGTGAAACCGCATAAACGGCGCCAGAAAATTGTGTAGTCCACCTTGTTGCTGCTCAGTAGCCTGAAGGTGTCATCTATCAGCGCCTTGTCTTCCGGTTGCGCGTCGGTCAGGCCCAGCTTGGCGCGCATTCTAGCTTCCAGCGCCTCGGGGAACACCGTTTTATAGGATTCCAGGGCCGCCAGCGCCTGGTCTTGTTCTTCTATTAGTGGTAGCAAGGCCTGGCCGAGGCAAAACAGATTCCAGTACGCCATGTTGGGCTGCTTGTTATAGGCGTAGCGGCCCTGAGTGTCCGAATGGTTGCAAATGTGGCCAGGATCGAACGCATCGAGAAACTGGAACGGGCCATAGTCGATAGTCAGGCCCAAGATGCTCATGTTGTCGGTGTTCATGACGCCGTGACAAAAGCCCACGGCCTGCCAGGCGGCCATCAGGTGCGCCGTGCGCTCACTCACCGCTTCAAGAAGCGCCGCATAAGGCTGCTTTGTTTCACGGCAAGCGGGGTAAAACCTGTCGATGACATAGTCGGCCAGCGTTTTGAGCTGGACCTGCTGGTTGCTGTAGCTGAAATGCTCAAAATGGCCGAAGCGAATGAAACTGGGGGCCGTGCGGGTTACGACGGCGGCTGTTTCGATTTCTTCACGCCGAACAAGTGCATCAGAGCCCGTGACACACAAGGCGCGGGTGGTCGGTATGCCCAAGCCATGCAGGGCCTCAGAACACAAAAACTCGCGAATCGAACTGCGCAGCACGGCCCGGCCATCGCCCATGCGGGAGTAGGGCGTCCTGCCCGCGCCTTTGAGCTGGATTTCCTGCGCGCCACCGGCCGTTGCTATCTCGCCGAGCGATATCGCCCGGCCATCCCCCAATTGCCCGGCCCACATGCCGAATTGGTGACCGCTGTAAACACTGGCCAGGGGCCTGGAGCCGCGCAGCATTTGGTTGCCGGTCAACGCCGCCAGCGCCTCGTCGGACTCCAGCCAGTGGTCTTCAAGGCCAAGCTCGCGCGCCAAGGCTCGGCTGCGCCCTACCCAGTAAGGCGAAGGCAGCGGTGTGGGCTGGAGTTCCGTATAAAAACCCGGGTCCAGACGGGCAAAACTGTTGACCCATTTCAGGCCTGATTGGGCAAGGGTCAGATCGGCAGCTAAGGCGTCGATGGCAGAAGTCATGGCCTCATTGTGCTATGGCGACGACAGCCCTGCACAGGCGGGGTTAAGCCATTTTGGCGACTGGTCGGCTGGCGCTGCACATCCAGTCATCAGCGGTTTGGCCAGTGTCGTCGCCAAGGTGGCGCGGCTGGGGATTTCTCCGGATTTCCCCGGGGTTGGGCCGGCGGCGCGCGCGGTACTATGCACGCACGAGACATTCAAATTTAAAAAGAACGCCCAGCCGGGCAAGAAAGGAAATAGATGATGTTAGGTTTGATGCAAAACCAGCCCTTGCTGATCTCATCACTGATCGAGTTTGCGGAGCGCCACCATGGCGACGCAGAAATCGTGTCACGCCGCGTGGAAGGCGATTTGCATCGCTACACCTACAAGGACGCGGCGCACCGGTCCCGTCAGGTTGCCAATGCCCTGGATGGACTGAAGCTGGGCTTCAGCGACCGTGTTGCCACGCTGGCGTGGAATGGCTACCGGCACCTGGAGCTTTACTACGGTGTGAGCGGCTCGGGTCGGGTGCTGCACACCATCAATCCCCGGCTGCATCCCGACCAGATCGCATGGATAGCCAAGCACGCAGAAGACCAGGTCCTGTGTTTTGATTTGAGCTTCTTGCCCCTGGTGCAGGCCGTGCACGGCAAATGCCCCACCATCAAGCACTACATCGCGCTGTGTGAGCCCGACAGACTCCCTGCAGATTCGGGCATTCCCAACCTGCAGAGTTACGAAAGCTGGATTGGAGCGAAGTCGGCCGACTACGTCTGGCCCAGTTTTGATGAAAACACCGCCTCCAGCATGTGCTACACCAGCGGCACTACGGGCAATCCCAAGGCGGCGCTCTACAGCCACCGCTCTACCCTCCTGCACGCCTACGCGGCGGCGCTGCCGGACGTGATGTGCCTGAGCGCGCGCGATTCCATCCTGCCGGTGGTGCCCATGTTTCACGTCAACGCCTGGGGCATTCCATACTCGGCGGCGCTCACCGGCGCCAAGCTGGTGTTCCCTGGCCCGGCGATGGATGGCAAGTCGGTGTATGAACTGATCGAAGCCGAGAAAGTCACCTACGCCGCTGGCGTGCCCACGGTCTGGCAAATGCTGCTGACCCACATGAAGCCTGCGGGCCTGAAGTTCTCCACGCTCAAGCGCACGGTGATTGGCGGCTCGGCCTGCCCACCGGCCATGATCCACGCCTTCCAGGAAGACTATGGCGTGGAAGTTCTCCATGCCTGGGGCATGACCGAGATGTCGCCCCTGGGAACGCTGTGCACGCTGAAAAACAAACATCTCGCCCTGCCTGCGCAAGAGCAAATGAAAATCCGCCTCAAGCAGGGGCGGTCCATTTATGGTGTTGACATGAAAATCGTTGATCCTTCGGGCAAGGAACTGCCCTGGGACGGCAAGACCTTTGGCGACCTTTATGTCAAGGGCCCCTGGATATTGCGCGAGTACTACAAGGGCGAGGGCGGCGATCCGCTGATCGATGGCTGGTTTCCTACCGGCGACGTGGCGACCATCGACGCGGATGGCTACATGCAGATCACCGACCGGAGCAAGGACGTCATCAAATCCGGCGGCGAATGGATCAGCTCGATTGACGTGGAAAACATTGCTGTGGCGCATCCGGCCGTGGCCATGGCGGCATGTATTGGCGTTGCACACCCCAAGTGGGATGAGCGGCCCGTCATTGCAGTGGTCAAGAAGCCAGGCATGGACGTCACACGCGACGAACTCATCAAGTTCTACGACGGCAAGATTGCAAAATGGCAAATCCCCGATGACGTGGTGTTTGTGGAGGCCATACCGATGGGCGCGACAGGCAAGATGCTCAAGACTAAACTTCGGGAACTGCTGAGGGACTACAAACTCCCGCTGTGAGCGGCGCGCTGAGTCACCCATGTGATAGCCAGGCGGCACTCTAGGGGCAATCCCTGAGCGCTGCTGCACGCAAAACTTGTACGCTCAATACCTTGTTAAAACAAAGGAGACACACAATGAAATTTGCTATTAAAGCTGTAGCGATAAGTGTAATGTTTGCGGCCAGTTCAATGGCTTTTTCCCAAAAGGGTGAAACCGTCAAAATCGCCATGATCGAGGGCCTGTCGGGCCCGTTCGGTAATGTAGGCCAGAACCAGCTGAAGAACTGGCAATTCGTTATTGACCGCGTCAATGGCGCCAAGAATGTGGCGGGTGTCAACTTCGAGATTGTGCCCATCGACAGCAAAAGCTCCCCCCAGGAGGCGCTCAACGGACTCAAGTCTGCCATTGACCAAGGCATCCATTATGTTGTCCAGGGCAACGGTTCGGCCGTAGCCTTGGCGCTGGCGGACGCGATCACCAAAAACAATGAACGCAATCCGGGCAAGGAAGTGATTTTTCTCAATTACGCGGCAGTTGACCCCGCACTGACCAACGAGAAATGCTCCTTTGCCCACTTCCGGCTTGATGCGGACACCTCCATGAAGATGGAGGCCTTGACCTCCTTCATGAAGGATCAGCCCAAGATCAAAAAAGTCTATTTGCTCAACCAGAATTACTCGCACGGCCAGCAGGTCGCCAAGTATTTCAAGGAAGGGCTGGCCCGCAAGCGTCCTGATACCCAGATCGTCGGAGAAGACCTGCATCCTTTTGGGCAGGTGAAGGACTTCGCGCCCTACGTGGCAAAGATCAAGGCCAGCGGCGCTGATACGCTGGTCACCGGCAACTGGGGCCAGGACATGACCTTGCTGATCAAGGCCATTACCGAGGCCGGCTTGAAGATCCCGATTTATGCCTACTACGCAGGCGTGTCCGGCACACCTACTGCACTGGCCGCCGCAGGCGACATTGAGGTCTACCAGATTGCCTACAACCACTCCAACTACACGGGTGAGATAGGGGCTATGGCCAGAGACTTCAAAAAGAAATATAACGACGACTTTTATACATTCTCGATCTACAACGGCGTTGTACTGTTGTCAGAAGCCATGAACAAAGCCAAGTCGATCGAGCCTATCAAGGTGGCCAAAGCCATGGAGGGCCTGTCATTCAAGGGCTTCAATGGCGAATCCCAGATGCGCAAGTCAGACCACCAGATGCAGCAAGGGCTGTATATTTCGAAGTGGCAAAAGGTCGACGCCAAGAACACTTACAGCGTCGAAAACACAGGCTACACCTTTGCGCCCGTGAAATACATTGATGCCTATATTGCCAGCACGCCTACCAGCTGCCAGATGAAACGCCCCTGATCGGGGTTTCGCCGAAGTAACGCCGGGGGTGGCTACCGCTTCACCCGGCGTTTTTATTGGCTAACAGACAAGTTCCTGCCAAGCTCTCTTTCCACAGCCGCTGATTTGACGGGTACCGCATGGAGTTTTTCACTATTTCGCTTTTGAACGGGCTGAGCTACGGCCTGTTGCTGTTCATGCTGAGTTCGGGTCTGACGCTGATTTTCAGCATGATGGGTGTGCTTAACTTTGCGCACGCGTCGTTTTACATGCTTGGCGCCTATTTTGCGTATGCCTTCACCAGCTGGCTGGGTTTCTGGCCCGCGCTGGTCATTGCCCCCTTGCTGGTCGGCCTGATCGGCGCGGCGTTTGAGAGATTTTGCTTGCGCCGCGTTCACAAGTTTGGCCACGTGCCTGAACTGCTGATCACTTTTGGCTTGAGCTACATCCTGGTGGAGCTTGTACAACTGGTCTGGGGACGCATTGCAGTGGATTACCGGATCCCGGACGAATTGAACGGCCCGTTGTTTACGCTATATGGCACCAATTTCCCAACGTACCGGGCCTTCATGATGCTGGTGGCGCTGTTCATGCTGCTGGCTGTGTGGCTGCTTCTCAAGCGGACTCGCATCGGTCTGGTGATTCAGGCCGCACTGACCCATCCAGACACGGCAGAAGCGCTTGGCCATAACGTCCCGCGGGTGTTCATGCT
>DFWY01000136.1:18718-42310 GCA_002381615.1 Polaromonas sp. UBA4122 | reverse complement strand
GGGAATTTGGGTGGCCATCAGGGTTGACTCGATGTTCATGGAGTTCACGGAATAGCAGTGTGTACGCAATCTTCCCAAGGCAGGACATTGCAGCCACAGTGCGGCACTTCAATGACTGGCTTGGACGGTGCAGAGTCTTTTGTTGGTTTCGGTGGAGAACTTCTTGGCTTTGTCATTTGCGGAGCAGCATCCGAGCCTTCCATGGCTGCCTCCATATTTGGAATCCACCGCAAAAATGGAGTGAGGTCTGTGACATTGACGATGTACCAAAGCTTTTTGGAGGCGTCCCAGCGTGCCCCAAGTGCTTTAACTGCATCTTTCTCTGCGAACGGCGTTACCAAATTGATTCTCATCGGGGGAATTATCCATGTTGGCCACTGACCCAATGCAGAAGGCAAATGACAAAAAGCCCACGATCAATGGCTTAGGAAAAAACACCGTCGAACCCCCGAAATCTCGCCGAACTGAAACCGAAATGGCACCGACGGAGCCTTATGCAAATCGATTGGAAGCATTTGAATCGCAGCTTAAGGTTAATTGAGGAATCCCCTGGATGACCGGTCACCCGCCGTGCGCGATAGGCGCTGGCAGGTCATCGTCCAAATACAACTCGTACTCGCTCCATGCGTCTTCGCCGAAGTTTTCGTCACACTTTGCAGCAACGTCATCAAACGAAGTGAACTCCATGCTGAACATGACAGTATGGAAGAGCTTGCGGTACGTGCGCCCATCTTCGTCTTCGGTATCACCTTGCGGGTCTTCGACAAGTTGGTAGCAATGCACCCAGACGTACCTGCCTGCCAACTCATCCTCTGCCTGTGCGATGCTCAGCTCAGAGGCATCCTCCAAGGCGTTTTGAGAGGGCCTCTCAAGGCGAAATACCTGGCCATAAGACGGGTGTGCAGGGTCAAGTTCAAGGTCGATTGTTTGCCACTCAGTCGTAATCCTGTCAGCGACGTCGATCAGTTCCTCTGGCGTGATGTCACCTTCCCAGTGAACGTCTGTAATGTGGCGCGAAGTACCGTAATCGCCGTCCCAAAGGCTGGCCTTGTGCTTCATTGCTTCTGGATGCATGAGGTATCTCCTTGATTGAGAGCACAACTCTATCGCAATAGTGTCTAGAGGTCCAACGATGCACGGCAGGATTCTGCCATCAGCGGGACTGGTTATCCCAGTGCTCCATGTCGGCTTCGGATGCGTTTCAGCCCGTTCGGTCATGCATGCTTCTGGTCGGGCAATCGGGGAAGGTGATGCCGCCGGTTGGGCGGAATTGAAAACCGCTCCCAAAAAGTAGCCCCCAGACGGCCCGCCGGGACACCGGAAGGGGGTATTCGCCATCCCCACGCCCCAGCCGCCCCAGAGGTGGCCACTATGACCCAAGGAGGGCCGGTTCGCACCGACGCCCCCGAGTGCCGCCCACGGCTAACCTATGCCGCCACCGCCTCGACCACCGCCGCCACCGGCATTCCCCGCCTGATCATGACCGACGCACTGTTTGCTGCATCCTGCAATGACTTGGTGGAGAGGTGCGAATATCGCTGGGTCACCTTCGGGTCACTATGCCCAAGTACCTGCTGGACGCAGAATAAACTGAATCCAGCGTTGACAGCTTTACGAATCGATATCGACTCTTGCTGCGCGGCTCGATTCCAACGACATAAAAATTGCCCGTAGAGCGGCAATGAACATTACTGGCACCAGTCGATCCCCTACAGGTCAAATGTGCGCCAACTTGGTAGAAAAGTTGTTCTCTAATTGAAAGAGTGGTCATCTGCCCATACCCTGCATTCGCCCAACCGAACCAATGCAGAACCCAAAGAGTTGCTATAGACCAGTCCGGAAATGAAAAAAGCACCTAGGCTTGCGACCTAAGTGCTTGATTCGTTTCTTGTTTTTGGCTCCTCAACCTGGGCTCGAACCAGGGACCTACGGATTAACAGTCCGGCGCTCTACCAACTGAGCTATTGAGGAATACAGCTCTAAATTATAGCGTTAATTTTCCCGCTTTCTCGTGCCCGGCTTTCTCAAAAGTACCTTCTTCGCAAGCAAGTACGACCCAGCCGTTTTTTGATTTTCCAAAAAAAACAGAAAAAAGCGCCTTTGCTTATTTATTGAGCACATCCAGCTATTAAATATATAGCAACATTTAGAGCACTCACTCAAAGGTCCGTTCCTGCTGATCCGCCCCCGAGCCCTTCGAAATTGGCGCCTATGTCTTACACTCCTCCTGCGAATTTTCAACTAAGGTCGCTTATGACGTGCAAGCCCAGCGCGGCATCATTGAACCCATGAAACAAATATCCTTTGCCCTCAATCTGAACTTGAAGAAAACCTTCAAATGCGCGTTGCTGGAACAGATGGCGCGAGTGACGCCGTGGACTGCGCTCTGGTCAAACTCATTGCCCCGTACTACCCAGAGGGTCGATGCGGCAGGCCATCCTTTCACCGCAAACCATGCAGGGCAAAGGCCCTGGCAACGGGAAAAAGAGCCCAGAAGGGCTGCGAAAACACAAGAATTTGCAACTCTGGAGCCAGAAATTCCGTCAAGCTAAACGTGGCAGCCTGCTGCCACACGCTACGCTGAGTTATTCAGAGCATCCCTAAAGGTCTTCCATGGAATTCAAGGACTACTACAAAATCATGGGCGTGGCGCGCGACGCGACGCCAGACGACATCAAACGCGCGCACCGCAAACTGGCGCGCAAATACCACCCCGATGTCAGCAAGGAAAAGGATGCGGAGGTGCGCTTCAAGGAACTCGGAGAAGCCTATGAGGTGTTGAAAGACCCCGAAAAGCGTGCCGCTTACGACCAACTGGGTGCCAACTGGAAAGCCGGACAGGATTTCCGCCCCCCACCCGAATGGAATGCAGGCGCTGAATACGCCGGCAGCGGTTTTGACCGGGGATTCAATAGAGGTGACGCTGGCGATCACAGCGACTTCTTTGAATCGCTGTTCCGCCAAGGCTTTGCGAGCACAGGCGATAGAAGTGGCGGCCAAAGCAGAGGCCGCCGCGCAACATTTAGCGCGCGGGGTGAAGACCACCACGCCAAAATACAGATCGACCTGGAGGACTCTTACAGTGGCGCCACACGCACCCTCAGCCTGCGCGTGCCCGAGATGGACGACCAGGGGCACGTGGTTGCGCACGAACACCAGATCACCTTCACCATTCCCAAAGGCATCCGGGCAGGCCAGCACATCCGCCTGGCCGGACAAGGCGCACCCGGCATGGGCGAAGGCGGCGCGGGCGATCTGTACCTGGACGTGGAATTCCGGCCTCGCCCGCCGGGCAGCCTGGATTACCGCGTGGACAAGCACGATGTTTACCTGGACTTGCCCGTGGCGCCCTGGGAAGCCGCGTTAGGCGCCGAGGTACAAGCGCCCACCCCGACGGGACAAGTCGAAGTCAAAATACCGGCAGGCTCGCCCACTGGGCGCAAGCTGCGGCTCAAGGGGCGCGGCCTTCCGGGCACCACGCCAGGCGATTTTTACCTTGTGCTGCAGATTGTGGTGCCCGCAGGCGACACCGACACTGCCAAGTCGTTTTATGAGGGCATGGCTAAGCAGTTCAAGGCCTTTAACCCACGCGCCAAACTGGGAGGCAAGACATGACACCGAGCTACAAGCTGGCGCTACTGACCGGCTATATCCTTGAAGATCAGACCGAGCTAACCCTGGCCGAAATCTGCCGCGCCTGTGCGGCGCAGGCCGACATGATCATGGAGCTGGTACACGAAGGCGTGCTGGCCCCGGAGGGTGGCACCCCCGATCACTGGCGCTTTACCGGCATACAGCTGCTCCGCGCCAGGGTCGCATTGCGATTGCAAAATGATCTGGGCGTCAACCTCGCAGGTGCCGCGCTGGCTTTAGAACTGCTCGATGAGCTGGACAGCCTGCGTACACGCCTACAAATGCTAGAGGGGAAGTGAAAAAGCCCGCTGCCTTCCAGAGAAGGAGCAGGTCAGGCTAATTTAAGCATTAAAAAGTGGCTCTAGCCCAATAAGGACGGGCAGAAGCAGCTATTAAACAAATAGCACTTTTGGGCGCCGGCTCATTAAGCGTCTTGAGCACTTTTCCCGCTTTGTGCGGCCACCCCGAAACTGAACACACCCGGCGCGCGGATAGGATCCACATCCACCGGGATGACGCTCTTGGGCGGGAAGCGGCCTTCCAGTAGCAGTTTGGACAACGGATTTTCAATCCGCTGCTGGATGGCGCGCTTCAAAGGCCGCGCACCAAACACCGGATCAAAGCCCACCTTGGCCAGCTCGGCAATGGCCGCTTCCGACACTTCCAGCGTGAGGTCCATTTTTTGCAGCCGCTCCATCAGCACCTTGAGCTGGATGCGGGCGATGGATTCGATGTTTTTGGCATCGAGCGCATGAAACACCACAGTTTCGTCGATCCGGTTCAAAAACTCGGGGCGGAAGTAGTTCTTCAACTCACCCGTCACCGCGTCCTTGATATCTTCTGTGGGCTGGCCCACCATGCTCTGGATAATCGGTGAGCCGATATTGCTGGTCATGACGATCACGGTGTTCTTGAAATCCACCGTGCGCCCCTGGCCATCCGTCAGGCGGCCATCGTCCAGCACCTGCAGCAACACGTTGAACACATCCGGGTGGGCTTTTTCCACCTCATCGAGCAGCAATACGCTGTAGGGCTTGCGGCGCACCGCTTCGGTCAGGTGGCCGCCCTCTTCGTAACCGACATAACCCGGAGGCGCGCCAATCAGGCGGGCCACCGAATGCTTTTCCATGAACTCACTCATATCGACGCGAATCAGGTGGTCTTCACTGTCGAACAGGAAGCCCGCCAGCGCCTTGCACAATTCGGTTTTGCCCACACCCGTGGGGCCCAGGAACAGGAAGGAGCCGGTCGGGCGGTTCGGATCACTCAGGCCCGAACGTGAGCGGCGGATGGCGTTGGCGACGGCGCCAATGGCTTCGTCTTGCCCCACCACGCGTTCGTGCAATTTGTCTTCCATCTGCAGCAACTTGTCGCGCTCACCCTGCAGCATCTTGGAAACCGGAATGCCGGTGGCGCGGCTCACCACCTCGGCGATTTCCTCGGCGCCGACCTGGGTACGCAGCAGCTTGGGCGCGTTGTCCACGCCCTTCTGGGCCTCGCTGTCCTGCGCGGCCTTCAGGCGCTTTTCCAGCTCAGGCAGCTTGCCGTATTGCAGTTCGGCCACCTTGCCCAGATCACCCTTGTTGGTGAACTCCTTGATCTGGAAACGGATGCGGTCGATTTCTTCCATGACATCCTTGGAGCCGAGCGCCTGGGCTCTTTCAGCCTGCAAAATTTCATTGAGATCAGCGATTTCTTTTTGTAGCTTGTCGATTTCTTCCTCAATCAGGCCAAAGCGCTTTTGCGAGGCTTCGTCTTTTTCACGGCGCACGGCTTCGCGCTCGATTTGCAGCTGAATCAGCCGGCGTTCGAGTTTGTCGATCACCTCGGGCTTGGAGTCGCGCTCAATGCTGACCTTGCTGGCCGCCTCGTCAATCAGGTCAATCGCCTTGTCGGGCAAAAAGCGATCGGTGATGTAACGGTGGCTCAACTCGGCCGCTGCCACGATGGCCGGGTCGGTGATCTGCACGCCATGGTGCAACTCGTACTTTTCTTTCAGCCCGCGCAGGATGGCAATGGTCGCCTCCACCGTCGGCTCGCCCACCAGAATCTTCTGGAAACGGCGCTCCAGCGCAGCGTCTTTTTCAATGTATTTGCGGTATTCAGCCAGCGTGGTGGCGCCCACGCAGTGCAACTCACCCCGGGCCAACGCAGGTTTCAACATATTGCCAGCGTCCATTGCGCCTTCAGCCTTGCCCGCACCGACCATGGTATGCAGCTCGTCGATGAAGACGATGGTCTGGCCTTCATCCTGGGCCAGTTCCTTGAGCACGGTCTTCAGTCGCTCTTCAAACTCGCCGCGGAATTTGGCGCCTGCCAGCAAGGCGGCCATGTCGAGCGACAGCACGCGTTTGCCTTTCAGCGAATCGGGCACCTCGCCCGCCACGATGCGCTGGGCCAAGCCTTCGACGATGGCGGTCTTGCCGACGCCGGGCTCACCGATCAGCACGGGGTTGTTCTTGGTGCGGCGCTGCAGAACCTGAATGGCACGGCGGATTTCATCATCGCGGCCAATGACCGGGTCGAGCTTGCCCAGGCGAGCGCGCTCAGTCAGGTCCATGGTATATTTTTTGAGGGCCTCGCGCTGGCCTTCAGCTTCCGGGTTGTCCACGCTCTGGCCTCCGCGCACGGCATCAATCGCCGCCTCCAGCGCTTTGCGACTCAGGCCGTTTTCTTTGGCCAACCTGCCGATGTCGCTTTTGCTGTCGGCAACGGCCAGCAAAAACAGCTCACCGGCGATGAACTGGTCACCCCGCTTGATGGATTCTTTTTCGGTGGCCTGCAGCAGCTTGGCCAGCTCGCTGCCGACCTGAACCTGTTCTTGCCCCTGCACTTGGGGGAGCTTTTTAACGGCGGCATCGGCCGCCTGCGTCAGGCCATTGACGTTGACGCCGGCCCGCTCAAGCAGGGCGCGCGGCCCGTCTTCCTGGCGCAGCATGGCCGCCAGCAGATGGGCAGGCTCGATATAACCGCAGTCGTTGCCCAAGGCCAGCGACTGGGCGTCGCCCAGAGCTTCCTGGAATTTGGTGGTCATTTTGTCTTGCCGCATAGGATCACTCCGAGTAGAACTCTAAAAAAGCTTGTCCCCATCGATCTTGGGGCTTTTCCACAAGTTTGCAAGTCGCACAACGAACCCTGCCGGTTTGAATAAGCCCGGCTTGATGAAAATCAAGCCCGGCAGCTCACGCGTTGTTGGCGCTGATGCCCCACTTGGCCAGCGCAGCGTCGTCACTGACCCGCGCATCAACCCAGCGCGCGCCTTCAGGCGTCTGCTCTTTTTTCCAGAACGGAGCCTGGGTCTTGAGGTAGTCCATCAAAAACTCGCAGGCCTTGAAGCTTTCACCCCGGTGGGCCGAGGTGACGCCTACCATGACCACCTGATCCAGCGGCTGCAAGAGTCCGACACGGTGAACAACCCGGGCGCCAAAAATATCGAACCGCAGCATCGCCTCGTCGATCATGGCCTCGATGGCTTTTTCGGTCATGCCAGGGTAATGCTCGAGCTCCATGCTGCTGACGGTCAAGCCGTCATTGCGGTCACGGACTGTGCCGATAAAACTGCAAACCGCGCCGACGCGCTTGTCGTCTGAGCGCAACGCAGCAATCTCGTCAGCGAGAATGAAGTCGGCAGTCTGGATAGATACGCGCGCTGTCATGGGTTTAGCCGCCGGTGACGGGTGGGAAAAACGCGACTTCGCAGCCCTCGCTTAAAAGCGCCGACTCGTCGCTCATGACCTGATTTAGCGCCATGCGAACGGACTTGCCGCGTGCCAGGCTGTCGGCATGCGCGGGGCTGGCGGCCAGCAGTTCATCGCGCAGGGCCGACAGGTTGGCGGCGGAAGTTTCACGCAGCTCACTGCCCTGCCCGATGGCTTCGCGGATGGAGGCAAAATATTTGACCGTGATTTTCATGCCATCAATTCCGAAAACGGGATGAACTGCACCATGTCGCCGTGCGCAATGGTTTGGCCGGGCGGGTTGTCAAGCAGCCCGTCACCCCAGACAGCGGATGTGAGTACACCAGAGCTTTGGTTGCCAAACAGCTCCAGCCCACCCGCTGCATTACGCTTTACACGCAAAAATTCACGGCGTTTATCGGCTTTAGCCCAATAAAAATGGGCGGGAATAGCTATTGATTTTGTAGCAATCTCGGTGGCACCCTGCAGCTTGAGCAGGAAGGGCCTGACCAACAGCAAAAAAGTCACAAAGCTCGAAACCGGGTTGCCCGGCAAGCCGATGAAGTGCGCCGCGCCGACCTGGCCATAGGCAAACGGTTTGCCCGGTTTGATGGCGATCTGCCATAAGCTGAGTTCGCCCAACGCCTGCACTGCGGGCTTGATGTGGTCTTCTTCACCAACCGAGACGCCGCCACTGGTCAAAATGAGGTCGTGCTGCTGGCCCGCGCCTTGCAGCGCAGCCATCGTCGCGTCCAGCCGGTCAGGCACGATGCCCAAGTCGGTCACGGTGCAGCCCAGCCTCTGCAGCAGGACCTTCAGGAAGAATCGGTTGGAGTTGTAGATGGCTCCGGGTTTCATGTCGGCAGGCGCCACGTCGCCGGGCATCACCAACTCATCGCCGGTGGAAAAAAGCGCTACCCGCACGCGCCGGGCCACTTGCAGCTTGTCAAAGCCGATGCTGGCCGCCAAGCCGAGGGATGCCGGGCTCAAGCGTGTACCGCGGTGCAGCACCACAGCCCCGGCGGCTACGTCTTCACCGCGACGGCGAATCCACTGCCCCGGCCTGGGCTGTGTGTCGATGCGAACGGCGGGAGTCGCACCGGTGGCCGGGTTTACCGTTTCGCAGTCTTCCTGCATGACCACGGCATCAGCGTCGGGCGGAATAGGCGCGCCGGTGAAAATCCGCGCCGCAGAAGCTGACGCCAGCGCGTGCCCGCTGCTGCCGGCGGGAATACGCTGGTTGACCTGCAGGAGGGTAGCGGCACTGGCCCAGTCAGCACAACGCACGGCATAACCATCCATGGAACTGTTGTCCTGCGCCGGCACATCCAGGCCAGACACCAGGTCTTGGGCCAGCACGCGGCCATCGGCATCAAAGGTGGAAACGACCTCAAAGCCCGGCAACGGCGTCGCCCGGGCCAGCAACTCCGCCAGCGCCAGGTCGAGGGGTTTGAGCGGTGCGCGTGCCACATGTGCCGCGGGTTCTGTACGGACTGGAGTTGTAGAAGCAAGGCTCATGGCGAGATATCCCGAACTGACGTGTACAGACGATGGTTAATCGAAACGATCTTCAAAAGAGTAAAAAAACCGCTCTTGATTGTTGACCAGGTAATCGGCCACGGCGTCTGCATCATTCAAATCCAGCACCGGACGCAAGGTTGCTTCCGGCAACTGCGCGGGCGAGTCGGTGGCGATGGCGACGATAAAGTCGTCTTCCGTGTAGCGGGTGGACTTGCCAGACGAGGCGCGCCAGACTTCGATCTTGAGCAGATCGCTGTCCTTGAAGCCTTCCACCAGCACCCAGTCCACACCGCCGTAGAGTTCGGCAATCAAGTGGTGAACCGTCAGCTCGGAAGGTTTTTCAAACTCACGCATGAGCGCGAGCCGGTTTTGCGAGGCTACCACCACCTCAAAGGCGCCGGCCTCGCGGTGCCGGTGGGTATCTTTGCCTGGGTGGTCGATGTCAAAGAGGTGATGGGCGTGCTTCACGACCGACACACGCAGGCCACGCTGCTTGAGAGCCGGGATCAGCTTTTCGACCAGCGTTGTTTTGCCTGAGCCCGAGTACCCGGAAAATCCGATCACGTTCATGAAAGCGCTCTCACACAGGTTTTTTTTCTATTAATTAAATAGCTTCCAATACCCGTAAATACTGCGATGCAGGCCGATTTAATGCACATTTTCGGCAATGTAGCGCTTGATCACCGTCACGTCGGCCGGCACAATTTTGACGCGCTTTGGCAAGGCCTCAATGCCTTCAAACCTGGCAGGCCGCTCCGGGGTTTTGCCGAGCGCTTCCTCTATCGTTTCGGCAAACTTGATGGGCAGGGCCGTTTCAAGAACGATCATGGGCACACCCGGCTGAAGATGCTCGCGCGCCACCTTCACGCCATCGGCGGTGTGGGTGTCAATCATGGTGCCAAAGCGCTCGTAGGTATCCTTAATCATCGCCAGCCGGTCAGCATGGCTGCTCTTGCCGCTCACAAAACCGTAGCGCTGGGCGGCGGATTTGAAGGCAGGGTCGTGGCTCAGGTCAAAACTGCCTTGGCTTGCCAGTTGGTCATGAAACAGCGCTTTTATTTTGTTGCCGTCCCGACCCAACAGGTCAAAGACAAAGCGTTCAAAATTCGAGGCTTTGGAAATGTCCATCGATGGGCTGGAGGTTTCAAAGGTATCGGCGCTGCCGCGCACACGGTAAACGCCGGTGCGAAAGAACTCGTCGAGCACATCGTTCTCGTTGGTGGCGACCACCAGCTTGTCAATCGGCAAGCCCATGCTGCGCGCCACATGGCCGGCGCAGACGTTGCCAAAATTGCCGGACGGCACGGTGAAGCTGACTTTCTCGGCATTCGACCTGGTCGCCTGGAAGTAGCCGGAAAAGTAGTAAACGACCTGGGCCATCAGGCGCGCCCAGTTGATCGAGTTGACCGTGCCGATTTTGTATTGGCGTTTGAACTCTAGATCGTTGGACACTGCCTTGACGATGTCCTGGCAGTCGTCAAACACGCCTTCGACCGCGAGGTTGTGGATATTTGTATCCTGCAGGCTGAACATCTGCGCTTGCTGAAACGGGCTCATGCGGCCATTTGGCGAGGTCATGAAGACGCGCACGCCCTTTTTGCCACGCATGGCGTATTCGGCGGCGCTGCCCGTGTCGCCGCTGGTGGCACCCAGAATGTTGATTTCTTCGCCGCGGCGAGTCAGTTCGTACTCGAACAGATTGCCCAGCAATTGCATCGCCATGTCCTTGAACGCGAGCGTCGGGCCGTTGGACAGGGCTTCCAGGTAGAGAACCGTTTGTCCTGAGCCTGTCGAAGGGCTTTCCAGCGGGCGAAGCGGCACGATTTCCTTCGTACCGAAGACTTCCTCGGTGTAGGTCTTGCGGCAAATCGCCCGGAGATCTGCGGCAGGAATGTCGTCGATGTACAGCGACAGGATCTCAAACGCCAGATCGGCATAGGAAAGACTGCGCCAAGCCGTGAGCCTTGCCTCCTCAACTTGCGGGTAGTGCTCCGGCAGGTACAAGCCGCCATCCGGTGCCAAGCCTTCGAGCAGGATTTCGCAAAAGCGCTTGCGGTCACTGTGGCCGCGCGTGGAGATATAGCGCATCAGGCGAGTTCCTCTTTGCGGATGCGCGTGATGGGCGCAAGCACAGTGGGCAGCGCCTGCATCTGCGCCAACGCCTCGTTCATTTTCGCTTCCACACAATCATGCGTGAGGATGATGAGGTCGGTTTGCGTGGAACCTTCGCCGCCCACGTCATCGGCCTCGCGTTGCAGCACGGCATCGATGCTGATGCCCAGCGACGCCAGAATGCCGGTGACTTTGGCCAGCACGCCGGTTTCGTCAGCCACCTTCAGGCGCAGGTAGTAGCTGGTCACCACCTCGGACATGGGCACGATGGGCAGGTCACTCATGGCCTGAGTCATGGTGTCGGGCTGGAAGGCCAGGTACGGCACGCGGTGCTCGGGGTCAGCCGTGTGCAGGCGCGCAATGTCCACCAGGTCGGCGATCACGGCGCTGGCCGTGGGTTCGGAGCCGGCGCCCTTACCGTAGTAGAGCGTGGTGCCAACGGCATCGCCCTGCACCACCACCGCGTTCATCGCGCCTTCGACGTTGGCGATCAGGCGCTTGGCCGGCACCAGGCTTGGGTGCACGCGCAGCTCGATACCGTTCGCGGCGCGCTTGGTGATACCCAGCAGCTTGATGCGGTAACCGAGCTGTTCTGCGTAGCGAATGTCTTGCGCTGCCAGTTGGGTGATGCCCTCGACATAGGCCTTGTCGAACTGCACCGGGATGCCAAAGGCGATGGCCGACATCAGCGTGACCTTGTGGCCGGCGTCCACGCCCTCGATGTCGAAGGTCGGATCGGCTTCGGCGTAGCCCAGGCGCTGCGCTTCCTTCAGTGCCACGTCGAAGTCCAGACCCTTGTCACGCATTTCCGACAGGATGAAATTCGTCGTGCCATTGATGATGCCGGCGATCCACTGGATGCTGTTGGCGGTCAGGCCCTCGCGCAGCGCCTTGATGATCGGAATGCCGCCGGCGACGGCCGCCTCGAAGGCAACCATCACGCCCTTGCGATGCGCCGCGGCGAAAATCTCGGTACCGTGCACTGCGAGCAGCGCCTTGTTGGCGGTGACCACGTGCTTGCCGGCCTCGATCGCCTCCAGCACCAGTTGCCTGGCGATGCCGTAGCCGCCGATGAGCTCGACCACAATGTCGATGTCGGGGTTGGCGATGACCTTGCGCGCATCGTCCACCACCTGCACGCCGCTCCCCACCGCAGCCTTCGCGCGCGCCACGTCAAGGTCGGCCACCATGGTGATCTCGATGCCGCGGCCGGCGCGCCGGCGGATCTCTTCCTGGTTGCGCTGCAATACGTTGAAGGTGCCGCTGCCCACGGTACCTATACCCAAAAGGCCCACCCTGATCGGGCTCAAATTCGTCGGTTTCATAGTCGCTTGGAGTCTTGCTTATAGTGTTTGGTATTTGGCGCTTGCAATCCCTGAAAAGGGATACGGGGAAATTAAAAATCAGATGCGGTTGTGGCGCCAGATCTCGAGAAACTTGGCAATGCGCCCTATGGCTTCGCGCAAGTCGTCTTCATGAGGCAAAAAGACAATACGAAAATGATCCGGCGTGGCCCAGTTGAAACCGGTGCCCTGCACCAGCATGACCCGCGTTTCTTCGAGCAACTCCAGAAAAAACTGTCGGTCGTCGGCGATGGGATAGACCTTGGGGTCCAGCCGCGGAAACATATACAGCGCCGCACTGGGCTTGACGCAGCTCACACCCGGGATCGCGGTGATCAACTCATACGCCAGGTCGCGCTGGCGGCGCAGGCGTCCACCTTCGCCTACCAGATCGTTGATGCTTTGATAGCCGCCCAGCGCCGTCTGAATCGCCCACTGGCCGGGCACGTTGGAGCACAGCCGCATGTTCGACAGCATAGTGAGCCCCTCGATATAGTCGCGCGCGGGCTTCTTGTCGCCCGAGACCACCATCCAGCCAGCGCGGTAGCCGCAGGAACGGTAGCTTTTGCTCAGCGAGTTGAAGGTCAGCGTCAACACGTCTTGCGAAAGGCTGGCAATCGCTGTGTGGCGCACACCGTCGTAGAGAACCTTGTCATAGACCTCGTCGGCAAAAATCACCAAATTATGCTCACGCGCAATATCGACAATGCCCTGAAGCAGTTCGTCGGAATACAGCGCGCCAGTCGGGTTGTTCGGGTTGATAACGACGATGCCGCGTGTGGCCGGCGTGATCTTGGCGCGGATGTCGTTCAGGTCGGGCATCCAGCCGTTGGCTTCGTCGCACAGGTAGTGCACCGGCTTGCCGCCCGACAGGCTCGCCGCCGCCGTCCACAGCGGGTAATCGGGCGACGGCAAGAGCAACTCGTCGCCGGTGTCGAGCAAGGCATTGGTCGCCATCACGATCAGCTCGCTGGCGCCGTTGCCAAGGTAAATGTCGTCCAGCGTCACGCCCTTGATGCCCTGCTTCTGCGTTTCGTGCATTACCGCCTTGCGCGCCGCAAAAATGCCCTTGCTGTCCGAATAACCGGCCGAGTTGGGCAGGTTGCGGATCATGTCCTGCTGGATTTCTTCGGGCGAATCAAAGCCGAACACGGCGAGGTTGCCGATGTTGAGCTTGATGATCTTATGGCCTTCTTCTTCCATCTGCTTGGCGCGTTCCATGATGGGGCCGCGGATGTCGTAGCAGACGTTGGCTAACTTGGCAGATTTGTTAATCAGTTTCATGGTGTTTTTTGGATACCCGGGCAAAGACCGCTCCGTCAATCACGCTGACAACCGCACTGGTAATCTCCCCCCTCATCGGAAGGACGCACCAGCGCTGCAACGGAAAATTTGGATGGAATTTATAATTTGACCACATAAAACGCGGTTTTCGCTGGAAAAGGGCCAGCAATCTGCCCTTACCCTTCGCCGTTTTCCGGCCCCTCAACGCCCTGAATCACCATGAAACTACAGCCAGACCATCTCGACGTTCAATCTATTCTCGGCTACGGCCCGGGATGGGTGGGTCTGGGCAGCAATGGAGTGGCTGAAAAAATCGAACACAGCATCGTAATTGGCTCACGGGGCGAGAAATTTTTCTGGCATTGCACGCGCTTTGACCAACTAACGACAGAGCACTTCACCCTTCTGGCAAAAACGCAGCCGGAGTTGGTGATTTTTGGCAGCGGCCCGCGCCTGCGTTTTCCGCCATCCGCATTTTTGCGGGCCTTGATGGAGCAGCGCATAGGCATTGAAACCATGGACACGCTGGCGGCTTGCCGCACCTACAACATCCTGGCGGGCGAGGGTCGCCGAGTGATCGCAGCCCTGCTGATTGAGCCAGAAGAAACATAAGACTGGAAGGCCTCCTCATTCAGAGTAAAATCTAGGGTTGCACTTGGTAGCACACCCGGGATTACCACTCGGGCCCGCTGGCAGGAGTCACGGCTAATTACAACTACTTTCGTCAGGGTCTACTCAGTATGGCAGTCGTCGTCAATAAACCACTTCCCGAATTTGAAGCGAATGCCACAGGTGGCATCAAGGTTTCCAACCAGTCCCATTTAGGCCACGTTGTCGTGATGTACTTTTACCCGAAAGACAACACACCCGGCTGCACTACCGAAGCCATGCAGTTTCGTGACCGCTACAAGGATTTCGTAAAAGCTGGCGCGACTGTATTCGGCGTGTCACGGGATAACATGAAATCGCATGACGAATTCAAATCCAAGCTTGAACTCCCATTCGAGCTGATTGCAGATACCGAAGAAAAAATGTGCCACATGTTCGGCGTGGTCAAAAACAAGATCATGTACGGTAAAAAGGTCAAGGGCATTGAGCGCAGCACCTTTTTAGTGGGCGCCGACGGCCTGCTGAAAGATGAATGGCGCGGCCTGAAAGTGCCCGGTCATGTCGACGATGTCCTGAAGGCCGTCAAAGCCCTCAAAAAGGCCGCATGAATACGTAGTGAGGCCAGCTGACAACAGTAGATTGCCCTGTGCCACATGAGTTGTGCATAATGAACTCATGCTGTTGACCTTCGTAACTGCGTTCAAAAAAGCCGCCTTGGCCTCATGGCGGCTTTTTTACTTCCGGAACCTTCATTTAGAGAGTTTTAAGCACTATGCCCCTGCCACCCGCCCCGACCAAACGTGCCGCCCTCCTCTCCCCCGGCGCTCTCGATGCGCCGACCCGCTCGCCTTCCAAGCTTGCACAAAAGACGGAAAGAGCTGAATCTGCCAAGAAGCCGCCGGTATTGGACCTGTTTGACAGCCGCACGGCCGACGGCAGCGAACATCCAGTGGCTTACAGAGAAAAAGAGACCGAAAGCCAAGTAAGGACGGGTGCAGATAGCTATAAAAAAGATAGCATCGTGCTACCCCTTCCCGTGGTAAAACCCAAAAAGGCCAAGCGCGCAGGTCTGGACAAGCTGTTTGTGCTGGATACCAATGTGCTGATGCATGACCCGATGTGCCTGTTCCGCTTTGAAGAGCACGACATCTTTTTACCCATGATCGTGCTCGAAGAACTCGACGGCCATAAAAAAGGCATGACCGAGGTAGCCCGCAATGCGCGCCAGACCAGCCGCACGCTGGACGCGCTGGCAGGCGCCCAAGGCGCTGACATCAGCAAAGGCCTCAAGCTGGACACCACCGGGCACCCCGAGGCCGGCGGTTGCCTGTTTTTTCAGACCAAGCCGCTGGATTACACGCTGCCCATGAGTCTGCCGCAGGGCAAGGCTGACAATCAGATTCTGGGTGTGGTCGACGCCCTGCGCAGGGAATATGCGCCGCGCGAGGTGGTGCTGGTCTCCAAAGACATCAATATGCGCGTCAAGGCTAGAGCCCTTGGGCTGGCCACCGATGACTACCAGAACGACAAAACACTGGAAGACGGCGACCTGCTGTATGCTGGCTCGCTGGCCTTGCCGGCGGACTTCTGGACGCGCCAGAGCAAAACCATAGAAAGCTGGCAGCAAGGCAGCCACACCTTCTACCGTATCGCGGGACCGATTGTGGCCAGCTTGCTGATCAACCAGTTCGTGTTTTTTGAAGCACCTGGCGAGCCGCCGCTTTATGCCCGTGTCACTGAAATACGGGACAAGACGGCGGTTCTGAAGACCCTCAAGGACTACACTCATCTCAAAAACGCCGTCTGGGGCGTGACCATGCGTAACCGCGAGCAAAACTTCGCGATGAACCTGCTGATGGACCCTGAAGTTGATTTCGTCACGCTGGCGGGCACTGCGGGCACAGGCAAAACGCTGATGGCGTTGGCCAGCGGCCTCACACAAGTGCTTGACGATCGCCGTTACACCGAAATCATCATGACGCGCGCTACGGTATCGGTCGGTGAGGACATCGGCTTCCTGCCGGGCACCGAAGAGGAAAAAATGGGCCCCTGGATGGGCGCGCTCGACGACAACCTGGAAGTACTGGGTAAAACCGACACGAGCTCCGGAGAATGGGGGCGCGCGGCGACCAATGAGCTGATCCGTTCGCGCATCAAGGTCAAAAGCATGAACTTCATGCGCGGCCGCACCTTCCTCAACAAGTACGTCATCATTGACGAGGCACAAAACCTGACGCCCAAGCAGATGAAGACCCTCATCACCCGCGCTGGGCCGGGCACCAAGATTGTCTGCATGGGCAACCTTGCGCAGATTGACACGCCCTACCTCACCGAAGGCTCTTCAGGCATGACTTTCGCTGTGGACCGCTTCAAGGGCTGGCCGCATGGCGGGCACATCACGCTGGCCCGCGGCGAGCGTTCCCGGCTGGCTGATTTCGCGAGCGAGGTGCTCTGATGTTCAGATCAAACGCTTGAGCAGCCCCATGATCTGGTCAAACCGCTTGCCATAGGGCGGGTAAAACACATCACCCCGGGCCCACTTTGACTGCACCAGCACCGGCTTTTGCTGCGTCAGGCGCAGAAAGCCAGCTTCGCCGTGGTAGGCGCCCCAGCCGCTGTCGCCCACACCGCCAAAAGGCAGATTTTCGTGGGCAATGTGCATCAGGGTGTCATTGACGGTGACGCCGCCGCTCACGGTGTTGTTCAGCACTCGGTCGCGTGTGGCCGTGTCGGTACCGAACCAGTACAGCGCCAGCGGCCGTGGCCGGGCATTGATGTACTCAATCGCCTGATCCAGCGTGTCATAGGGCACCACCGGCAGGATGGGGCCGAAGATCTCCTGCTCCATGAGCTTCATGCCGGGCTGGGCCCCATACACCAGCACGGGCGCCATCTGCCGGGTGACCGGGTCTGCCGAGGCTGGCGTGACACCCTGCGGATCAATGACCTTCACCGTCGCTCCCAAGGCCTGCGCCTCGCTCAGCGCGGCCTGCAATTGGGCGAAATAGCGGTCGTTCTGGATGCTTGCGTAGTCGGGGTTCCCGGCAATTCGGGGGAACAACCGCTTCACGGCGGCAGCGAAGGCCTTTTCGAATGCCGCTTCGCACCCGCGCGGCAGCAGCAGGTAATCCGGCGCAACGCAGGTCTGCCCGGCATTGAGCAGCTTGCCGTGGGCGATCTTGAGGGCGGCCTTGTCCAGCTCGCAAGATGCATCAATGATGCAGGGCGACTTGCCGCCCAGCTCCAGTGTGGTCGGCGTCAGGTTCGCCGCAGCCGCAGCCGCCACCTTTCGGCCCACCGCCGTGGAGCCGGTGAAAAACAGGTGGTCAAACGGCAGGCTGGCAAACTCAGCCGCCAGTGCGGCATCGCCTTGCACCACGCACAACTCGTCTGGCGCAAAGGCCTTGCCAATCAACTCACCCAGCAGGGCCGAGGTCAGCGGGGTCAGTTCGCTGGGCTTGAGCATGACGCGGTTGCCTGCGGCCAGGGCCGTGATGACCGGGCCGAGCGACAACTGCACCG
The DNA here is from genome assembly GCA_002381615.1 of Polaromonas sp. UBA4122. GTDB lineage: Bacteria > Pseudomonadota > Gammaproteobacteria > Burkholderiales > Burkholderiaceae_C > Polaromonas. The sequence goes on along the minus strand of DFWY01000136.1, from coordinate 24,609 downwards.
GATAGTTCCAGGGCGAAACCACGCCGACCACGCCCAAAGGCTGGCGCTGCAGATAAGCATGGGCGGGCTGCAGATAGAGCGGCGTGCGCACCCGGACCGGCTTCATCCACTTGGACAAGGCCCTCAGCGTGCTTGAGAGCAGCGTGCGCAATACAAACAGGTCGGCAATCTCGGTCAGCTGAGGGGACCGCACGCCGAAATCAGCCTGGACAGCCTGCGCCAGTGCGCTGCCGTGATCATCGAGCAAGGCCCGCATTCGCAACAACCGGTCGCGGCGCAAAGCAAGAAGCACCGCCACCTGCGCGCGGCTGGCTCGGTATTGGGCGTCAAAGAGGGAACGAAGGCTGGTCTCAGGTTTGCTGGTACTCATTTAGCCATGATAGAGGTCAGCGCGCTTATACATTAGGGGTAAAGCTCCAGTGTCGGCCTCCCGGTCACCAGCTCGCAGCCAGCTCGCAAAAAATCCTGGCTCAGCTACCATCTGCATATGCCTGACATGACGCATCCGTTTTTAATGCAACCATGCAAATGAGCCCCTGAGTCATGGGAAAACTTCCGCGCCCCGTACCCTGGCTTGCTGCCGGGGAAAGTTTTCCGCCGCTGGAAAGTGCTTGGGGCCACCAAGACCCTGCTCCTGGCCTGCTGGCGGCTGGTGCGGCGCTGGATGTGCCCACATTGGTTCAAGCTTACTCGCAGGGCATTTTTCCCTGGTTCAGTCTGGGCCAGCCCGTATTGTGGTGGAGCCCCGACCCTCGTATGGTGCTGCAGACCCAAAACTTCAAGCTGCACCGATCCTTACGCAAAAGCCTGATTCATTTTCTGGACGATCCGAGATGCGAGATAAGGTTTGACAGCGCTTTCGAGGGCGTCATCAAAGCCTGTGCCAGCAAGCCCCGCGCAGGCCAGCCGGGCACCTGGATTGTTCCCGACATGGTGCGGGCCTACAGTGCCTTGCATCGGGCCGGGCACGCCCACAGCGTGGAAACTTGGAAGGAGGGTGAACTCACTGGGGGCCTGTACTGCGTCAATCTGGGGCGCATGGTGTTTGGTGAATCCATGTTTGCACACCGAACCGACGCCTCCAAGATTGCACTGGCTGCACTGCTGGCTTTTTGCCGTGCGCACCACATACCGATGATCGATTGCCAGCAAAACACCCGGCATCTGGCATCGCTGGGAGCGGCTGAAATCAGTCGCACCGAGTTTGCCTCCCACCTCGGTCAGAACGTCGGTAAAACTGCTCCCGCCTGGCGGTTCGACCCCGTATACTGGAATCAGATCTTGATACCGAGAACGCCAATACCACCGTGACGCACCTCAAAGACCTGCCGCTGCAAACCTTGCAGTTTTATGCAACGGCGCCCTACCCCTGCAGTTACCTGCCGGGCAAGCAGGCCCGCTCGCAGGTCGCTACGCCCAGCCATCTCATCCACAACGACGCCTATTCGGACCTCGTGACCAGCGGGTTCCGGCGCAGCGGCATGTTTACCTACCGCCCTTACTGCGATGGATGCCAGGCGTGCGTACCGCTCCGCGTGCCCGTTAACAACTTTAAAGCAGACCGCAGCCAGCGCCGTGCCTGGAATCAGCACCACACGCTGCATGCGCGCATACTCAGACCCTGTTTCATGCCAGAGCATTACCAGCTCTACCTGCGATACCAGAACGGTCGCCACGCCGGAGGCGGCATGGACCATGACAGCATTGACCAGTACACGCAATTCCTGCTGCAAAGCCGCGTGAACTCGCGCCTGGTGGAGTTTCGTGACAGCCTGCCCGATGGCGAGGTCGGCGCACTCAAAATGGTCTCTATCCTTGACGTGCTGGAAGACGGCATTTCCGCGGTCTACACGTTTTATGAGCCTGACGGCCGGGCCAGTTACGGGAGTTACGGCGTGCTCTGGCAAATAGAGCAGGCCAAGCGCCTCAACCTGCCTTATGTGTATCTGGGCTACTGGATAGCCCAAAGCCCGAAGATGAACTACAAGGCTGGATTCAGGCCCAACGAAATATGGGTCAACGGCCAGTGGGTGCTTTCCGGTAGCACTGCGGCCACAAGGCAGAGCGGACTTCCCAATCGGAAGGAAGGTAATTCTTGAAGCAGCATCAGCAGATGCTTTTTGATTTCACAGCGTAAAATTTAATGCAGAAAGTCTGCACATGAAAAAACCCGATATCGCCGTTCCTGCCACCCCGACTGTTCAAGTCATTGAACGTATCTTCACCTTGATCGAGATTCTGGCAAATCATGAAGAGGCCGTATCACTCAAGGAGATCAGCGAAAAATCAGGGCTTCACCCTTCGACGGCTCACCGTATCCTGAACGATCTGGCGACCGGACGTTTTGTAGACCGCCCGGTCACGGGCAACTATCGGCTGGGCATGCGTCTTTTGGAGTTGGGCAACTTGGTCAAGGCCCGTTTGAGTGTCCGCGATGCAGCACTCACGCCCATGCGCGAGCTGCACAAGCTCACCCAGCAACCCGTCAACCTGAGCATGCGCCAAGGCGACGAAATTGTGTATGTGGAACGCGCCTATAGCGAGCGATCGGGCATGCAGGTGGTGCGAGCTATCGGCGGCCGGGCCCCGCTGCATTTGACTTCCGTAGGCAAGCTGTTTCTGGCTTTTGACGATCCCCAACGCTTGCGCGCCTATGCCACGCGCACGGGCCTGTCAGGGCAGACCCGCAACAGCATCACCCAGTTGCCAATACTGGAACGCGAACTCTCCAAGGCACGGCAATACGGCATCGCGCGCGACAACGAAGAGTTGGAGTTGGGGGTGCGTTGTATGGCTGCTGGCATCTACGACGACCAGAGCAGGCTGGTAGCAGGTCTGTCCATTTCAGCCCCCGCCGACCGACTTGATGAGCACTGGCTACCCAAGCTGCAGGCGACCGCCAACGAAATTTCAGCAGCGTTAGGCTACAAATTCAAGTAAGAAATGTGTTTGGCGCCTATGCCTACTTAACATGAAGCTATCGATACCATAGCAAAAAAATTGCTGGCGCAAAGGCTACAGGCTTGAGCAGAAACACTCAGCCGGTTAACCGTTAATCTGCTTGGCTGATGCGCTGATGCGCACTTTTTGATCGGCCACAGGATTGGACTCCACCCAGCGACGCACGCGCTCAGCATCACCCAGACGGCTCAACTTGCCGGCGGAATCCAGAAATACCATGATCAGCTTGCGCCCCGCAATTTTGGTCTGCATCACCAGGCATTGACCGGCTTCAGTGATGTAGCCGGTTTTTTGCAGGCCGATATCCCACTCGGGATTCTTCACCAGGCGGTTCGTGTTGTTGAACTGCAGCGTGCGGTTGCCTACTGCCACCTGATAACCCGTCGAGGTAGTCAACTCGCGAAGCATGGGATCGCCATGCGCAGCATTGACCAGCGTGGCCAAGTCCTGTGCGCTGGACTGGTTGCGACTGGAAAGGCCGGTAGGCTCCGCATAGCTGGTGTTATTCATGCCCAGCATCTTTGCCTTGGCGTTCATCAGGCTGACAAACGTTGCCAAGCCACCGGGATAGGTACGGCCCAATGCGTGCGCTGCACGATTTTCGCTGGACATCAGGGCAAGGTGCAGTAATTCCCCGCGCGTCAGCGTGGTGCCCACCCTCAGCCGCGAACTGCTGTGTTTTTCGGTATCCACGTCATCCTGCGTAACCGTGATCATTTCGTCCATGGGTAGCTTGGCACCACTGATGATGACCCCGGTCATTAATTTGGTCAGGGATGCAATGGGCACCACCGCCTGGTCATTTTTGCTGAATAGCACCTCATGTGTGTCCTGGTCAATGACCAAGGCGACGCTCGATTTCAGATCCAGCGGGTCCTGCACAGAGTGCAGACCGGCGATCTGACCGAAGGAGGGTTTGGCCGGAACAAAAGCGTAAACGACGGTCCTGCGTTTGATGCCTGTTTCAAACCGGACACTCTTGCGGATTGAGACAATCTTTTTAGATGCCGTTGATTTTGCGACGTGATGCTTCTTGACTATCACGCTTTTTGCCGTTGTCGCGTTGGCACCAGATGCCGCAAGGGCAGCAAATAAAGCCAGGAATCCAACGATTTTTAACGCGCGATTCAAAATCTGTTTAGACATGGTGGATATTGCCTGCATTGGGTTGCAATGGATGGAATGGCTGAAGTGTATAGAAATAGAAAAAGTCACGCAATATCAAAAACTTGCGTGACTTTCCTAAAAACGCACCTAGTTTTGGACGGATTTGAGGGTCCACACCACAATTTGCACCAGAAAAATGCTCTAAGTCATTGAATATAAATAGTTATTTAAATAACTCGATGCATCACCCCTGCGCCGCAACACGATCAGCTTTACTTTGAAGTTTATTCAACGCGCTAAGGTAGGCCTTCGCTGACGCCACCACAATGTCGGGGTCAGCGCCCACGCCATTCACTACACGTCCGCTATTTTGCAAACGCACCGTCACTTCTCCCTGGCTTTCCGTGGATCCGCTGATGGCGTTCACGGAATAGAGCACCATCTCTGCACCACTTTTGACGTGTGATTCGATAGCTTTGAGGGAGGCATCGACGGGGCCGTTGCCGTCTGACTCACTCTTGACTTCCTTGCCGTCCACGGTGAAAACAACGCGCGCTTGAGGACGCTCGCCGGTTTCGCTGTGCTGCGACAAGGATACAAAACCGTACTGTTCGTTGTCGTGGGTGACGCTTTCATCGCTCACTAAAGCAAGGATATCCTCGTCGAAAATTTCGCTTTTCCGGTCCGCAAGGTCCTTGAACTTGATGAATGCATTGTTGATGTCCGCTTCGCTTTCCATCGCGATGCCCAGTTCCTGCAAGCGCAACTTGAACGCATTGCGGCCACTCAACTTGCCCATCACGATCTTGTTGGCACTCCAGCCCACATCTTCAGCACGCATGATCTCGTAAGTGTCGCGCGCCTTGAGTACGCCGTCTTGGTGGATACCGGAAGCATGGGCGAAGGCGTTTGCGCCAACCACGGCCTTGTTGGGCTGCACCACAAAACCGGTGGTCTGGCTGACCAGGCGGCTAGCCGCCAGAATGTGCTGGGTATCGATGCCAACGTCGAGGTCAAAATAGTCCTTGCGCGTTTTCACGGCCATCACCACTTCCTCGAGCGAGCAATTGCCCGCACGTTCGCCCAAACCGTTGATGGTGCATTCCACCTGCCGGGCACCGCCAATCTTCACGCCCGCCAGGGAGTTGGCGACGGCCATGCCGAGGTCGTTATGGCAGTGCACCGACCAGATGGCTTTGTCGCTATTGGGAATACGCTCACGCAAGTTCTTGATGAAATTTCCATAGAGCTCGGGAATAGCGTATCCAACGGTGTCTGGCACGTTGATAGTGGTCGCGCCTTCGCTGATCACGGCTTCGATGACCCGACACAAAAAGTCCGGGTCAGAACGGTAAGCGTCTTCGGGACTGAACTCGATGTCCGCCATGAGATTACGCGCAAAACGCACCGACAGCTTGGCTTGCTCAAACACCTGGTCGGGCGTCATGCGCAACTTTTTTTCCATGTGCAGCGGACTGGTCGCCAAAAACAGGTGCAAGCGCCCAGAGTTGGCAGGCTTCAGGGCTTCGGCCGCACGGGAAATATCGCGGTCGTTGGCGCGGGCCAGCGAACAGATGATGGAATCCTTAACGACTTCTGCGATGGCCTTGACACATTCAAAATCGCCGTTGGAACTGGCAGCAAAGCCCGCTTCAATCACATCGACCTTCAGTCGTTCCAGCTGGCGGGCAATACGCAGCTTTTCGTCCCTGGTCATGGATGCGCCAGGTGACTGCTCGCCGTCGCGCAAGGTGGTGTCAAAAATAATGAGTTTTTCAGTCATGGAAGTGACCCTTAAGTTGTCGTCTGGTCGGCCCAGACCA
>DFWY01000136.1:893-18613 GCA_002381615.1 Polaromonas sp. UBA4122 | reverse complement strand
GGCCCGTTGCTGGTGCAAACGGGCCGTTGAATCAGGTGTACGCGTGCGCTACCGTCTCCGCCCGTTGGCAGATAGCAGTAGTGCTAGCAAAATTCGTTTCATGACAGCAATGTACCACAATTTATTTGTGAAGGCCGCGCTCGTCCGGCTCATCGGTGGACGTTGAGATCACGCTGGTCTGCAAGCCCTTGGCTTTGCGCCAGCCATATAGCACGTAACCCGACAAGCCATACAGCACAAACAAGGCAAACATCACAGTCGGCGGATGGATGTTGATCACGGCAATTCCCAAGGCAATCAACACAATGACCACGAACGGGACACTACGCTTCATCTGCACGTCCTTGAAGCTGTAAAACGGCACATTGGTGACCATCGTCAAGCCAGCGTATAGCATCAGACCGAAAGTGATCCAGCGCACTTCCAGCCCGGTGATGCCCGCATCGGTCATCAGCCAGATAAAACCGGCCACCAGGGCCGCTGCCGCTGGCGAAGGCAAGCCCTGGAAAAACCGCTTGTCAACCACCGCGGTATTGACGTTAAAGCGGGCCAAGCGCAGTGCGGCGCAGGCGCAGTAGACAAAGGCGCCTATCCAGCCCCAGCGTCCCAGACTGGTCAAGGCCCAAACGTAAGCAATCAGTGCGGGTGCAGCCCCAAAAGACACCATATCCGACAGGGAGTCCATCTGCTCGCCAAAGGCACTTTGGGTATTGGTCAAGCGGGCGACCCGACCGTCCAAGCTGTCGAGCACCATGGCAGCAAACACACCGATGGCGGCTTGGTCAAAACGTCCATTCACGGCCATGACGATGGCGTAGAAGCCACCGAATAGTGCAGCCAGGGTAAACAGGTTGGGCAATATGTAAATGCCTTTGCGACGCTTGCGTATCACCACCTCTTTGGTCATTGAAACGGATTCCTCGCCATCATGCATAAAAAACACTCCTGAAGCACAGTCGGCGTGCGCAAGCAGCTATCAAATTAATAGCGCATTCAAATCCATGAGCGCGCCCGAAAAAAAAACACACCCTCAGCTACAAAGGTGCCCAATGATGATTAACTGTCCAAGGATACCAAGCCGGTTGTCCAGATCAATGCGATATGGAAATTCGCATGGCATTGAATACTGCTAAGTTTGCCCCCGTCATTAAAAAAGCCGCACAAGAACTTTGCGCGGCTTCTTGCAGGACAACGCCTGATTAGATCCGAAATCAGTTGCGAGTCTGGTCGACGAGCTTGTTTTTCATGATCCAGGGCATCATGGCGCGGAGCTTTTCACCCACTTGCTCAATCTGGTGCTCCGATGTCAAACGGCGACGGCTCAGGAGTGTCGGTGCACCGGCCTGGTTCTCCAGCAGAAAGCTCTTGGCATATTCGCCAGTCTGGATGTCCTTGAGAACGGCACGCATGGCGTTTTTGGTGTCTTCGGTCACGATGCGTGGGCCGGTCACGTACTCACCATATTCGGCGTTGTTGGAGATCGAGTAGTTCATGTTGGCAATGCCGCCTTCATAAATCAGGTCCACGATCAGCTTGAGCTCGTGCAGGCACTCGAAGTAAGCCATTTCAGGCGCGTAACCGGCTTCCACCAGCGTTTCGAAACCCGCCTTGATGAGTTCAACGGTGCCGCCACACAGCACGGCCTGCTCACCGAACAAGTCGGTTTCAGTTTCTTCACGGAAGTTGGTTTCAATGATGCCGGCCTTGCCGCCACCATTGGCCATGGCGTAGCTCAGGGCCAAATCACGGGCTTTGCCGGATTTGTCTTGATGCACAGCGACCAGGTGAGGCACGCCACCACCTTGCGTGTAGGTGCTACGCACAGTATGGCCCGGGGCTTTAGGGGCGACCATCCAGACGTCGAGGTCAGCGCGTGGAATCACGCAGCCATAGTGCACGTTGAAGCCATGTGCAAACACCAGCGATGCGCCCTGCTTGATGTGGGGAGCGATATCGTTTTTGTAAACCGCGCCAATCTGCTCATCGGGCAACAAAACCATCACCACATCAGCGGCTTTGACGGCGTCGGCAACTTCTTTAACTTTCAAGCCAGCTTTTTCAACCTTGGACCACGAAGCGCCACCTTTACGCAGTCCTACAACAACCTTCACGCCGCTATCGTTCAAATTTTGCGCGTGTGCATGGCCCTGGCTGCCGTAGCCGATGATGGCGACCGTTTTGCCCTTGATCAAGCTCAAATCACAATCTTTGTCGTAAAAAACTTTCATCTTTCGCTCCTAAGTAATCACAAATAAATCAAAAAAATAAATCAAAAAATCCGGCAAAAGCGCCGCAAGCCATGCCTCTACTCCATTTTCAGCAACTTCAAACTCTCAGAATTCGCTCGCCACGGCCAATGCCGCTTGAACCGGTTCGCACCGTTTCCAGGATTGCGCTACGGTCAATAGCTTCCAGAAACGCATCGTTTTTGGATTGGTCGCCCGTCAATTCAATCGTGTAGCTCTTTTCAGTCACGTCAATAATCCGTCCGCGGAATATATCAGCCATGCGCTTCATCTCTTCGCGCTCCTTGCCAACCGCGCGCACCTTGACCATCATGAGCTCGCGCTCTGTGTAAGCGCCTTCGGTCAGGTCGACCACCTTCACAACTTCAATCAACCGGTTCAGGTGTTTGGTGATCTGCTCGATCACATCATCCGAACCGGTGGTCTGAATGGTCATACGGGACAGACTCGCGTCTTCAGTCGGTGCGACGGTCAGGCTTTCAATGTTGTAGCCGCGGGCCGAGAACAGACCAACTACGCGGGAAAGAGCGCCGGGCTCGTTTTCCAGCAAAACTGCAATGATATGTTTCATAAGAAGATTCCTCTTTTCGCTGCCCTCCCCTGCGCACGGTAATCCGCAGGCTCGGCAGGCAATAGATTCGTCAGTTGAGGATAAATTAATAGACTAATAAACCAATGAAATTGGGCGGTTTAGAGGTCTTCAGACCCCAGCAGCATTTCGGTAATGCCCTTACCGGCGCGCACCATCGGGAAGACGTTTTCCGTAGGATCCGTGCGGAAGTCCATGAAAACGGTGCGGTCCTTGAGCTTGCGGGCTTCGCGAAGCGCCGGTTCCACATCCTGCGGGTTTTCGATCAGCATGCCGACATGCCCATAGGCTTCCGCCAGCTTCACAAAATTGGGCAGTGCGTCCATGTAGCTGCTGCTGTAACGACCGGCGTATTCCACTTCCTGCCACTGGCGAACCATGCCCAGGTAGCGGTTGTTGAGTGACACGATTTTGATCGGCGTGTTGTATTGCAGGCAGGTTGAAAGCTCCTGGATGCACATTTGCACAGAGCCTTCACCGGTAATACAGAACACTTCCGAGTCGGGCTTTGCCAGTTTGATACCCATGGCATAAGGAATGCCGACGCCCATGGTGCCCAAGCCACCGGAGTTGATCCAGCGGCGCGGCTCGTCAAACTTGTAGTACTGCGCGGCCCACATTTGATGCTGTCCTACGTCCGACGTGATGTAGGTGTCGGCGTCCTTGGTCATATTCCAAAGCGTTTCGATCACATACTGCGGCTTGATCACATCGCCTTTGCCGAGGCTGTATTTCATGCAGTCCCGCTTACGCCAGCCTTCGATCGTGTCCCACCAGCCGCCCAGCGCATTGGCATCTGGCTTGAGGCCCGACTCCTTGATCATTGCGATCAGCTCGGTCAGCACTTCTTTCACATCGCCCACAATGGGAATATCAACTTTCACGCGCTTGGAGATGCTTGACGGGTCAATATCAATGTGAATGATCTTGCGTTCGTTTTGGGCAAAGTGCTTGGGGCTGCCAATCACACGGTCGTCGAAACGGGCTCCGACGGCCAGCAATACGTCGCAGTGTTGCATCGCATTGTTGGCTTCAACAGTGCCGTGCATGCCCAGCATGCCGAGGAATTTTTTGTCGCTGGCCGGATAGGCGCCCAGTCCCATCAGCGTGTTGGTGCAGGGATAACCCAGCATGTCAACCAGGGTGCGCAGTTCCTGCGAGGCATTGCTGAGCAACACGCCTCCGCCAGTGTAAATATAAGGCCGCTTGGCCGACATCAGCAGGTGCAGGGCTTTGCGAATTTGCCCGCCATGGCCTTTGCGCACCGGGTTGTAGGAACGCATTTCAACAGTCTGCGGATATCCGGTGTACAGCGTTTTGTTGAACGAAACGTCTTTGGGAATGTCCACCACCACAGGACCTGGCCGACCACTCCTGGCGATGTGAAACGCCTTTTTCAGGGTGTCGGCCATTTGGCGCACATCCTTGACCAGGAAGTTGTGCTTGACAATGGGGCGGGTAATGCCCACGGTATCGCATTCCTGGAACGCATCCTGACCAATCGCATTCGTTGGCACCTGACCCGTGATGATGACCATCGGGATGCTGTCCATATAGGCCGTCGCAATACCGGTCACCGCATTCGTCACGCCCGGGCCAGACGTGACCAGGGCAACGCCAACATCACCGGTTGCGCGCGCATAGCCGTCGGCCGCATGCACTGCGGCCTGCTCATGGCGCACCAGAATGTGCTGAATCAAGTCTTGCTTGTAAAAAGCGTCGTAAATGTGGAGAACGGCACCGCCCGGATAGCCCCAGACGTGCTTGACGCCCTCTGCCTGAAGCGCCTTCACGAGGATTTCTGCGCCTCGGAGTTCCTGAGAATTTGTATGCGCAGATGCGGCTGCCGCGGAAGCGAGTTCAGCCTTTGAGATTTCCATGATCAACCTTTGTGAATTTCTCTAACGAAATACCTTGGGTGCCTTTTCGCCCACTCTTGTGAAGCAGCGTCAAGACTTGAGGCCAAGACCATAAGCAGAAACATAATCCGCCAAGTCATGACCCGTTTGCCTTTTGAATTGCAGTTCTCATTATGACATTCCGCGTTGCACAATGGCCGCGCAGACCGAAAATTCAGCAGGCAGCATCAGTTGTAATGCGATAATTTTGAGACTGTATCCTTGGGCTGTAGGCCTGATGCGCACGAAAACGCGGTTTGTGCACACCGCAATAATTACAGCGCTGGATAAACCGGAGCCCCAAACCATTGGCAACTGAACAAGAACTTTCTGACTTCCTGAAAAGCGTTGAAAAACGGGCTTTCAAGCGCAGCATTTATCACGTGCGGGACGAAGAAGCTGCGCTTGATATCGTTCAGGACAGCATGATGAAACTGGCGCAGCACTACGGCGACAAGCCCGCCGCGGAGCTGCCCATGCTGTTTCAGCGGATTTTGTCGAATACCACGCTCGACTGGTTTCGCCGACGCAAGACCCGGAACGCCCTTTTCTCCAACATGAGCGACTTTGCATCGCCAGGAGAAGACGGAGATTTTGATCTTCTGGAAACTTTAGAGACCCTGACCAACTCTGAAGGTACGGAAAGCGCCCAGGACGCCACAGAACGGGCTCAATTATTGCGTGAGATCGAACTGGAAATAAAGGAACTGCCCGGTCGTCAACGGGAAGCGTTTCTGATGCGTTATTGGGAAGAATTGGATGTGGCTGAAACGGCTGCTGCCATGGGTTGTTCGGAAGGCAGTGTCAAAACACACTGTTCCAGGGCAGTTCACACCCTCAGTAAAGCCCTGAGCGCCAAAGGTATAAAATTATGACTAATTCTCTACAAAAAAGAGCTGATATCCTGCAAGACCGTTTCGGTCTGAAAACCGCATCATGCCTGTCCGCCGGTGCGGCAGACTTGCCATACGACATTTCTGAGCGCCTGCGTGCCGCACGGGTTCAGGCGGTTTCCAAGCGAAAAATTGCAAAAATGGAAACCTCTGGCAGTGTGGTCAACGCAGGCAGCAGCGCTGCACTTACCTGGGGCTCCGATGATGGCCTGAGCTGGTGGGCCCGGATTGGCTCGGTGGTACCGCTCATTGCACTGGTCGTCGGCCTGCTGGCCATCAATTCGATTCAAAGCGACAACCGCGCCCAGGAAGTGGCCGAGGTTGACGCGGCGTTGCTGACCGATGAGCTGCCCCCGGCCGCGTTCGCAGATCCCGGTTTTGTCCAGTTTCTCAAGGCTACACGCTAAAGCACCGCATCACACCAAGCCCTGACTGTCCCATGATCACGCGAGCAGCTTTTTTATATGTGCAATGGCCCCCCGGCCGTTTCCCCCTTTTGACGCGTCGGGCGTTGCAGCTTGGGGCTTTGAGGCTGCAGGGGCTGTCGCTTGGGCTGGTGTTGGCCGGCCTGCTGGCCCTGCCCGCCCTCAGTTTTGCGCAGACCGCCAATCCGGCAAGGTCTGCAAGCGCGCCCGCAACTGGCAAGCCGTCCGCAGCGGCGTCAGTCAAACCAGTCGCCAGCGGGCCTTCCTGGGCAGAACTCACCCCGCTGCAGCAGCAGGCGCTCAAGCCCCTGGCCTTGAGCTGGAACACCTCCCTCAGTCAGCCGGAAAAGCGAAAATGGCTGAAAATCTCCAAAAATTACCCTTCGCTGCCTCCGGAAGAACAGGCCATCATGCACAGCCGCATGAATGAGTGGGTCAACCTCAGTCCTCAGCAACGCGCCCAGGCACGGCTTAACTTTGGCAAAACCAAAGAACTTTCCAAACAATTGACGCCAGAAGAGAAAAAAGCCAAGTGGCAGACCTATCAGGCACTGAGCCCTGAAGAAAAACAGAAGCTGGCAGCCAAGGCCAGCCCCAAGCCAGCCGGAGCCGCAACGGCTGTCAAACCCGTGGCACCGCAGAAATTGGCAGTAATCCATCCCCATGTCAACAAACCGGGCACCAAGCCTGCGTCAAAAATCACGCCTTCACAACCGGCGGCAGCCCCCAACACCAACCCGGCAGCGCCGCGTGCGGGCGAAACCGCCATCGGCGGAACCGGCGCCGCACCTCAGCGCTGAGCACCGCCAGCGTGCATGCTGGCTGAATTTATTACTCAATCGGTGCTGCAGCCCTCTGACAGCGCCTACTTATCGCTACAAAATTGACAGTATCCAGCCTTCAAACACCCTCACTTCCCAGGCGTATGGCCTGCTGGATGTACGAAGGCATGCTGATGTTTGGCGTGGTCTTCATTGCTGGCTACCTGTTTGGCACCCTGAGCCAGACTCGCAATGCCCTGGACAACCGCCATGCCTTGCAGGCCTTTGTTTTTGTGATTTTTGGCATTTATTTCGTCTGGTTCTGGGCCAAAGGCCAGACGCTGGCGATGAAAACATGGAATATTCGTGTGGTGGATGTGCATGGCGCCGCCATCACGCAAAAACGCGCCCTGCTGCGCTACCTGCTGAGCTGGTTGTGGTTTCTGCCGCCGCTGGGTATGAGTTGGCGGCTGGGTCTGCCTGGCAGGGAAGCCGCCGTCTTCACCTTAGGCTGGGTGGCAGTCTGGGCGACTTTGGCGCGCTTTCATCCCCAGCGGCAGTTCTGGCACGACGCCTGGGCCGGCACGCGGCTGGTGACTTGCGTGGCACCCGCCAAAACGAAGCAAACGGCAGGCAATGCAAAGAACAGCGCAGTGGCACCCGATCAACGTTAACATCAATGTGCCACAAAGCTGCGAGACAATCCCCCCATGTCCGAACAAGTCCCGTTTTCAGCTTCCGCACAGACCAGCACCGGCCGGCACCTGCCCCCCGATGAGCCGATTAATCAACTGGTTAACCCCCAAAAATACCGCACCGGCCTGAGCCGCGTCTGGCACGCCACGGGCTACTCCATTGCAGGCCTGCGCGCCGGCTGGCACGAGACGGCCTTTCGCCAGGAAGCCATCGCCGCCGTAGTGCTCGTTCCCGCCGCCTTCTGGCTGGGTCGTACTTGGGTCGAGACGGTTTTGCTGGCCGGCACCGTCATTCTCATCATGATTGTCGAGCTGCTCAACACCAGCATAGAAACCGCCATCGACCGCATCGGACCCGAGTGGCATGACCTCTCCAAGCGCGCCAAAGACATGGGCAGTGCCGCCGTGCTGCTCAGTTTGCTGCTCTGCGCAGGCACCTGGGCCATGGCGCTATTTCAGCGGTTTGCCGCATGAGTTCCGATGTGACCAAGCTCACAAAACGCATCAAGCCCGCCTTTTCACTGTGTGTGTACTGCGGCTCGCGCCCCGGCAACACACCCGAATTTGAAGCGATGGCCCGCCAGGTCGGCACCTGGATAGGGACGCACGACGGCCAGTTGGTTTATGGCGGCGGCCGCAATGGGCTGATGGGCATCATGGCCGATGCTGCGCTGGCCGCAGGCGGCCGGGTCGTCGGTGTGATCCCCAAGGCACTGGTGGAAAAGGAATGGGCCCACAGCGGCTGCACCGAATTGCACATCGTGGAAAACATGCACGAGCGCAAGCGCATCATGGCCGAACAGGCCGACGCGTTTTTGGCCCTGCCCGGCGGCATTGGCACACTGGAAGAGTTCTTTGAAGTCTGGACCTGGCGTCAGCTGGGCTACCATGACAAACCGGTAGGCCTGCTCAACCTTGAAGGCTACTACGACAGTCTTCTGGTTTTTTTGGCCTCGACCGTGAAGCAGGGCTTCATGAGCGACTGGCAGATGGAACTGATTCGCACCGGCAGCGATGCGGAGTTGCTCCTGGAAGCGCTGGTGCAAGCGGCGGGCATGACGGCACCCACCGGCCGGCTTGACCAAATTTAATCGGAGTTATTCAGACTGGAGGCGGCCTTAAACCGCCGCGTCGTCTTCTTCTCCAGTGCGGATGCGTACCGCGCGCTCCACGCTGGTGATAAAAATCTTGCCGTCCCCGATCTTGCCGGTGCGTGCCGCACGCACGATGGCTTCTACACAGCGGTCCACGTCGCCGGCTTTGACCACCACCTCGACCTTGACCTTGGGCAGGAAGTCGACCACATACTCGGCACCGCGGTACAGCTCGGTGTGGCCCTTTTGGCGGCCAAAACCCTTGACTTCGGTCACCGTCAGGCCGGTCACCCCACATTCAGCCAGCGCTTCGCGGACTTCTTCGAGTTTGAAAGGCTTGAGGATGGCGGTAATTTGTTTCACTGAAAAGTCTCCGTTGGTTCTAAATTCTGAATACTGCTTTGAATGTAGCGCTTATGCGTGGGCATGGGCTATGCGTCGGCTCAGGCGCGGAATTTACTGGTAATAGGATAGCGCCAATCCTTGCCGAAGCTTCGGTGCGTGACCCGGATACCGACCGGCGCCTGGCGGCGCTTGTACTCGTTGATCCTGATGAGCCGGGTCACGCGCTCGACCACCGCGCGGTCAAACCCGGCGGCAACAATGCTCTCCACACTATGGTCGTTTTCCATGTAGCGCTTCAAAATGGCGTCCAACACCTCGTAGGGTGGCAGGCTGTCCTGATCGGTCTGGTCGGCCCGCAGCTCGGCGCTGGGCGGCCGGGTGATGATGCGGTCCGGAATTGGATGGCTACCCGTGCCGTACGGATCGTTTTCATTGCGCCAGCGCGCCAGGCGGAACACCGTGGTTTTCAGCAGGTCCTTGATCACCGCGAAGCCGCCCGCCATGTCGCCATACAAGGTGCAGTAGCCGGTGGCCATTTCACTCTTGTTGCCGGTGGTCAGCACAATGGAGCCAAATTTGTTGGACAGCGCCATCAAAAACACCCCGCGAATGCGCGCCTGGATGTTTTCCTCGGTAGTGTCTTCCACAAGCCCCTTGAACTCACCGGCCAGCGACGCCTTGAAGGCCTCGAATTCGGGCACGATGGAAATCTCGTCGTAACGCACTTTCACGCGCTCGGCCATCTCGCGCGCATCAATCCATGAAATGTCGGCTGTGTAGGGCGAAGGCATCATCACCGTGCGCACCTTATCGGCACCCAGGGCGTCGACCGCAACCGCCAGCACCAAGGCAGAGTCAACACCGCCGGAAAGGCCCAGAATCGCGCCGGGAAAGCCGTTTTTACCCAGATAGTCGCGCACGCCCAGCACCAGCGCGTCCCACAGATCGGCTTCGTTGCCGCGTTCGGGGGCCGTAGTTGCTATTAATTTAATAGCTGCTTGCGCACGTTCTGCCTGGGCTACAAACAGATTTTCCTTGAAACTTTCGGCCCGGCCCGCCAGCATGCCATCGGCCTGAAGCGCAAACGAGCGGCCTTCAAACACGATCTCGTCCTGCCCGCCCACCAGGTGCGCGTAGACCAGCGGCAACCCGGTCGCCAGCACCCGCCTGCGCATCATCAGCTCGCGCTCGTCGCCCTTGCCCACATGAAATGGCGACGCGTTGATCACCACCAGCAGCTCGGCGCCCGCTTCCTTGGCCAGCCGCGCAGGCTCTTCAAACCAGGCGTCTTCGCAGATCAGCAGCCCAATGCTGATGGCGTCTTCGCCTTCACCTGCCTGAAACACACAGGTGCCCTGCCCCGGCGTGAAATAGCGGCGCTCGTCAAACACCTGGTAATTGGGCAGCTCGCGCTTGGCGTAGGTTTCAATGATGTGGCCTTCGCGCAGCACCCTGGCGGCGTTGTGCCGCTGCTGCACCGCCACGCTCTTGGTGCGCAGGCCCTTGCCATTGTCACCGTTAGTGGGCGTGCCCACCACCATGGTCAGGCCTTTTAACCCGGCCAACTCACGGGCCACCTGATTCACGGCATCATCACAGGCCTGGATGAATGACGGACGCAAAAACAGGTCTTCAGCCGCATAGCCGCAAATCGCCAACTCAGGGGTGAGCACCAGCCGGGTGCCATCCTGATAGGCCGTGCGGGCCGCGGCTATGATTTTTTGCGCATTGCCCGGCATATCGCCCACGCAATAGTTCAATTGTGCAACGCAGATTTTGAGAGTCATGAAAAAGAAAAATACGGTTCGGGCTGAGCTTGTCGAAGCCTTTATCAAGCCAGACTCACAACCCTTCGACAAGCTCAGGGTAAACGGGGGGTTGTGTGGTTAAAAACGATTATGTCATCCGCGTGCTGGATTCGCCGCTGCAGATGAACGCCGACCAGTGGAACGCCCTGCTGGCCGCTCAAAGCCCGGACGGCAGCCTGAACCCCTTCATGCGCCACGAATACCTGGCCGCCCTGCACACCAGCGGCAGCGCCACACCCGAGACCGGCTGGACGCCCCGCTTCGTCACACTTTGGCAGGGCACTGCACTGGCAGGTGCCTGCGCCCTTTACCTCAAGGATCATTCCTATGGTGAATACGTGTTTGACCACGCCTGGGCCAACGCCTACCAACAACACGGCCTCAGCTACTATCCCAAAGCCGTGGTCGCCGTACCCTTCACCCCCGTGCCCGGCGCCCGCTTGCTGGCGCGGAACGCGGCCGAGCGCACGCTGCTGGTCAAGGCGCTGGTGGCATGGTGCGAGGAAGAAAAACTCTCGTCGCTGCACCTACTGTTTGCCAGCGACGACGACGTGGCCGCATGCGAGGAATCAAACCTGATGCTGCGGCACACGCTGCAATTCCACTGGACTAATGGGGCCCCCGAAGGCTTGCGTTTCAGTAGCTTCGACGACTTCCTGATGTCCCTCAGCCAGGAAAAACGCAAAAAAATCCGCCAGGAGCGCCGCAAGGTCGCCGAGGCGGGCGTCACCTTTCGCTGGTCGCTGGGCCAGGACATCAGCAGCGCCGACTGGGATTTTTTCTACCAGTGCTACGAGCGCACCTATTTCGAGCACGGCAACGCACCCTATCTGAGCCGCGACTTCTTCCAGCGCATGCGGGGCACCATGCCGGAGAACTGGCTGCTCTTTGTGGCGGAGCGCGACGGCGCGGCGATTGCTACAAGTTTAATAGCTGTCAGCGCCCGTCCTTCGGTGGATACAGGTCAAATCTATACTGAAAATGAGGTGAAAATAGCCTATGGCCGCTACTGGGGTGCGATGGAGCGTGTCGACTGCCTGCACTTTGAAGCCTGCTACTACCAGCCTTTAGCATGGTGCATAGCGCACGGCTTTCAGCGCTTTGAAGGCGGCGCCCAGGGCGAGCACAAAATGGCCAGAGCCCTGCTGCCCGTCAAAACCACCAGCGCCCACTGGCTCGCCCACCCCGCGTTTTCCGATGCGGTGGAGCGCTTTTTGGAACGCGAAGGCGCTGGCATTGACAATTACATGGACGAACTGGAGCGGCGCAGCCCCTTCAAAGCCAGTCCTCAGCCCGCACAGCCCCCAAAACAGCAATAGCCGGAGTACCCCATGAGCGAAAAAGCACAAACCTACACCGTCAAAATGCTCGGCGCCACCGGCCTGAGCGACGCCCAGCGCAGCGCCGCAGAGTTGCGGTTTCGCATGGCGCTGGAGTTTGGCGTGGGCGGCCCCGAGTATGTGGTGCCGGCGCTGCAGGCCTGCATGCTGGCGCGCACGCTACTCGACAACCTGCCGCCTGAAGAAGCTGGTGATGCCGAGTCTGGTGCCGAGCGCGAAGTGATTGCCCTCTGGGAAAACGCCGAAGACAAAGCCATCATGACGGCCCTGAAGCCCCTCAACGCAGACATCAACGGGAACATGGGCCAGGCCAGGTTTGAGATCACTATTTAAGTCACTCAGGTCTGGCAGACTGCCGGACCTGGACCTCCCGGATCGCCTCTAAAATGCTTCCTTTTTGATAGCTTCTCACGCCCGTCACTATTGGGCTATAGCAATAAAAGACTCATAAATGTACGCACCCGCCTGGTGGGAATAATCAATATCCCGCATGCCCGATCTCAAGCCCCTTACATTGGCGCCAACCGCCCCTTTCGCTGCGCTCACCGGCGAACCCGCACCGCCGCTAGTTCGCGCCCACGCCCGGCGTCTGCGCGAGGTCTACCGCTCCGCCGGTTGGCCCTGCCAGGACGTTCTGGAAATCGAGTTGCTCGCCGCCGGGATGCTGCAGCGCGTCGCTGGCCCGGCAGGCCACGAAACCTTGCGCGTCACCGATGCGGGCGTTGCCTGGCTGGCCGCCACGCTGGTGCGCAACCGCGCGGCCCTGTCCGCGCACGAAGCGCTGGTTGAGCAGGTCGCCTGCGAGATGGTGCGCGCCGGCCGCATCACCTGGCGCAGCCTGGGCCTGCGCGCGCAACTGCCGCCCACGAGCGAAGGCGAGCCAGCGCGCTGGTGCATGGCGCGGCCCGACGTGTTTTCAATCCGCAATACCTCGGTGGAAACCTATGTGGACCCCATCGTCCACGAGATCAAGGTACAACGCTCCGACCTGCTCGGCGACCTGCGCGGCCCCGAGAAGCGCGCCGCCTACCTCGACCTGGGCGGCGAATGCTGGTACGTGCTGGGCTGCGACGCCAAAGGCCGCAGCATAGGCGCGCCGGACGAGATTCCTGTGGAATGCGGCGTGATGGTGATGGAAAGCAATCGCCTGGTCGTCGCCCGAGCCGCACCTCGAAGCGCGCGGCAGCAGTTGCCCTTTGCCGTCTGGGTGGCGCTGGCCAAGGCCACGCCGGTGGCGGGGCTGAATGAGGATGAGCAGGGCTTGCTGGGGGAATCCGGGCAGTTTGATGGCGCGGTTGGCCATTGAACTTTGAGTTTCCTCTGTTTGCAGAGGTGACAACAAGTAACAACACCCGTACCATAGACGTTTTGTATTTATAGGCCCCCGTGTTCCCGTGTTACTTGAACGAGGGGAAACCGCATGGTGAATGAATGCACTGGATCAGTGTTCTTGGCATTATTGCCTTTGTTCTTTATGCGCTAACCCGCAAACGTACGGACAGCAAGCCTTCCAGCAAATCATCTGCTGGCGGAAAGTCAGCGGGACGTGGAACCAACTTTCTGCCCCCGATCCCCAAAGGCTTTCAGATATTCGAGGCACGGCTGTCCGTTGCCGGTATCGAACACAGACGCGATGACGCCCTGCGCTTCGCGGACGACTCCGACCAGACGCTTGCGCTGGAACGTGAACCCGACAACGCACACGATCCGAATGCCATCAAGGTCATCGGCATTGAACGCGGCACGCGCCGCTTCATCGGGTACGTCCCCAAGGGGGTTGCAGAGCAGATCGTCGGCAGTGGCCTTACGGATGCCGTTCAGCCGCGCTTGGATCGCATCTGGCGCACTGACAGTGGCTTCGTTGATGTCACCTTCCAGATAGTCGGCCCGAAGGACAAGAAGGCGCAATACGTCGATTTCCTGAATAGCAAGCCCGCCCATCTTTGGGATAAGGAATTCCTCAAATTCTTCGGGTTGCCCGTACCCAAGGGGCTTACCTCGGGACAGGCCGCCAAGATGATTGCGGAACACCGCACGAAACTCGAAACCGGAGACAAGGCCCGACTCGACGAGTGGGAAGCATATGAAGAAATCTGCAATGAATTCGATGATGCCGATTTCCGCGCTTCCTTCGAGTTGAAGAAGGTCAGCGACAAGGTGCTGAAAGAAGCGTTGGATGCGTTGAAGCGGGAGGGCGCGACGATGCGTTCGCTCGTGGCCGACATTGACAAGGTCGTCGATAAGATAATTGCCTTGAAGCCAGAGTTGGAGAGGAAATTAGAAGGGGAGCAGATTTCCTCAGTTTCCCGGACTGCGGCCATGCGTTGAACGTCCGCTTCGTCCGTGGTCGATCGGAAGCTTGGGGCACATGGCAGCCTATCTGCCAGTCAGAATGACTACATTCCCGTTGTCAGAATCGACCGATTTAGGGAACCAAACAAGGCAAGAACTCTAGCCTCCAGCCTCACAGCGCCCCGGCTTGGCCTCCTGGCTCACCGCCAGGTTACTCCTTTTTTTATAGCTGCTCATGCCCGTCGTTATTGGGCTATAGCCATACTTGACTCATATTTTTGCCACAACATGCACGCACCCGTCAGCGCGCCCGCCGGTGTGCTCGCTGCGCCGCTAGTTCGCGCACACGCCAGACGCATGCGCGAGCCTTTCAGGAATGGGCTGAAGGCGGCCGGCTGAAACAGGCGGGTGGCATCTTCGACATGGGTTCAGCCGCGCGGAGTGGTGGCCATGTGGTCGACCTTCTGGTCAAGCATCTCTTCGGGGGCCTGCGCCTCGATCCAGGTTTCGTTGTTGAGGCCGGCCTGCAGGCGCCTGGTATCGAGGTCGCCGGTCCACTTGGCCACCACCAGCGTGGCCACACCGTTGCCGACCAGGTTGGTCAGGGCCCGCGCCTCGGACATGAACCTGTCGATGCCCAAAATCAGCGCCAGCCCCGCCACAGGCACGCCGCCCACCGCCGACAGCGTGGCCGCCAGCACGATGAACCCGCTGCCGGTAACGCCAGCGGCACCCTTGGAGGTAAGCAGCAGCACAGCCAGCAGCGTCACTTGCTGCGTCAGTGTCATGGGGGTGTTGGTGGCCTGAGCGATGAACATGGCGGCCATGGTCAGGTAGATGGAAGTGCCGTCGAGGTTGAAGGAGTAGCCGGTCGGCACGACCAGGCCAACCACCGTCTTGCGGGCACCCAGGTTTTCCATCTTTTCCATCAGGCGCGGCAGCACCGACTCGGACGAGGAAGTGCCCAGCACAATCAGCAATTCCTCCTTGATGTACTTGATGAACTTCCAGATGCTGAAGCCGTGCAGCCGCGCAATGGTACCCAGCACCACAAACACGAAGATCAAACAGGTCAGGTAAAAAGTCCCCATCAGCTTGCCCAGCGAAAACAGCGAGCCGATGCCGTACTTGCCGATGGTGAACGCCATCGCGCCAAAAGCGCCGATGGGGGCCACCTTCATGATGAGGCCAACAATATCAAACAGCACATGAGACAGCTTCTCGATCAGGTCAAAGACCATCGTGCCGCGTCCGCCAAACTTGTGCAGCGCAAAACCGAACAGCACTGAAAACAGCAGCACCTGGAGGATTTCACCCTTGGCAAAGGCATCCACCACCGAGCTCGGAATGATGTTCATCAGAAAATCGGTGGTGGTTTGCATCTTGCCCGGGGCCGTGTAGGCCGCGATGCTCTTGGTGTCGAGTGTGGACGGGTCCACATTCATGCCACTGCCGGGATGCAGCAGGTTGACAACCAGCAGACCCACGATCAACGCCAGCGTGCTGACGACCTCGAAGTACAGCAGCGCCAGGCCACCAGTCTTGCCGACCTTCTTCATGTCTTCCATCCCCGCAATGCCCACCACCACAGTACAGAAGATGATGGGCGCGATGAGCATCTTGATCAGCTTGATGAAGGCATCGCCCAGCGGCTTCATGTCAGCGCCGGTCTGGGGGTAAAAATGCCCGAGGAAAACCCCGATCGCCACGGCGACCAGCACTTGCAGGTAAAGGGATCGGTAAAAGGGAGGTTTTTTGGCAGATACAGCAGTCATGAGCGTTATCGGTTGGGCTTCTGCCGACGTCGGTGGGCAGTTGTCTGTTTAAGTGAAAGCGCTGATTTTCTCCCGCAGATTCGGCTGCAGCCATTGTGGGTAACCACAATGGCTGCAGCGGACACACGGCGCCGTCAGAGACCGGGCAGCCCAGGCCTGCCGGCCGCCTCGCGGGCCAGCGCCATCACCTGCCGCGCAGGCAGGACTTTTAGCCGGTGGTCGCTCCAGACCTGCCGCCACCGGCGCGCGCCGGGCAGGCCATGTCGAAGCCCCAGCATGTGGCGCGCAATCGCAGACCAGGGCGTAGCATCTTCTGCAGCCTCGCGCTCCATGTAGGCCACCATTTGCTCCTCGATCGCCTCGCGCGTGAGTTCCGTTCGAGTTGCCCCCTTCGAGTCACCTGGAACAGGCAGATCAGCGTGAGCCGAGCCAAAAAAGTCCGCATCCCAAGACGCCAGCCACCAGGGATTGTGATAGGCCACTCGCCCAACCATCACGCCGTCCAGCTCACGCAACTGCTCCGACACTTGTTCATTGGTAGTGATACCGCCGTTGATGCAAATGGTGAGATGGGAAAAGTCTCGCTTGAGGCGGTGCACCAGCTCGTAGCGCAGCGGCGGCACTTCGCGGTTTTCCTTCGGGCTCAGGCCTTTAAGCCAGGCATTGCGCGCATGGACGACAAAAGTTTTGCAGCCCGCTTCGCTTACAGCACCGACAAAGTCGCGCACAAATTCATAGCTCTCGCCCTTGTCGATGCCGATGCGGTGCTTCACCGTGACGGGCACGTTCACCGCGTCCACCATCGCCTTCACGCAGTCGGCCACGAGTTGCGGCTCGGCCATCAGGCAGGCGCCAAAGGCGCCGCGCTGCACGCGCTCGCTGGGACAGCCGCAATTGAGGTTGATCTCGTCATAGCCCCACTGCTCGCCCAGCTTGGCGCAATGGGCCAGATCGGCCGGCTCGCTGCCGCCTAGTTGCAGCGCCACGGGGTGTTCCTCGGCGTTGAAGCGCAGGTGCCGCTCCACATCGCCATGAATCAGCGCGCCCGTGGTCACCATCTCGGTATATAGCAGCGCGTGGCGCGACAACAGACGGTGGAAGTAGCGGCAATGCCGATCCGTCCAGTCCATCATCGGGGCAACAGACATTCTCCACATGTTAAGTTGTTGATTTAATTCAGTTTTTTCCAATTTACAAATTCACTTTTTAGACCGTGTGCAAGGTTTAGTGAACACAAAGTGCACACGATGACCACATTCTCGCAGTTACCCTCAGGCAAATGGAGGGTTCAGGTTCGCAAGGCTGGCCTGTATCGTGCCGCGACATTCCCCACCAAGCGCGAGGCAAGGGACTGGACAACCGCCATTGAAGCGCAGGCAAACCATGGTGCTGCGCGACTTCATTGATCGCCGCCAAGAAGACGGGGCCGGTGGCGTCACCATCGCGGGCGATCTGAGTTTCCTGAGTGCCGTCCTGAAGTGGGGGAAACACGCCAGCCACCTCGACCTGCCCGAGCGGCTGGCGCTGGAAGCCCGCGCCAGCCTGATGCATCGTGGCTT
>DFWY01000136.1:509-722 GCA_002381615.1 Polaromonas sp. UBA4122 | reverse complement strand
CAGCCTGATGCATCGTGGCTTGGACATAAGATCCAAAGAACGCAGCCGGGAGCCAACAGACGATGAACTAGCCCGCCTGTATCAACTCTGGAGCAGCAACCCGCGCCAGAAAGTCCCCATGGGCATGCTGTGCCAGTTCGCACTGGCAACAGTAAGGCGCCAAGCTGAGATTTGCAGACTGGAAATTGACGATATTGACCGGCAGGCAAAGAC
>DFWY01000136.1:0-175 GCA_002381615.1 Polaromonas sp. UBA4122 | reverse complement strand
TGTGGAGCCGCTGATCCAGGACCGTGATTCTGGCTACCTGTTCCCGTACCAGGCAGACAGTGTGTCTGCTGCTTTTACCCGTGGTTGCCAGAACGTGAAGCCACCCATTGTGGACCTACATTTTCATGACCTGCGCCACCGGGCCACCGCTTCATTTTTCCGCATGGGGCTAGAT
>DFWY01000001.1:64967-80180 GCA_002381615.1 Polaromonas sp. UBA4122 | reverse complement strand
ATCTCTACCGCTTCTGCACCGAGCAGACGGTGACGGTCAACACCACGGCGGCGGGCGGCAATGCGGCGTTGCTGGCCGGGGGCTGAGGCGCTGCGGCGGGGCGCGTCATTGCCAATGCGCCAGAAGGTAGGACTCCAATTGCTCGATCGGCAGTGGCCGCGAAAATAGGTAGCCCTGGAAAAGACCGCAACCCAGATCAATCAGAAAGTCCAGCTGCGCCTGCGTTTCCACGCCCTCGGCCACGACTTCCAGGCTCAGGCTCTGGGCGAGTGCAATGATGGCGCGCGAAATGGCGGCGTCGTTCCGGTCGGTGAGCAGGTCGGCCACAAAGCTCTTGTCGATCTTGAGCTGGTCCAGCGGCAGGCGCTTGAGAACCGACAGCGACGAATAGCCCATGCCGAAGTCGTCGAGCGACAGCGTGACCCCCAGCGCCTTGAGCGTGCCCATTTTGGCGATGGTGATCTCCATGCGGTCGGCCAACAGGCTCTCCGTGAGTTCGAGCTTGAGCCGGTACGGCCGGATGCCGCTGCGCTGAATCGCGGCCATCACCATCTCCACGAAATCCGGGTGCCGGAACTGGCGCACGCTCACGTTCACCGCGATGCTGAGGCCCGCCGTTTCCGGCCGCGCGGCCCAGGCCGCGAGCTGTTCGCACGCGGTTTCCAGGGCCCACTGGCCCAAGGGCAGGATCAGCCCCGTGTCCTCGGCCACCGGGATGAAGTCTGCCGGCGCGACCAGCCCGCGCGCGGGGTGCCGCCAGCGCAGCAGGGCCTCGACGCCGGTGACGCAACCCTCACGGTCCACCAGCGGCTGGTAGTACAGGAGAAACTGGTTCTCCTGCAGCCCGATGGGCAGGTCGGAGCTGATGGCTGCCTTGGCGCTGACGGCGGATTGCATGTCGGGGTCGAAGAAGCAGACGGTGTTGCGGCCCAGGGTCTTGGCCTGGTACATTGCCAGGTCGGCCTGTTTGAGCAGTTCGCTCACACTGCCCTGCAGACCGTTGAGCGAGGTCACGCCAATGCTGGAGGTTGCATAGTGCTGGTGGCCGTCCAGGTCGAAAGGCTCGCGTAGTTCGTTCAGCACCTTTTCGGCCACGATCCGAGCCCGCGCGGCGGCGGCGTCCGGGTCGTCACCGAGGTCTTCCAGCATGACGACAAACTCGTCACCGCCCAGACGTGCCAAGGTGTCGGTCTCGCGGACGCAAGCTGACAGACGGGTGGCGATTTTCTGCAGCAGCAGGTCGCCCTTGTGGTGGCCCAAGGTATCGTTCAGGACCTTGAAGTTGTCCAGGTCGATGAACATCAGCGCTCCCTGGCGCAGCGTGCGGGTGCTCTGGGCCAGCACGTGCCGCAGCCGGTCCAGCAGCAGCTGCCGGTTGGGCAGCTCGGTCAGCGCATCGTAGAAGGCCAAATGGTGAATCTCGTCCTCTGCGGCCTTGCGCTCGGTGATGTCGCGTCCCACGGCCACCCAGTGCGTGAGCTCGCCCGATGACGCGAGCACCGAGACGATCTCCAGTTCCACCCAGAACCAGCTGCCGCCCTTTTTGTAGATCATCAACTCGCCGCGAACCTGCCTTTTCTGCTGCAGCGCTGTCGCCATACGACGCAATTTCCCGAGCTGGGGGTCAGGCCCGAGCAGCATGTGGGGCGTCTGGCCGAGCACGTCGTCGCGGCCGTAGCCGGTGTGGTGCTCGAACGCATCGTTGACGAAGACGATGCGCGGCTCCAGCTCGCCTGCGGGCAAGGCCTCGGCGATGAGCACGATGTCGTTGAGCCGCGAGATGCTGGTCTCCAGCAGCATCAGCTGCTCCTGCGATCTTCGCCGCTCGGTCACGTCCCGGAAGTACACCGCCAAGCCTTCGGCAAACGGGTAGGCGCGCACTTCGAGCCACTTGCCCAGGGTGGGGCAGAAGTCCTCGAACTCGACACGGTGATTGGTAGCGAGTGACTGCTGGAGCTGCTGCTTCAGGCGCTGCCCCACACCGTCGCCCAATTCATGCCAGACCTCCTTGCCCAGCAGGTCGCCGGTGGTGCGCTGCAGCAGCCGTTCGCTTTCCTGATTGAGGTAGGAGAAGCAGCACTGGCGATCCAGTGTCACGAAGGCTTCCGTGATGCTGGTCAGCGTCGTGGTCAGGCGCATTGCCAGACGAAGGGTTTCGCGCTGGGCCTGCTTCCAGGCAGAGATGTCTTTCAGGACCCCCTGTATGCGGACGATCTGGCCCTTCTCATCGTGCACGGGCTCGCCGACGGTGCGCACCCACTTGCGGGTTTGGGCCACCGTCACGATCTGCATCTCTTCATCGAAGGGGGTGCCTTCTCGGCAGCAGCTCTGAATCAACGCGCTGATGCTTGCGCGCCATTCCGGCGTGTACTGGGCCGCCATCTCATCCGGCGTGATCGGTGTGCCCGCAGCCACGCCAAGGATGGCCGCGAACTCGTCCGAATGCATCAGCCGGTTGCCCGGCAGCTCGATGGTCCAGCTGCCGATGTGCCCGATCCGCTCGGCCATATCCAGCAGGTTCCCGCCCTGTCGCCGGGCTAGCGCGTCAAAGCCGGGCGCGTGGTCGGATTGGGCGGATGTGCCCGGGGCCGGCGGCGCCGCCGCTGCAGCGTCAGCGATGGAATCTTGGGGCATCAAAGGAAAGAACGGTTATCCCGCAAGCACCTGTGCAATGCGCTGGCAGGCGTGGCCGTGTCGCCATAGGGATTGTGGGCAAAGGCCATGGCTTGATAGGCCTGCGCATCACTGAGCAGTGTGCTGGCGTGCGCGGCGATTTTTTCCGCACCGGTGCCGACCAGTCTGACGGTGCCCGCTTCCACCGCCTCGGGGCGCTCGGTGGTGTCGCGCATCACCAGGACAGGTTTGCCCAGTGAGGGTGCTTTGGTCCATCAGGTACACAAAAGGCAGGTAATCCAGTGGCTCGATGAGATGCACGTTGTCAATGCTGCACACCTTGACCTCAAACGCTGCATGCGCCTGCAGTGTCTTGACCAAAAGCGCCATCTTGATCGCTTCGGGGCGAGTGCCGAAAACAACAGGATTTTTTTTTGTCATTGAAACGTCCCCGCATCGAGTCTGTAGTTACACCGAAGAAGAAAGTCAGCCTTCGAACCGAAATGAATCGATATCAAGGTTACGAAGGTAACAGTCTATAAGGTGATGCGAAGGCCTGCAAGCCCAATGATCTTCCACTTGTTGCGTATCAAATGCACGCCAGTATGTCGCAGGGGTCTTTGTTGGTATCATTTGGCGAATTAATGCATTTGTCAGCAAATGTTTGTGACCTGATTTGAGAAATCTCAATTGCTTTGCCAAGATTTAGATGTATTTTTCAACAAAGAGCCAAAGCACGGATGACGTTTCGGTGAACTCGGCCAGCTAATACACAGGGAGCCATCATGAACGCACTTGACGAGCTCGGGCACTGCCCGGATGTTGCCACCTTGAAACCCGCCTTGCAGAGGCTGTGCGGAAAGTTTGGGAGGATTGCACGAATGGACATCCTCACGGCCATGCACGAGGGCAGGAAGCAGGCCATCTGCTTTCTCCGACTGGATTCACCTGAAAAGGAACAGGTCCTCATGAAAACGCTGGGCGTGGGCTGTTTCGGGGGGGAAATCGTGTTTGTGGTCGATCTCAGCGCACCCATGACCAGCGAGAGCGCAGGTCCGTCTTCCCAGTGGGCCGAGTTCGAGGATTTTAACTAGGCCCCCATCAGGCGGCGGAGTTGAGGAAGCGCGGCGCATCTTGCTCACTGTGCCGTTGTGGATGGCATGCTGGTGCCCGTGTCTCCACCACCGCCGCAGCGAGAGCGGCGGCACGTAGTAGGTTGGCGGAAATTCGGGATAGGGTGGTGGTTGGAATTGTAAGAGGGGGCGGATCTTGCGGCACTTTAATGCAAATAACCCTGCTTCTCTACGCCGTCTGACGCTCGCCGAATGAAGTCGCTGCGGCGCCTTTGTACACGCCAGCAGGACGGACTGATGCCGGGTCGAATAAGCGCTATTTTTGCGGACGCAGGGCCATCTTCTGCATGGTGCGGCATTGCCTGTTGGGTTGTGCTCCCGAGTTAGACACTTTGCGCCGCCAAATCGTCTCTGTGCTGGATGTAAGAATTAATTTCGTTACCTATCTTGCATAAGAGGGCGGTTTTTTATTTTCTGCAGACGTACCATGCGTTCTTTTTTAAGGAAGTCACATGGCAACACCGTTTTTTGGCAAGCGAGAGAATGAGACACCGACCGGCGTGCGTCCTGGCGCAGCAAATAGCTATGGGACCACCGGCTCATCCGGCACGCTGCAGTCTGCTTCCCAAACGGCCAGCCAGCAAAACGCTGCCAAATCTGTGAGCGAAGCTGCCGCCTCCGCCAGCGCCGCCAAGGAAGGCGGCAGCAAGCTGACGGTTGGGCCCAACATCAAACTCAAGGGCGTTGAGATCACCGACTGTGACACCCTGGTGGTGGAAGGTCTGGTCGAGGCCACCATGGATTCGCGAGTGATCCAGATTGCAGAGCAGGGCGCTTTCAAGGGGTCGGCTGAAATTGATGTGGCCGAAATCCGTGGCGAATTCAATGGCAACCTGACCGTGCGGCAGAAGCTGGTGATTTATTCGACCGGCAAGGTCACCGGCACCATTCGCTACGGCAAGCTGGTGGTCGAAGAAGGGGGCCAACTCTCGGGAGAAATCATGTTTGGCGCGCTTGGTAATACTAAACCAGCGAGCGTGAGCAAGCCGGGTTTGCAGGCGGTTTAAGAGAAAAGACGCGGGGCGGCGAAAGCTGCCTCCACTAAGCCCTAGAACAATCTGAAGAGCAGCGGTATCAGCAGCGATGCCAGTACCACCTGCAAGCCCAGTGCCAGTCCTGCATAGGCACCGGCATCAGCGTTGACGTGCAGGGCGCGTGCTGCACCGATGCCGTGGGATGCCGTGCCCAGCGCGAAGCCACGGGCGGCCCAGCCCGCCGGGTCGGTGGGGATGCGCAAGGCGTCAAACAGGTATTTGCCGCTGAGCGCGCCTACCAGGCCGGTCATCACCGCAAATACGGCGGCGAGTTCCGGTATGCCGCCTATTTGTTCGGCAATACCCATCGCCACTGGCGCGGTGACCGACTTGGGCACAAGCGACAAAATGACTTCTGCAGGCAAGCCGAGGACCCACCCCAGCAGCAGCGCACTGCCACTTGCTGCCACGCCGCCCGCCAGCGCGGCAACCAGCAAGCGTCCCCAGCGCTGGCGCAACTCCTCTCGCCGCAGCCACAGCGGCCAGGCCAGCGCCACCACGGCTGGGCCCAGCAGGAAGTGGATGAATTGGGCGCCAGCAAAGTAGCTGGGGTAAGGCACGCCGGTGGCCAGTAGGCCACTGGCAAGAAACACCACCGTCCACAGTACAGGGTTGGCCCACGGCGCCTGACCAAGACCTGTGTAAGCGGCTTGTGCCAGGGCATAAACCACCAGCGTGGCGGTCAGGCCAAACAGCGGAGTGGCCGAAAGATAGACCCACAGCTCTACAAACTTAGGCATGCGGGCCTTCCTTTGACTGGCTGACGGTACGGTCCCGCAGCAGGTGCAGGCTTAAAACCGTCACCCCCAAACCGAGCAGCGTGGACACGATCACGACCACCAGCATGCGTACACCGTACTGGCTCACGAGTGAAAGATGCGTTATGACACCGACGCCTACCGGCACAAAGAGTAACGAAAGGTGCGAGAGCAGAACGTCGGCGCACACGGCGACGGACTCACGCACCCGCGTCCAGCGCAGCGCCACCAGTAGCAGCATCATGCCAATGACGGGACCGGGAAGGGGCAAGGACAGCCCTCGCGCAATCAGCTCTCCCAGCGACTGAAGCACCAGCAACCAAGCCAAGCCGCGTAATGCCTGCATCTCAGAACCTGTTTCTGTTTAGAAGCGCGGCAAATCCGGATGCGCCAGTTGTCCGCCGCGCACCAGCTTTTTCCCGTACTCGACGCAGCGGTTCAGGGTCGGGATCACCTTGCCGGGATTGAGCAGACCCTTGGCGTCAAAGGCACGCTTCACGCCAAACATCTGCTCGTTTTCTTCCGCGGAAAACTGTACGCACATGGAGTTGAGTTTTTCCACGCCGACGCCGTGCTCGCCGGTGATGGTGCCGCCCATGGCTACGCTGGTTTCCAGGATTTCGGCGCCGAAGGTTTCAGCACGGTGCAACTGGTCGGCGTCGTTGGCGTCAAACAATATGAGAGGGTGCAGGTTGCCATCGCCGGCATGAAACACGTTGGCGCAGCGCAGCTGGTATTTCTTTTCCATCTCGGCAATGGCCAGCAGGATGTCGGCCAGACGCTTGCGCGGAATGGTGGAGTCCATGCACATGTAGTCGGGGCTGATGCGGCCCGAAGCCGAGAACGCATTCTTACGGCCACTCCAGAAGCGCAGGCGTTCGGCTTCGTTCTGGCTCACGGCGATGGCGGTGGCGCCACGCTGGCGCAGCAACTCGCTCATGCGCCCGATTTCTTCCTCGACCTCTTCGGGCGTGCCATCGCTCTCGCACAGCAAAATCGCCGCGGCGCTCAGGTCATAGCCGGCGTGCACAAAATCCTCCACCGCCGCCGTCATGGGTTTGTCCATCATCTCCAGCCCGGCGGGAATGATGCCTGCGGCAATCACCGCCGCCACGGCGTCGCCGGCTTTGCGCAAATCGTCAAAGCTGGCCAGGATGCAGCGCGCCAGCTGCGGCATGGGCACCAGCTTCACGGTGACTTCAGTCGTGACCGCCAGCATGCCTTCGCTGCCGATGATGATGCTCAGCAGGTCGTAGCCTGCGGCATCCAGCGCATCACTGCCGAACTCGACCTCTTCGCCTTCGATGGTGAAGCCCTTGACCTTGCGCACGTTGTGCACCGTGAGGCCGTATTTCAGGCAGTGCACGCCGCCCGAATTTTCAGCCACGTTGCCGCCTATGGTGCAAGCGATCTGGCTTGATGGATCAGGTGCGTAATACAGGCCATGCGGCGCTGCCGCTTCGGAAATGGCCAGGTTGCGCACACCGCCCTGCACAACAGCGGTGCGGCTGGCGGGGTCAATCTTGAGAATCTTGTTGAACTTGGCCAGCGACAGCGTCACGCCCAGCTTGTGCGGCATGGCACCGCCGGAGAGGCCCGTGCCTGCGCCGCGCGCTACCACCGGCACATCCAGCGCGTGGCAGGTTTTGAGCACCGCCTGCACCTGGGCATAGGTCTCGGGCAGGGCAACGGCCAGTGGCCGTTCGCGGTAAGCCGTCAGCCCATCGCATTCATAAGGCGTGGTGTCTTCGGTGTTCCAAAGTACAGCATGCGCTGGAAGCACCGCAGTCAGTGCCCGCGCCACCTGCGACTGGCGCTCTGATCTCTTGAGCATATCGTGCTGCTGCTGCGAAAGGGGTGCGTTCATGGTCTGTGTCCCGGTTTGAAGTCACACTGTAGGGCAAGCCGCCACCGCCGGGTTGAAGAAATTTAAAGCCTTGCATGAAATGCAGCGACAGTTTGCGCAGCGCGCTGGATTGGCGCAACTGTTTTGCGCCGCGGACCTTTCAACTTCAAGGTCTGCTGGTCACATAAACTCAACCCTGTTGCGTTTCAGATTTGAATCCGTCCAGCGTCAAAAGGGCGCAGTCAGCTGTCAAAATAGTAGTATCCGCCTATGACCTCCAGACAGTCTTCCCCGTCCGCCTCCGCCACGTTGCTGCCACCTGACGACCCGTTGCGCACCACGTTGCACAACGAGGTGCATGCGCGGCCCTCGGCCCGCGTGCGGCTGCCGGCGCTCATCATCTACGTGGCCGTGCTCAACGCGGGCGTGACGCGCGAGCAGGAGTGCGATCATCTGCGCCGCCTGCCTGGCCAGCAAGATTTGCCATTGGACAGCCTGCACGGCAACTTCCTGCGCCTGCGCTTTGAGGGCTACACAGTCAAGTGGGAGCGGCACACTGAGTTCACGCGCTATTCCATCGTGCAGGCGCTGCCCGCTAGTGCGCGGCTGGGGGCGCTGGAGCCGGCGTTGCTGTCTGCCTTGGTGGTGACGCCCGACTGGCTGCGCAGCCTTCCTGGGCGCACCGTGGCGGCCGTCCAGTTGGCCATGATCTCTGGCGACCTGTTCGACGAGCGGGCGCTAATGGACCAGGCGCAGGCCTGGTTCGGCGGGCGCACCGTGGTGGCCTCGAAGTTAGGCGATGAGCACTCATGGGCGTTGACCGAATTTCGCATTGGCGCCGATGGCTTTGAGCGCATGCTGGTGATCGCCCCAACCGGTACTACCGAGACGCGCGCCGGCCGTATCTCGCAGCGCCTGCTGGAACTCGAAACCTACCGCCTGATGGCGCTGCGCGGTCTGCCTGTGGCAAAGCAGCTGGCGCCCATGCTGGCCGAGGCTGAAGGCACGCTGGCCGACATCACGGCGCGCCTCGAGCAGAAGTCGGCGTCTGACCAGGAGCTGCTGGATACGCTGGTGTCGCTGGCCGCACGCGTGGAGCGCGCCACGGCCGAGCATGTGTACCGCTTTTCGGCCACGCTCGCCTACGACACGCTGGTGGGCCAGCGCATCACCGAGCTGCGCGAAAAGGCCATTCCGGGCACGCAAACCATTGGCGTGTTCATGCAGCGCCGCCTGTCGCCCGCCATCGCCACGGTGGCGGCCACGGCGCAGCGCCTGGCCTCGCTGTCCGAGCGCGTGTCGCGCACCAGTGCGCTGCTGCGCACGCGTGTGGACATCGCCACCGAGATGCAAAATCAGCAACTGCTGGAAAAGCTCACGCGCGGACAGGAACTGCAGCTGCGCTTGCAGTCCACCGTGGAGGGTTTGTCGATTGCCGCCATCTCATACTACGTGGTCAGCTTGCTGCTCTACATCGGCAAGGCGCTCAAAGGCGCGGGCGTGCCGATCGACCCCGAGATATCCGCCGGGGCACTGATTCCACTGGTGCTGTGGGGCGTGTGGAGCACCACACGGCGCATTCACGCCAAGCTGTACATCGGGCATTGAGGCCGCCCGTCTTTTGCGTCGAATCGGCATCTATGGATGCGGCACACGGAGGCATCAAAACCCGTTCAGGCTCCTAGCCCAGGCTCTTGCGCAGCCAGTCGGCAAATGCTGCGCATTCCCAGCGGTCCATGGTGCCGGTGCGCCAGCACAGGTAATGGGCATGCGGGCTGGGCGTGTTATGCCCAAAAACGGCGTTGTTGCCCAGGCGGACCAGCGAGCCGTTTTCCAGCCAGGGTGCGCCCAGCTTGAGGCGGATCAGGGCGATGCCCATGCCCGCAGCGGCTGCATCACACATCAGGCCGATGTCATTGAATTGGGAGCCGTCTTGCGGTTCGGGCCAGTCGAGGTGATTCGCGGCAAACCAGGTGCGCCAGGGCTCCAGCGGGGAGCGCAGCAGGCTTTCCCCTTCCAGGTCTTCGGGGGCCTCGAAGGGCCCATGCTCCCGCACGAAGGCTGGCGAGGCCAGCGGGGTGACTTCGTCCGTGCTCAGGCAGACATGCTCCAGGTCGGCATAGCGGCCCGTGCCGAAGCGCACGATCAGGTCGGCATCTTCGGCCTCCACGTCCAGCAGGGGAATCGACACTTGGAGTGTGAGGTCGATCTCGGGGTAGGCGTCCGTGAACTGGCGCAGGCGCGGAATCAGAATGGAGCGCGCAAACGTGGGCGTGACCGCCAGTCGCAGCTTGCGTTTGCCCGGTGTGGCACTTTGCCCCGCGGTGCCGGGAAACTTCTGCAGCGTGGCAAGCCCCTCGCGCACATGCGCCAGGTACTCACTGCCTTCGGTGGTCAATGAAAAATCAGCCCGGCCAAACAGCTTGGTGCCGATGATCTGTTCGAGTTGCTTGACACGGTGGCTCACCGCGCTGGGTGTGACGCAGAGTTCCTCCGCCGCCTGCGTCACACTGCGCAGCCGTGCCAGCGCTTCGAACGTCAGCAGGCACTGAATGGGTGGAATGCGCGCTGTCATATGGCCCCCGCGCTCGTCACTTCGTGTACTTCGCTGCCCCCCGAGGGGGCTGAGCTTGCTTGGGGCGGCCCTGCGCTGCGCTCGGTACTCACTTGAAAATAACAGTTTTATGGCCGTTCAGCAGCACGCGGTGCTCGCTGTGCCATTTCACGGCACGCGCCAGCACCTGGCTCTCGGTGTCACGGCCCATGGCCGTCAGGTCCTCCACCGTTTTGCTGTGGTCAGCGCGCGCCACGTCCTGCTCGATGATGGGGCCTTCATCCAGGTCGCCTGTCACGTAGTGCGCGGTGGCGCCTATCAGCTTCACGCCGCGCTCATGCGCCTGGTAGTAGGGCTTGGCCCCTTTGAAGCTGGGCAAAAAGGAGTGGTGGATATTGATGGCGCGGCCCGCCAGCTTGTTGCACAGGTCGTTGGAGAGGACCTGCATGTAGCGCGCCAGCACCACCAGCTCGGCACCTTCGGACTCGATGATCTCCAGCTGCCTGGCCTCGATTTGGCCCTTGGTTGCCGCGGTGACCGGCAAGTGATGAAAAGGGATGTTGTAGCTGGCGGCGAGCTGATAAAACTCGCGGTGGTTGGAAACAATGGCACGGATGTCCAGCGGCAGCAGGCCCGACTTGCAGCGAAACAGCAGGTCGTTCAGGCAATGGCCTTCCTTGCTGACCATGATCACCGTTCGCATGGGTTGCGTGGTGTCGTGCAGTTTCCAGTCCATCTGGAAAGGCGCTGCAAAAGCCGTTAGCTGGCTCGATAGCGCCTCATGCGTCAGCTGGTCGCAGACGAACTGCACACGCATGAAAAACAGGCCCGTGCCCGGGTCGTTGTATTGCGCGGCTTCTTCAATGTTGCCGCCGTTCTGGAACAAAAAACCGGACACGGCATGAACAATGCCCCTGCGGTCCGGACAGGACAGGGTCAGGATATAAGCGTGATTCATAAGGGATGAATTGTCGCAGGTGGCGCCGGCCCGGCGCAGGCTGGGGTCGGCCAAGGTCGATTTTTTAGTGCAGACCGGCAGCAAGAGTGCCAAAATGCAAGATTGCCCTCGCATTCGCCCCTATTCACCACATTCCGACGCAGGAGATCGACATGGCTTATCAAGATTTCAACATGGAGCACCAGTGGCTGCCCTTCACCCCCAATCGCAGCTTTAAAAAAGATCCGCGTATTTTTGTGGCGGCCGAGGGCATGCACTTCACGACGCACGATGGCCGGCAGGTGCTCGACGGCATTTCCAGCCTGTGGTGCGTGGGCGCCGGGCACAACCGCAAGCCGATTAACGAAGCCATCAAGAAGCAGCTCGACACGCT
Organism: Polaromonas sp. UBA4122; assembly: GCA_002381615.1. Classification (GTDB taxonomy): domain Bacteria; phylum Pseudomonadota; class Gammaproteobacteria; order Burkholderiales; family Burkholderiaceae_C; genus Polaromonas. The sequence continues at coordinate 68,911 of DFWY01000001.1, read as the reverse complement.
GGACTATGCGACGGCGTTTCAGGTCAGTAACGACAAGGCTTTCAAGGCCGCCGAAATGATTGCGGCTATGGCGCCCGGCGACCTGAACAAGGTGCTGTTTTGCAATTCAGGCTCTGAAGCGGCCGACACCTCGCTGAAAGTGGCGCTGGCCTACCACCGCGCCCGCGGCGAGGGCCACCGCAATGTGTTCATTGGCCGGGAGAAGGCCTACCACGGCGTGGGCTTTGGCGGCATGAGCGTGGGCGGCATTCCGGCCAACCGCAAAGTCTATGGCGCGGCCTTGTTGCCGCGCGTGGACCACATGCGCTTCATCCATGACCCGGTCAATCACGCCTACATCAATGGGGTGGAGCCCGAGTGGCAAGAAGACATCCTGCTGGAGCTGGAAAACCGCATTTTGCCGTTGCATGACCCGAGCAACGTGGCCGCTGTGATTGTGGAACCGGTGTCGGGTAGTGCCGGCTGGTACCTGCCGCCCAAGGGCTACCTGAAGCGCTTGCGCGAGATCTGCGACAAGCATGGCATCCTGCTGATTTTTGATGAAGTCATCACCGGTTTCGGCCGTATGGGCACCAACTTTGCCGCGGACTATTACGGCGTGGTGCCCGACATGCTGAACTTTGCCAAATGCGTGACCAACGGCGTCATCCCGCTGGGCGGCGTGATCTGCTCGGACCGCATTTACGACACCATGATGAATGCCAACGCCAACAGCCCTGAGTACGCCGTGGAATTCTTTCATGGCTACACTTATTCAGGCCATCCGGTGGCCTGTGCAGCGGCCATTGCCACACTCAATCTGTTCAAGCAGGACAACTTGTTTGAACGTGCGGGCCAGATGGGCAAGGTGCTTGGTGATGCCATGCACAGCAGCTTCAAGGGCCTGCCCAACGTGATCGGCATTCGCAGCCTCGGGCTGGCCGGTGCCGTCGAGCTGTCCTCTGTGGCAGGTGCACCAGGCAAGCGCGCCTACGACATCTTCATGGACTGCTTCCACCACGGCGTGCTGGTACGGCCAGCGGGTGAAAACATCGTGATCTGCCCACCTTATATCGTGGAGAAAGAGCACATCGAGCGCATCGTCAACGTGGTGGCCGACTCGATTCGTAAAAACAGCTGAATGCGCTTGCAGCTTGGGTTGGTTCAGTTTCAGGGCCTGGGCGCTGGCGCTGAACCGGCTGCCGAATTCGGTGCGAATTTTTTTCGCAGGTCGGCGCAGTAGTCCGTGTCTGGCAGGTCGGGCGTGGGCCAGACGCTGTCAAAAGCATCGGTCGGTTCGTTGCCAGAACCATCGCCCGCGCGCAGGTGAACGGCCTTGGCTCTGAGGTTTGCAGGCAGGTGTTGCGGTACGCCCAAGGTGCGGTCTGCGTGACCGCTGCCCGCCAGCAATACCACCACCTTGCCGGTCAGGGCCGCCTGACTCAGCATATTGGCCATGGTGATGTCTTTGGCAATCTGGATGCGCGCCATGGGCGCAAGTTGGCTCTCGGGCAGCAGGTTGCAATGGCCGATGCGAATCCTTTGCTGCTGCGTTTTAAGGGCCGGGCCGGGCAACTGAGCGTCGAGCTTGCTGTCGGCCATGCTGTCTTGCTGTTGCGCCCCTGGCAAGTTGGCACCCAGTACCGGCACCCCTGCCCGCACGGCTGTCATCACGGCGGGCCCATAAGCCGCCCACGGCCAGCCTTTGTCGTTCCACTTCAGCGCATGGCGGGTCTGCTCTTCGGTCGAACTGGGTTTGAGCGTAGCGGTGCTCACCCCGGCATCGGCCATTTCCAGTGCCACCGCAGCCAGCAGGCCCCGTGCCGCAAGAAGCGTGATCACCTGCTGCTCGATCTGCTGGTGTTCCGTTGCGTTGTGTTGTTCGCCGATGAGCAGCACATCGGCAGGCAGCAACGCATCAAGCCTGGCATCCATTGCTGCGGCAGCGCTGCCGCTGGTCAGCTGGACGATGGGCGCTTCGGGGCGGCCGGCGCAGCCTCCGGCAAACGCCACCGTTGCGACACAGAGCAGTGAGCCCAAGGCGTGTGACAAAGAGCGGCAGGAAAGACCGGAGAGATGAGGCATCGGTGGATACAAATGTTTTTAATGCGTTGCGCGCGGTCTGAGCCCCTGCCCTGGATGTTCAGGGCGCTTCAGAATTTACCACGGCGACCAGGGCCGCAGCCACCCCGGTCAAATGAGGGTCCGGGCGCGGCGTGGTCAGTGCAGGGAGATAGGCGTGTTGGCCAAGCCGCTGTAGCCTTCCAGCGTGTCTTCTATCTCGTCCTGGGTAGGCGTGTTTTGGGCCCATGCGCTCAGGCGCTGCTGGAACATTTCTGCCCACGAGCCATCCAGGTACACCTCTTTGCCAGAGCGCTTGTCCACGATTTCAAAGCCGTGGCGGGCCAGTTCTGGAATGGCGGGAGCGGGCGCAGATTCCTCAGGTGCGTTCGCGTGAATCTGAACCACCACAAAAGTGTCCGAGTCGTAAAGCATTTGCATGGTGATGTCCTTTGTTCTTATATGGCAACGATCGTGCCCAGTTCAAGAGGACAGGGTAAGCCGCAAGACACGATGTAAATGTGCAAAAAATCCCGCCGGACAGCCCTTTGGCGGGTTGCGCAGCGGTTCTTCAGGATTTACTCACGGCGGTAAGCTGCTGGTCGACAAAATCACCGTTGTGCTGGGTGATTTTGTTGCGCACCGGCAGATAACCCAGCGAGGGGGCATACCAGATTTCAACCTTCTGGTCGTATTCACGCTTGGGCTGACGCGAGAGCCTGAGCGTGCTCAGCTCACCATAGGGCAGGGTGATTTTTTCTTCGGCTTCCACCAGAAAAGTCCAGGTGTCCGCATCACGCGGTCCCACGGTGTACATCGAAATAGTGGAGCCCACCGGAAAGCCGGCCGGATTGCCCGCCAGCATGCCGCCCAGCTGCAAAAAAACGCTCACCCGGTCTTGCACGCCCTTGATCCATGGGACGGAGGGCGTGTTGGCGCTGAAGGTGATCTGGCCCTTTTCAGGCTCGAAATGCGCGGCTACTTCGGTTTTGTATTTGTCGGAAAAGCGGGTGGGTGCCAAGCCTTCAGCGCTTGCCTGGCCACTACTGGTCAAGGTGCGCGAGCCTATAAACAGCGCGCTGACGGTCATGCGGGCGTCGTAAGTGCTGCCCGCGTTATGCCAGTCCAGCTGCGAATTGGCATAGTAATTCAGTCCTTTGGCACTGCCGACTGCCTTGTACTCCAGGAGGGCGCTGGCGGGTAGTGCCATGGCCGTCACCGGGGTCTGGCTCGGACCGGCTGGTGGCACAACGGCGGCACCGGCGGCAGACGCTGCGGCCATGGCGGTGTCAGCGGTATCACTGGCGGCCGTTGGGTCGGGCACGCTGTCTGCGCTGGCTGAGGCATCGGGTTCGTTGGCGCGTGCAGATTCTGGAACTTGAGGTGCTACTGAATCAATAGCTGATTGCGCCCGTGACTCCTGGGCTACAGCCTCTTTTTCCTTAAGAATATTTTTTGTGACAGGCTTTGCTGCCAAGGGCGGCGGCGTGCTCACTTCGGCCGATGGCGGCATTTCAATGCTGCGCGTCACAAAAGCCCGGGCGCGGGCGGGCGATGGGTCGAGCGCCGGGCCGAACTGCTTGGGCGAGGTCCGCAGCACCAGCGTGTGGGCTGCAAGCACCAGCACGGCCAGCGTCCCCAGCGCGCGCCAGGGTGGCGCTGCGCGTGGCGCCGCTGCACCCAAGACCTCCGCATGCTGTGCCGCCAAAGTGCTCATGTCTCTGTGAATCCCAGATCGCTGGAAAGTTGCCGGGCAGCGGCCATCAGCGGTCGGGCCACCGCACCGTCCCAAGCCTCATCAAAGGTAGCCAGCGACCCCAGCGCCAGCATGCCCAGCACCAGATGGCCATCGGCGTCAAACACGGGCGCGCAAAAACCGGCCACCCCCGGCAGCAGGGTGCCGA
>DFWY01000001.1:24309-64844 GCA_002381615.1 Polaromonas sp. UBA4122 | reverse complement strand
CCGCAAAACCCGGCCCCCCCCGGCAGCAGGGTGCCGACGACGCGCGCCAGGCCACGCTGGCGCACCTCTTCAAGCAGCGTGCTCACTTCGGCCATGCAGGTGGGTACATCCTTGCGTGCCAGCATCCGGGTGCGTGCCAGTTCGTCCTTGAGCAGCCGGGCCAGCCGATTTTGTGGCGCATGGTTCAGTGGCGCATGGCGCTGCGCCAGGAAGGCCGAAAAGCACAGGCCCGTGGCCGATGAGAGCAGCGGCATGACGTCGCCCAGGCGCAGGTTGACGGTGACGGACTGGGGAGGTTCCTCCCAGTGAACAAGGGTCGGGCCCTGGTTGCCCCACACGGCCAACGCCAGCGTCTGGCCGATTTTTTCCATCAGGGGCTGCAGGCGTTGCCGCGCCAGTTTCACGCTGTCAAGCCTTGACAGGGAAGCGAGCCCTAACTTGAGCGCTGCCGGCCCGAGGTCGTAGCGGGTCGTGGCAAGGTCCTGCATGACCAACGCCAGCCGTTGAAAGCTGACCAGGTAGCGGTGGGCCTTGGCGGCGCTCATGCCTGCCGCGGCGGCCAGGTCGCGCAACATCAGCGGACCGGCCGACGTGGCCAGCACTTCAAGCAGACTGAAGCCGACCTCCACCGACTGGATGCCTGCGCGCTGCGGCGGCAGGCCGGTGAGCACGGCTTTGGGCACGGTGGTGGGTAAGCCTGGAGCTACATTCATGGCATTGAATTAAAATTTGAAATTACATTTAGGTGAATTGATTTCACTTATCGTAACTCCTCACCCCTTGCGTTCCTTGGTGTGAAACCGAAGTAACACTGCTCAGCCACCCGATCAGGATACCGATGAAACTCGCCACTTACAAAGACGGCTCACGCGACGGCCAGCTCGTTGTGGTGTCGCGCGATCTCTCCATGGCGCATTATGCGACGGGCATCGCCAACAAACTGCAGCAGGTGCTGGACGACTGGAACTTCATGTCACCGCAATTGCAGGACCTGTACGAGACGCTGAACAACGGCAAGGCGCGCCATGCTTTCCCGTTTGAGCCAGCCCGGTGCATGGCCCCGCTGCCGCGCGCCTACCAGTGGGCTGATGGCTCGGCCTTCATCAACCACGTGGAACTGGTGCGCAAGGCGCGTCATGCGGAAGTGCCCGCTTCCTGTTACATCGACCCGCTGATGCACCAGGGCGGCAGTGACGCCTTCATCGGGCCGTGTGACGACGTGGTGGTCGCCAGCGAAGCGTTTGGCATCGACTTTGAGGCGGAAGTCGCCGTGATCACGGCTGACGTGCCCATGGGCGCCACGCCCGCGCAGGCGCTCGAAGGCATACGCTTGGCTTTGCTGGCCAACGACGTGTCCCTGCGCAACCTGATTCCTGATGAACTGGCCAAAGGGTTTGGCTTGGTCCAGAGCAAACCGGCCACGGCCTTCAGTCCGGTCGCCGTCACGCTCGATGAAGTCGGCGATGCCTGGGACAAGGGCCGCTTGCACCTGACGCTGCAAAGCACCTGGAACGGCCGCAAGGTCGGCATGTGCGAGGCCGGTCCCGAGATGACCTTTCATTTTGGCCAGCTGATTGCCCACCTCTGCAAAACCCGCAACGTACGCGCCGGCAGCATTGTCGGCTCAGGCACCGTGAGCAACAAGGACTGGAGTCATGGCTACAGCTGCATCGCCGAAAAACGCGCGATTGAAACCATTGAAGACGGCCAGCCCAAGACAGGGTTCATGAAGTTTGGCGACACCCTACGCATCGAAGCGAAGGGCAAGGACGGGCAGTCGGTGTTCGGTGCCATCGACCAGAAGGTCGTCGCCGCGGACTAGCCCAACCGGCAGCGCGGCCAGGCGCTGCGGCAGCTCAGGCGGCGCTTGCGATCTGGGTCACAAAAAGCCGTATGCCCCGCAGCAGCATCTCGACCGAGATGGCCACCAGAATCAGGCCCATCAGCCGTTCAAAGGCCATCATGACCCGGTCGCCCGCCACCCGCTGAATCCGCTCGGAGAGCACCAGCACCACCGCACAGACCGCCATGGTCACGCACAGCGCGGCGACCCATTCCAGCCGCCGGGCCGGGGCTTGCGAGACCAGCAGCATGACCGTGGCCAGGGCCGATGGGCCCGCCAGCGCCGGAATGGCCAGCGGCACCATCAGCGGCTCGCCCTGCAGGGGGGCGGCATCAGGTTGTAGCGACGGAAAAATCATGCGCAGCGCGATCAGGAACATGACCACTGCCCCGGCGATCTGAAGCGACAAGTCACTCAGGTTCATCAGGCGCATGAAGCCATCGCCTGCAAACATGAAAGCCAGCAGCAGCAAAAAGGCAATCAGCACCTCCCGCAGGATGACCCGCATGCGCCTTTCGGGCGCCACGCCGCGCAGGGCGCTTACAAAGATGGGGATGTTGCCAAACGGGTCCGTGATCAGCAGCAGCAAAACAGTGGCCGAAGCAAAGGTGTAAGCCATGGAATCAAGTGCTTGTTAAGGGGTGGCATCAGGCGGCTTCGTCAGCTTGTGTACAGCGTGTCGAGTGACCTGAAGCCCTTGATTTCGATGGGGTTGCCAAACGGATCGCAAAAAAACATCGTCCACTGCTCGCCGGGCTGGCCTTCAAAGCGCGCCTGCGGCTCCAGCACAAACTCGGTGTGGGCCGACTGCAGGCGCTGGGCCATGGCCTGCCAGTCCGGCAGACCCAAGACCAGCCCGAAGTGCGGCATGGGCACCAGCTTGTCACCCACATGGCCGGTGCGTTCCGTCTTGAACGGCTCACCCAGGTGCAGCGACAGCTGATGACCGAAGAAATCAAAATCGACCCAGGTCGCGGTAGACCGGCCCTCGGTGCAGCCCAGTACGCCGCCATAAAACCGGCGCGCAAGGTCCAGGTCCCGGACATTGAAGGCAAGGTGAAACAGGCTTTTCATCGCGCAAGCTTAGCAGTACCGCCCGGCCTTGAGAGGGTGCCGGTCTGCGCGAACCCCTGCGCTCACACACCCGCACAGCCCAAAGCACCCGGTGGCCTTTGAGTTGCTATTACATTAATAGCATACAGTGACCGCTGTATAAGGGCTATGTATATATTTTATTAATAAAAGAGGCAAAAATCATCTTTACCAGGAGCTCGACCCAGTCTGGACGGAACTGGATAAAAACCGGTTGACGTGCCGCCATGGCGTTGCACAATGAAGGCGCGTGCTGGGAGCTCCAATGTCCCATGCCAACATGGTGAAGCAGACCATCCGTTCCGATGCCATCGGGCACAACCCGCCAGGAGACTTTCATGAGTAACGCAGACCAGCCTACTTTTCCCGATTTCGGCAAGTTGGTGCCCGGCTTCGACTTTTTGCAAAACCTGGCCAAGCAGGCGGCAGGCAGCACGACGCAGAACACACCGCAGTTGCCCAACCTCGGAGGCTGGGTGGCGCCCACGCTCAATGTAGAAGAGCTGGACAAGCGCATCCAGGAGCTCAAGGCGGTCCAGTTCTGGCTCGACCAAAACGCCACCGCGCTCAAGGCCACTGTCCAGGCGCTGGAACTGCAGAAGATGACCCTGGCCACACTCAAAGGCATGAACTTCAACATGGCCGACGTCGCCAACGCCTTCAAGCTCAAGGTGCCCGACAGCGAGCCCGACAAAGCCAGGACTTTTTCCGGGCTGGAGATTCCGCCTTCGGCGTTTCAGGCCGCTAAAGCCAGCGCTGAACCGGTTGCCGAACCCAGTGCCAGCGCCACAGCCAGACCCGCCAAAGCCAAAACCAACAAGGCGCCCTCGGCTGCGGGCGGCATGGTGGACCCGATGCAATGGTGGGGCGCGCTGACCCAGCAGTTTCAGACGATTGCGGCGGACGCGATGAAAGACGCCGCCAAAAAAACCGCCATGGACACCCGCACCAGTGTTGCCAGCGGGATGGCCAAAGAGGCTGTGAAAACAGCCACCGACATGGCCACGGGTCTCGCCCAAGACATGGCTGAAACCGCCAGCAATACCGTGGCAGGCGGCGCGCGCGCGGCCATGAACACCGCGCTGCGCAGCAGCCAGGCCTGGCCCACGCCGGCCGCCGCAAAAACCTCATCGCGGGCAACGCCCAAGGCACCACCGAAGGCAGAACCCAAGTCAAAGCCAAAAGCGCCAGCGCGCAAGCTTGCCCGCAAAACCACGACTTAAATGGTCCACCGAGTAAATGGCCCACCGAGATCCCATGAAGCTTTTCCCCTACGGCCACGCCACCCATCCGCAATGGCAGATGGCGGCCGGTCTTGTGCTGGCGCAGCTGCGCGCCCACCTCGCTTCGCCCGGCTATGCCCATGCGCCTACGCTGGCGCTGCTCTACATCACGGATTACTACGCCGCCCATGCGCAGGACATCCTCGATCACCTGAGCGCCGAGCTGCCCGACATCACCGACTGGAGCGGCACGGTGGGCGTGGGCATTGCCTCCAACAACGTCGAGTATTTTGACGAGCCCGCAATGGCTGTGATGTTGTGCGAACTGCCGCACGACCAGTACCGCGTGTTTTCCGGCGTGTCGCCCCTGCCGCCCGCCAGCAGTGGCCGCTTCAAGGCGCATACCGCGCTGGTGCATGCGGATGCTTCAACGCCTGATGTGGCCGAGCTGATTGACGAAATGGCCCAGCGTACCGACAGCGGCTACGTCTTTGGCGGCCTGGCGTCAAGCCGCACCAGCACCGTGCAATTTGCGCTGAGCGGCCATGGCAATGTCAAGGGGCAGGGCGCGGCCGGGGGGGTCTTCAGCGGCGGCCTGAGCGGTGTGGCTTTTGCGCGTGATCCTTCTGGGGGCATGGCGCTGATGTCGCGTGTCACGCAAGGCTGCCGGCCGGTCTCCGTTGATCACGAAATTACGGCATGCGAAGCCAATGTGGTGACCGAGCTGGACGGCCAGCCCGCGCTGGACGTGATGCTGGCGGACTTGGGCGTATCGCTGGAGCAGTCGCGCGAGGCGCTGGTCAAAGTGCGCGCGACGCTGGTTGGCTTGAGCCACTCCGCAGACAGCCTGAATGATGCCCGCTCCCAGCGTGCCGGCCAGTTCGGCTCCGAGGTGGTGGTGCGCCACATCATCGGGCTGGACCCGGCGCGCAAGGGCATTGCCATTGCCGAAGTGCCCAGCGTGGGCATGAAGCTGGCTTTTTGCGAACGCAACGCCGAGGCGGCGCGTGCCGACCTGATCCGGATTTGCGCCGAAATCCGTGAAGAGCTGGAGCCGGAAGAGCTCACGCTGGAGGTCGCCAATGCCCTGAGCGCACCGGAAGCCGAATCAGCTCCGCATGCGGCCAGGCGCATCGCCGGTGCTATTTATGTCAGCTGCTCGGGGCGGGGCGGGCCGCACTTTGGCGCACCCAGCGCCGAGCTGCAGATTGTGCGGCGCGCCTTGGGCGACGTGCCGCTGGTAGGCTTTTTTGCAGGCGGTGAAATTGCGCGCCACCAGCTCTATGGCTATACCGGCGTCTTGACGGTGTTCACCGCGGGCGACTGACGGCGGGCAGGCGTTCCCGGCCCAGCGCCCAGGAACGCAAAGTCCACCTCGGGCAGGTGACCGCTCACAATGTCTGCCAGCGCCTTGCCCGAGCCACACGAGTGGGTCCAGCCCAGCGTGCCGTGGCCGGTGTTGAGGAACAGGTTGCTCACGCGGCTTCTGCCGATCAGCGGCACGTTGCTGGGCGTGGAGGGTCGCAGGCCGCTCCAGAATTGCCCGCGGCTCAGGTCCGCCGCCCCGGGAAAGAGCTCTTGCGTGCGGCGCAGCAAGCCCTGGCAGCGGGTTTCGTTGAGCTGGCGCTCGTAGCCGCCCAGTTCGGCCGTGCCGGCAATCCGCAGGCGGTCTTCCGTGGTGCCATTGCTGTCCTGGGTGGTGTAGCGGCTGAACACCAGCTTGTATTCGTCGTCGGTCAGCGACACCTCATAGGCGCGCGAAGGGTCGATCACCGGCGCCGTGAGCGAGTAACCCTTGGCCGGGTAGATGGGCAGCCTCAAGCCCAGCGGCGCGGCCAGGGCTGGGCTGAAGCTGCCGGCGGCCAGCACGTAGCTGTCGGCGCTCAGTTGCACATAGCGGCCCGAGGGGTCGGTCGCCTCCACATGGGTGATGCTGTCGCCCGCAGGCACCAGGCGCGTGATATGGTGGCTCATCAGGAAGCGCACGCCTCGCGCCTCGCACAGCCGTGCCAACTCAAGAGTGAACTTGTGCGCGTCGCCCGACTCATCTTCGGCCGTGTAGGTGGCGCCCGCCAGTTGCGGGCGGATGGCAGCCAGCGCAGGCTCGATCGTCACCGCCGCGTCGGGCGAGATCACGTGGCGCTCGCAGCCGAGCTCACGCATCTGGCGCGCCGGTTTCAGCGCGCCATCGAACTCCTTTTGCGACGTGTAAAAGTGCAGGATGCCCTGCATGCGCTGGTCGTACTGGATGCCCGTGTCGCGCCTCAGCTGCTGCAGCATGGTGCGGCTGTAGGTGCCTAGCCGCACGAGCTGCCCGATGTTGTGGCGCGCGCGCGCGGGCGTGCATTCGCGCAGGAACTGCAGGCCCCAGGCCCACTGGCGTGGATCGGCCTGCAGCCGGAACAGCAGTGGCGCATCTTCCTTGGCTAGCCACTTGAGCACCTTGAGCGGGGCGCTCGGGTTGGCCCAGGGCTCGGCGTGGCACACCGAAATCTGCCCGCCATTGGCGTGGCTGGTTTCAGCGGCTGGCGAGGCTTGCCGGTCAATCACAGTCACTTCATGACCGAGCTGGGAGAGGTACCAGGCCGAGGTGACGCCGAGCAGTCCGCTGCCGAGAACGAGAACGCGCATTTGTGTAACCTTTTCGATAGATAGACCATGCGGGACGGGCACAAGTAGCTATTATAAATATAGCAAACTGGGGCTTGATGCGGCTAAAAAAATAACCGAAACTGCGTTCCGCTGCTTGCCGCTGTGGTGGGACGGCTAGGCCATTCGCTCTCCAGTCTATCAAACCGTTGATGGCTTTCGTGGTGCTGCCTTGGGCATCTGGAAAATCAGGGCAGAATTCAGTACAGGCTTCAAAAACAGAGCAGCCCAAGCCGCCGCAAGAGCTTGCTGCGCAACAACTTGAAAAAAAAGGCGTCAGGCATGCGTGTTGATACAGCCACACCGGACACAGCCGCACCGGTGTATCCGGCGCCAGCCCACGAGCACCCGAATCAATTCGCGCTCCTGATGCAGCGTCGCTTTGCGCCATATTTCTGGACCCAGTTTTCGGGCGCGGCCAATGACAATCTTTTCAAGTTTGCCTTTACCGTGATGGTGACTTACCAGCTCAGCGTGAGCTGGCTCCCGCCTGCTCTGGCGGGGCTGGTGATTGGGGCCTTGTTCATCCTGCCCTTTCTGCTGTTCTCGGCGACCAGCGGGCAACTCACCGACAAGTTTGAAAAAACCCGCGTGATCCGCTTCGTCAAAAACCTCGAAGTGGCGATCATGCTGTTGGCCGCCGTGGGTTTTCTCGGCAGCGATGTCAGTGTCCGGGTGCCGGTGCTGCTGGGCTGTACCTTTTTGATGGGGCTTCACTCCACGCTGTTTGGTCCGGTCAAGTTTGCCTACCTGCCGCAGGCGCTGAACGAGCGTGAGCTGACTGGCGGCAACGGCATGGTCGAGATGGGTACTTTTGTGGCCATTCTGCTCGGCAACATGGTGGGCGGTCTCATGGTGGCGGTGCCCGGCGTGGGCCCGCTCTATGTGGCGATTTCCTGCGTGCTGCTGGCGCTCGCGGGCCGGGCTGTGGCGCAATTCATTCCGCTGGCACCGGCCACCGATCCCGGCCTCAAAATCAACTGGAACCCGCTCACCGAGACCTGGCGCAACCTCAAGCTGGCCAACGACAACCCGGTGGTTTTCCGCTCCCTGCTGGGCATCAGCTGGATGTGGTTTTTTGGCGCAGTGTTCCTGAGCCAGTTCCCGAGTTTTGCCAAAGAGGTGATGCACGGCAATGAGCAGGTGGCGTCCTTGCTGCTGGTGGTTTTTTCGCTAGGCATTGGCACCGGCTCGCTGCTGTGCGAGGTGCTGAGCCGCCGCCATGTCGAGATCGGTCTGGTGCCATTCGGCGCGATGGGAATGAGCGTGTTTGCGGTGGACCTTTACTTTGCCTCGCGCGGCTTGCCGTTTGCGCCTATCATGGGCGTGGCCAGCTTCGTGTCTCACCCCGCGCATTGGCGCGTGATGATCGACCTGGCGCTGCTCAGCCTGTTTGCCGGGGTGTACAGCGTGCCGATGTACGCACTGATCCAGTTGCGCAGCCAGCCCACGCACCGTGCCCGCATCATCGCAGCCAACAATATTCTCAATGCGCTGTTCATGATCGTCAGCGCGATTCTGGCGGGTGCTCTGCTGAAGGCGGGGTTCAGCATTCCGCAGATTTTTCTGTTTGTGGGTCTGGCCAATGCAGTGGTGGCGTTTTACATCTTTATGCGGGTGCCTGAGTACCTGCAGCGCTTTGTGGCGCTGGTGGCGCCACATTAAGCCCATGCCGATGGCTTTAGCGCTAAGGCTGTTTCAGCATAAGGCCGACCAGACGGCCGAGTCGAAGCCGGTGCTGTTCCAAAAACCGGGATAAGCGCCTGAATATTTGAAAAATAAGCCTGCAGCCATTATTCCACGTGCGCCAGGCGCTATTTATTCAATAGCAGCCTGAGGCGCAGGGATCAGACTGGGCGGCCAAAGAAGGGATAGGCCGGGTCGTTGTAGCCGGGGCTGGAGGCATGGCCCGGCACCACCAGCGCATTGATGAAGGCCTCGTCATCCTGGTCGAGCACCAGGTCCACTGCGCCATACACTTCTTCCAGATGCGACAGCAGGCGGGGTCCGACGATCACCGAGCTGACCAGCGGATTGGCGAGTACCCAGGCGGCGGCAAACTGCCCGGGCACCAGCCCTTTGGCGTCGCAGCGGGCCTTGATTTTTTGTGCAATCAGCAGCGACTCTTCGCGGAACTCGGTTTCCAGAATGCGCTTGTCGCCGCTACCGGCGCGCGAGCCCTCGGCCGGCGGCTGGCCGGGCGGGTATTTGCCCGTCAAGACACCGCGCGCCAGCGGGCTGTAGGGAACCACGCCCAGCCCGTAGTGAGCACAGGCTGGCAAAATTTCAATTTCCGGTCCGCGGTTGAGCAGGTTGTAATACGGCTGGCACACGACTGGCGGCGGCACGCCGGCCTTCTCGCACAGGCGATGCACCTCGGCGATGCGCCAGCCGCGAAAGTTGGACAGGCCAAAGCTGCGGATTTTTCCTAGACGGATCAGGTCGCCCAGCGCACGCACCGCTTCTTCAAGGTTTTCCTCGTGGTAGTCGAGGTGCAGATAAAGAATGTCGAGGTAGTCGGTTTGCAGCCGGGCCAACATGGTGTCGGTTTCCTGCATCAGCCAGCGGCGCGAGTAGTGGCTCTGGTTGGGGGCCTCGCTCACCGGGTTGCCCAGCTTGCTGGCCAGCACCCAGTGGTGGCGCTGGCCAACGAGCAGTTTCCCGACATCTATCTCCGATTGCCCATGGTTGTAAACGTCGGCGGTGTCGATGAAGTTGAGCCCATGCTCGCGTGCCGAAGCCACGATGCGTGCCGCCTCGTCGAAAGGGGTCTGCCGACCGAACATCATGGTGCCCAGGCACAGGGTTGAAACCTTCAGATTGCTGTTTCCGAGGCGACGGTATTGCATGGCGATTCCTTGTTGAAAAGAGGTTTTGGTTGGCTGGCGCTCAGGGTGTCAGCCGCTCGACCAGGTACTCTTTGGCGTACCAGAATGTCTCGGGTGTTTTGAAGGCAGCCAGGGTGCCTTCTTTTTCGTCCTGCCGCGACCGCAGGTCCCAGCGCACGTCGAGCACGCGGCATTGCGCGCAAGGCGGCTGCCCAACGCGCCGCTGCACCAGCGCATAGCGACTGGTCTTGAACAGCTCATTCACATCCGTGTAGTCCACCGGCTGTTCCGCAATGTAAGGAATAATTTTGGCACCCTTGATGATGAACTGGTAGCGTTCAAACTGGCCGTTGAAGTTGGTGGGGACTGAAACGGCCTGGCCTTGCAGTCTGGCGATGGTGTCTGCACGGAAGCGGCCCAGCTGCCCATTGAAGGGCGCCGTAACCCACGCGAGCGACAACAACACGGCGAAGCTGGCCACAGCGGTAATCGGGCGGGTAAGCTCTTTTTTGACCATGCCGATCACGCAGCAGACGGCAATAGCCACCAGGAAAAGCCAGAACATCGACGAATAAAGCCAGGTGTTTTGGGTGGCGCGAACAGCGCCGAATCCAATCAGGCCCATGGCGAGTGCACCGATCAGGCAAAGCGCCAGGGTAAGGCTGAACCAGATGCGCGGGATGCGGTGCCAGTACAGCGCAATCAAAATGGCGACGGCCGGCATGGCGGGAACCAGGTAGCGGGCAGACCGCTGGTTGGGCACCATGAACACCAGCGCCAACGCCAGCAGCCAGAGCCACAGTACTTTTTCTGCGTCACTCACCGACTGCCCGGAGGCTGCGCGCTGGCGAGAGCTGCGCCACGCGGCCCAGGCACAGCCGATCGAGACGGGCAGCAGCAAACCGGCATTTGAAAAGTAGCCCGTGACATTTGTCAAAAACCCGCTGCTCCCGCTGAAAGCGACCTTGAAGTAGCCCGCCGATGACTTGAATTTGCCGGCGTTTTCGCCGACCACAAACTCTCGCCACACCTCGCCTGGCTGCGGGTCGATGGCGAACCACAAGCCAAACACCGCCAGGGCGATGGCGCAGAGGGTGGCGACCTTGAGGCCGTCGATGACGATACCGCGCCTGAAAATGCGCCAGGGGGCCAGCCGGGCTCCGATCGCCTGGTAGCACAGCGCCAGGCCGAAGCCGACGGGCACCACCATGGCGAAGGATTTGTACAGGCAGCCGATGCCGAGGGCCAGGCCTGCGATGAGTGGAAACTTCCAGCGAGAAGCCAACAACGGCACGGGCGACCAGGCGATCGCAAAGAACACGCCAAACAGCCAGAAGGTCTCGGCCGCGCTGGTGAGGTAGGGCCGGCCATAACGGTAGCTGCTGAAGAACGAGAGGTAAATGATCGCTGCGATGGCCGCCATGGTGATGGCATGCCGATTCCGGCCCTCGGCTGTGCTTGCACCAGGTGCCAGGCCGACGGGCGTAGCTGCATCGCTGCGAACCATCTTCCAGGTCAGCAGGCCGACCATGAGCGCAACCGCCCAGGAATACACCACGCTGGGCAAGCGCAGATTTAGCAGCGTCCAATGCTCGCCCCAGCCGCCAGCCACCATGGCCTGCCAGAACAACAGCGGCGGCTTGGTGTTGCGCATGAAGTCATATGCGCTCACCAGCGGCAACCAGTGACCGCTCTCCGCGGTCAGGCGCGCGATGTTGGCATACACCAGTTCATCACCATTCCGGGGAATATGGTCACCGCCCAGTCCAAACAGATAGCCCAGGGCTACCGCGATGCTGAGGCCCAGCCAGAGGTAATGAGCGCGTATGCCGGGCTTCAGTTTTTCAGGGCTTGTCATGGACATCGCTGGGTGGAGTTGTTGTAGCGCTGGGGGCGCTGGGTGCCTGAATTATCGCGCGACGGCGGCGAAACGTCAGGCGGTCATTGGCGATGAAATTGGACAGGCTGGCCACGCCAATCGCCACCAGATTGGCCACGAGGTAGTGCAAGTACAGGGCCAGCCATTTGGTCAGCAAGGACTGAATCACAATCGACAAGCCCGCCGCCATCACATAGTTGAAGAACAGTAACAGCGCTGAATGATGGGCTTCGTGCTGGCGGTCGCGCCAGGTCAGGCGCCGGTTCCAGTAAAAGTTGCTGATCGTGGCAAGGGTAATCGCCAGCGCAATCGAGTAATTGAGCCGCGAATGGAAGTCTTCGATGCGGCGTAGCAGAAACTCCTGCGCTAGATAGAGCACGGCGATATTGATCACCGTGCCGCTGGCGCCGACCGCGCCAAACTTGATGAAGCGCCAGTGCGCCATGACCTGAAGTCGTGGTGGCAGGCGGCTGATCAGCCTCTCCGCAAGGGATCGAAGTGTTGACATCGGGCGTTTGATATCAGGCGCTTGCCAGGCATTCCCGCGCCTTGGCCAATACCCCGGCGGGTTCAATGACCTTGAGGCACTGGTTGTCGCCGTCGCAATACGATGACCGGTGGTTGTAAGCGGTCAGGCATGGCGAGCAGGGCCACTGGCTGTAAAACGAATGGCAGCGCGGCGTGAGCGGCGCGTACAGGCCGGGGGTTTCCGGACCAAACAGCATCAGCGTCCAGATCGGCGTCAGTGCGGCGAATTGCCCGGGCCCGCCATCGTTGGTCACCAGCAGGCGCGCCACATGAAACAGCGCCAGCAACTCGGAAATCGAGCGGGTGTAACCGGTCAGGTCAATCACCGGGCCGGCCGGCAACGCCAGCGTCACACTGGCGACCAGCTGCTGCGCCAGCGCCTGGTCGTCCTTCAGTCCAATCACGGCCACGGCGCAACCGTCCGCCACCAAGCCTTCGCACAGCCCGATGTACGACGCCAGGGGCCAGGCGCGGATCGGCAAAATACCGCCACCCGGATACACCAGTACCAGCGGTTTTCCGGCAATGCCGGGGAAGTCCTGCGCCAGTCGGCTCTGGATGACTTGTATCAGTGCGCTATCGAGCTGCACATGCGGCGGCGGTTTGCCGGCACCCATCACCGGCAATTTGGATTTAGGCACTGCTGTTGAATCAATCGCACGCGCCAATGTTAAAAACTGTGCGCTGATGTGGTGGTAAGGGTTGTAGGGCACGCGCCGGTTGATGTGCGAGCCGCGGTAAAGGCCTTCCTGCGTATGGCGGTGAAAACCGACGCGAACCGAGGCGCCACTGGCAAACGACAGCAGGCTGCTGATGCGCGAGAACAGTTCGCAGTCAATCGCCACGTCCACGTTGGCGCGGCGCAGTTCCCGGATGGCGCGCCACAGGCTGGCCAGCAGGGAGGACAAGGAGCGGTCATCGACCGTGTGCACATGGGCTGGGGTCATCACCTGCATCAGGTCGAGTATTTCGCGGTTCTTTTTGAACAGCAGGGCATGCAACTCAGCGCCGGGGTAACGTTGCTTCAGGCGCGCAAACATGTCGTGCGCCAGCACCAGGCTGCCCATTTCGGAAAGCAGAATCACCACGATGGCGCGCGGCGCTGTGTCGGCGCGGGAGGAGGGTGGCTTGAACCGGTTGATGACGGCATCCAGCCCCGACACCGCCGCACACAGCGGTATGCCGACCCAGCGGTCAATCCATCGTTGCAGCTTGATGTTCATGGCTCAGACTCCGCGCAACCGGTCGGTGCGGAACTGAACAGCGAATTCTCCAAATCGGCCTGAGTCCAGCGCATCGCGGATTTCCTGCATGAGGAACAGGTAGTAGTGCAGGTTATGGATGCTGGCCAGCATGGGGCCCAGCATTTCACCGCAGCGGTCCAGGTGGTGCAGGTAGGCACGGCTGAAGTTTTGGCAGGCGTAGCAGCTGCAGGTGGCATCCAGCGGCTGCTCCTCGGTCTTGTAGCGGGCGTTGCGGATTTTCAGGTCGCCAAAGCGCGTGAATAGATGGCCGTTGCGCGCATTGCGGGTCGGCATGACGCAGTCAAACATGTCCACGCCGGCAGCGACGCCCTCCACCAGATCTTCGGGCGTGCCCACGCCCATCAGGTAGCGCGGCTTGTGCTCCGGCAGGCGATGCGGCGTGTGCGCCATGATGCGCTGCATTTCTTCCTTGGGCTCACCCACGCTCACACCGCCCACGGCGTAGCCGGGAAGATCCAGTTCCACCAAGGCATCCAATGATTCCTGGCGCAGGTTCTCAAACATGCCGCCTTGCACAATGCCAAACAGGGCATTGGAGTTTTCAAGTTGTTCAAATTCGACCACGCAGCGGCGGGCCCAGCGCAGGCTGAGCTCCATGGAACTGCGCGCCTCACCTTCCGTGGTGATGTGGCCTTGGGTGTCGTAAGGCGTGCACTCGTCAAACTGCATCACGATGTCGCTGTTGAGCACCGTCTGGATTTGCATCGAAATTTCGGGCGTCAGAAACAGCTTGTCGCCATTCACGGGTGACGCAAACTTCACGCCTTCCTCGGAAATCTTGCGCATCTCTCCTAGCGACCAGACCTGAAAGCCGCCGCTGTCTGTGAGTATGGGTTTGTGCCAGCTCTCAAACTTGTGCAGCCCGCCAAACTGCTTGATCACGTCCAGCCCCGGTCGCATCCACAAGTGAAAGGTGTTGCCCAGAATGATCTGTGCGCCCATCTCAATCAGCGATTGCGGCATCACGCCCTTGACGGTGCCATAGGTGCCCACCGGCATGAAGATGGGCGTTTGCACCACGCCGTGGTTCAGCGTCATGCGGCCGCGCCGGGCATGCGAGCCGAGGCAGGAACCAGCCGCCCCGTCGGTTTTCAGAACTTCAAATTCGAGCATTTTGTGATTGTCGCAGGTGTATTCAGGGGGCCGGCTGAGGGGCCTGGCGGGCCAGCAACATGGCGTCGCCATAGCTGAAAAAGCGGTAGCGCTGCGCCATCGCGTGTTGGTACAGCGCCATGATGTGCGCATGACCCGAAAACGCGCTGACCAGCATCATCAAGGTGCTTTTGGGCAGGTGAAAGTTGGTCAGCAGCAGATCGACCACGGCAAATTCAAAGCCCGGCGTGATGAAGATGTTGGTGTCGCTGCAATCGGGGCCGAAACTGGCGGCTGATTCGAGCGCCCGCACGGTCGTGGTGCCGACGGCCACCACGCGCCCGCCGCGCGCCTTGCAGGCGGCAATCGCCTGGCTGGTAGCGAGGGGCACTTCAAAGCGCTCGAAATGCATGGTGTGCTCGGCGATCTTGTCGGTTTTTACAGGCTGAAACGTGCCTGCGCCTACATGCAGTGTCACGCTGGCGCGCTGGATGCCGCGCGCCTCCAGTTGCGCGAGCACGGCTTCGTCAAAATGCAGTGCGGCGGTGGGCGCGGCCACTGCGCCCGGATTTTTTGCGAACACCGTCTGGTAGCGCTGCTCGTCTTCCGCCGAGTCCTGGTGCGTGATGTAAGGCGGCAAGGGCACATGGCCATGCTGGGCCATCAGCGCATAGGGATCGCTGCTGAGCCTGAAGCGGTACAGTGGCCCGCTTTCCTCAGGCCAGCGGCCCAACAGCGTGGCGTTGAACCCGCCGTCCATCTGCAGCACCGCGCCCGGCAAGGGCTTTTTACTCACTTTCATGTGCGCGGCGACTTCATGGCCTGAGTCTGTGTGCGGTGAGAGCACCCGCTCAATCAGCAGCTCCAGCTTGCCGCCGCTGGATTTCTGGCCGAAGAGTCGCGCCTTGACCACTTTGGTGTCATTGAATACCAGCAGGTCGCCCTGGCGCAGCAGGGACGGCAGGTCGCGAAAAATGCGGTCAGTCGGTGTAGCGTCAGTGCCGTCCAGCAGCCGCGAGCCGCTGCGCTCAGGGGCGGGATGCTGGGCGATGAGCGCTTCGGGCAACACGAAGTCGAAGTCGCTCAGGGTGAATGCGCGCGTGGCGACAGGTAAAGAGGTAGGCATAGTGCTTGAGGGTTGGACAAACCCGTACCAAGAGTAGAGTAAAAGGCTGAGATTGTCGCAGCCCAAAAAAGAGGGTCCCGCTAACCCGCTAGCGCCAGACGCACGAAAAAAACGTCATCCGTGCCGGTTGCCGTTGGCGTCCACCTCCGCCCAGCAATTGGGCGTTTCATACAGGGTGATTTTGCTCAAGGACAAGCCGGTGCCATATCTGTCCTGATAGACATTTTTCAGAATATCGAAGGCGGCGCCGGCCAGATTCTCGACCGTGGGTATGCGGTCCAGCACGACGGTCTTGTGATCCGGCAGGCTGTCCAGGAATTGCCGGACCACGGTATCGTTGCGGTAGACCAGAAAAGCATGGTCCCAGAGATCGACCAAATGGGTTTTGGCCAGCGTCTTGATGTCGGAAAAATCCATGATCATGCCGTTATCCGATTGACCCTCTTTTTCAATCACCGCGCCGACCAGCGTGATGAGCAGGGTATAGCGGTGTCCGTGCAGGTTGCGGCACTGGCTGTTGTGGTCCGGGATGCGATGGCCGGCATCGAATTCCAGCTTGCGGGTAATCGTCAACATGGTGTGGATTTCATCTTCCGTTTCAATCAGGGAATCTGTAACAGTTTATGGGTCTGCAGGATGAGCTTCCACTGCGGATTGCGCTTGCAGGTTTCAATCGCCAGCCGGGTGTGCGCGCCCTCGCCTTGTAGGGTGATGCGGGTTGCTGGGCAAACAGGGCAAGGGCCAAGTCGCCGTCATTGTATCGCTGGCGTGCTAACATATTGGTGCTTTAACACCAATGAAAGACTTGCACATGAGCCGTCTGACCATCACCCTCTCCGAGCCGCGCTACCGGGCGCTGAAAGAAGCTGCGGCCCAGCGCAACAAAACCATTGGTCAATTGATCGACGAAAGTCTCGACTTTTACGGCATCAAGTCGCGCGAGCAGGCGCTCGACCTGGTGCGTCGGGCACGGGCGCGTAGCGTGTTGAGCGAAGAGCAGGCGCTCACCCTTGCGCAGGAAGAAGTGCGTGCAGTGCGCCACGCATCGTGAGTACCTTCTTCATCATTGATACCAACGTCATCGTTGCCGGCCTGCTCACGGCCCACGCCGATTCACCGGTGGCGCGCATCATTGACGGCATGCTGTCTGCCGCATTTCCGTTTGTGGTGTCTGAAGCGCTGCTGGCCGAATACCGCGCAGTGCTGGTGCGGCCCAGGCTGTGCAAACTCCATGGGCTGTCAGAACCAGAGATCGACGCCATCCTGACGGACCTTGCCCGTCACGCCATCGTGCTGACCGCTGTCAGCACCGCGGCACCCCGCGCCCCGGACGCGGGAGATCAGTTTTTGTGGGATTTGCTCGCCACCCGGACCGATTTGATGTTGGTCACCGGCGATAAATTATTGCTGCAAGACGAGACCATGCAGCAGCGGGTCATCTTGCCGCAAACTTTCATCGCCCAGGTACAGCACTGATCGGCGGCCAGCCCCCGAGGGTTAGTCGCCTCAAAACCCAAAATCAGTCTCGGGCGGCCACATTGAGGTGTTGATTGATAACCGGGATGCTATTACTGAATCGCTTGTCAGCAACGATCTGGCGTCCGTAGAAATAATTCCTGGTTGATTGTTTTATCAGCGGCACGTGCAGTGTTAAAGATGCTCTTAAAATAATAGCTTCTTGCGCATTCTGAACGGGGACTAGAGCCTGATTGGTTATAAATAAAGCGGCTCGGAGGCCGCTTTATTTGGTTCAGGGCTGGAGGTGTGGTGTCTGCATCCAGGCGAATATTTGCGAGTGCCTAAAGGCCAAGCTCGTCGAGCCAAGCCCTGACTTGGCGAAAGGCATCGAGCTCTACTTGGTCCGTTGTCATCTCGCCAAGGGCCGCAGATTCCGTCATGAACTCTCGCACCGTGACTGGTCCGAAGCCACCCTCCCTGGAAAATTTCTCCGCGATGCATTGGTAGCCTTGGAGCGCCACCGGGTCCCCCAGCAGCGGTCGACAGGCTTGTGCCAGCGCAAGCGGGCCGCCATCGAACTGACGAACCGAGAAATAGATATCGTAGGCGTCCTTGCGCTTGTCACGCCCACGCAGCGCATACCCCTTCATCACCAGAAACGCAGGAATGCTCGCCACGCGCAGATCGACGGTGTTTGGGCGGCCATCTGGCATACGGCCATCGAGTTTATGCACGATGAAGTCGCGCATCGCCACAGCGGCACCGTCAGCTTTTTGCACCGCAAAGTTCGCCAGCAGGGATGGCTTGTTTCGATCAAACTTGGCTTCTCGCGGCATCAGCAAGTCGATGATGACGGCGACAGGGTCCCCTGCGTCAATCTGCACGACCCGGCGCAGTTGAAACACCTTCATGTTTTCAGCCGCGCGTTGGTAGCCAGCGTCTTCCAGCATCTCTACCAAACCCTTGTATTCCCCGTCACCAAGCGCCTCGGCGTCAAGGCTCAAGTCGATGTCAAGCGTGCCAATATGGGGTGGCTGCGCCTGTGGAAAAAGGAGCCACGGTACTGATCCGCCGATGACGACGAAACGGTCCCGGTACGCACCGATCACCTGGCCGATTTCCAGCAAGACCGAATAGACCGCGCGTGCGCCCCGGTCATCGTAGTCATTGGCTGACTGGGGTTCCATCATGGCGCCTCCGTCAAAATTGGCGTGATTTTCTCGGCACGCCAATGCTCAGCCGCCTCCCGCCCGCGCTCACCGCTTGCCAACAAATCCAGGTAGGTCTGGATCAGCCCCGTGCCCTTGATTTCACTTTGCAGGTTGATGGGTTCCATCCACAGACCGTCGTCTTTTGCTCGGTAAATGGTGGCGTTTTCGCCCTTGTCGGTTGGTACGAGCTGCAGATGATTTTCAAGTAATTGCAGGCCTGCTGCGTCGGCGTAGAAGAACTCACCGGAGACGCGCGCAAACGGCGCAACCCGGCGCGCCACCGAATGGGACGCAAGGCGCAACTTTGCCCCCGAGGCCGCAGCGACCGCGAAGGCCTGATCAATGGCCGAATCAAGCCCCGCGCCATGTTGGAGGGTATAGGCCCGCTTCAAAAGGGTAGGGGCCTGCACGCCGTCGTCGCGCCAGGCATCGAGTAGCGCGTTCGGTTTCGTGAGGTGAAAGCCTTCTCCGGCTTCGGTCTGCGCCCACTCTCTGTCAATAAGGGCTTTACGCACATTGCTGACCTGACCGACGCTCACACCAGCTTCGGTGGCCAGGTCGACCACCTTCCACGCCTGTGGCCGCAGTAGCAGTAGTTGAAGAAGGCGGGCAGACTTCGGCGAAAAAAGAGACCGATGCGCTCGTTTCGTCGCGAACGGGTCTCGATTGGCCATGCTGATTTCCAAAAAAAAGCGCGGGAACACGATGCGGGCGTTGCCCGCCAGGTCCAGCCAACCCATGCCCGACTCGGCCAGCAGGGCACGTGAGGCCAGGGAGAGGAACGGCGCGACCACCAGGCCACGCGTCAGTTCGTGGGAGCGAGTAATCTCGCGGCCCAACTGGCTCATGGCATCGCGCACATGGCGCGGTTGGCCGGAAGACTTGCACTCGATCACGAGGCGATGGCTCTCGTCAGCAATACGGAAGTGGACTTCACCGTCGGCACGGAACCCACCGGGTTCGCCCGCTGGTTCGGTGGCGATAACCACGTCCTGCACAATAGGCGATGCCGCCAGCAGTTCGCGCAGTCGGTTGGGCCACTGGGTCTCTATGTCTGGCGGGGTTGGCATGATTTCACTTGAAATGAGAGTTTCAACAGATGCTGAATATGCCATTTCAAGTGAAATAATGCAAGAGTTTCATTGCATACATTGATTTCAGCGACTGTTGAAACACCTGCATTGACTGAATTTGAGCGTTTAAGCTGGGTGCGATTCGATGTGCGGAGATCGTCACCCGTGACGCAGATTTCCAGGAGTTGTCGCTGGTTTGGGGTAGCCGCCGAAGGTCATTCGCCTCAAGACACTGAATCGCTTGTGGGCAACGATCTGGCATCGGTGGAAATTGTTCCTGCTTGATCCGTTGCTAACGGCATCTCATATGGCAAGAACGCTATAAAAATAATAGCTGTATGCGCATGCTGATCGGGGGCTATAGCCTGATTTGTTATAAATAAAGCGGCTCGGAGGCCGCTTTATTTGATTCACAACTGGGCTTCTAGATTCAGACTCAGAGCAATTGGAATCTGACCCTAATTCCTCTGCCGCAAACTTTCATCGCCCAGTTACAGCACTGATTTGCTATATTTTTAATAGCTGCTTACGCATACTGCACAGGGGATATAGCCTCGGGTCGCTTGACCTGCTGATTGCTACGCACGCTCACGGCATAGGCGCGGTACTGGTGACAAACGACCGTGCATTTGCGCAGTTAAGCGACCTGCAGGTCGAAGACTGGACAGTTTGATCGCCTCTCTCGCAATGGCTTGGCAAGTCTGAAGTAGCGGGCAAAATCGGCGTATGACCCCGTCGCCTGCCAAATCACCGAACAAATCACCGGCACAAAAAGCCCTCGAAAAACTGGGGCTGCGTCGCGACATTGACCTGGCACTGCATTTGCCCCTGCGTTACGAGGACGAAACCCGCATCGTGCGGCTCAGCGATGCGCAGGGCGGCGATGTGGTGCAGATTGAAGGGCAGGTGACCCACAGCGAAATAACGCTCGGGCCGCGCCGCCAGTTGCGGGTGACGCTGGACGACGGCAGCGACACCTGTGTGCTGCGTTTCCTCAATTTTTACCCCTCGCACCAGAAAACCCTCAGCGTGGGCGCCCAGGTCCGGGTGCGTGGCGAGATTCGCGGCGGTTTTATGGGCCGCGAGATGGTGCATCCCAGCTTCAAACTGGCCGGCGGCGAATTGCCCGGTGCGCTGACGCCTGTCTACCCCACAGCAGCCAGCTTGCCCCAGGTCTACCTGCGCAAGGCGGTGTTGAGCGGCCTTGCCCGTGCCGACCTCAGAGAAACGATTCCTGCGAATTTTTTAAGCGAAAACATGCCACAGCCCTTGTGGAGCCTACGCGAAGCGCTACAGTTTTTGCATCACCCGACGCCCGACGTGGCGCTGGCCACCCTGGAAGACCGCAGCCATCCGGCCTGGCAGCGCCTCAAAGCCGAGGAGTTGCTGGCCCAGCAGCTGTCGCAGTTGCAGGCCCGGCGCGTGCGTGCCGCGATGCGCGCGCCCGCGCTAAGCGGCCCGGCGATGGACGGCGTCCATTGCACCTTGCACGAGCAACTCTTGGAGCGCCTGCCGTTCCGGCTGACGGCAGCGCAGCAGCGCGTCTGCGCGGAAATTGAAGCCGACCTGAAAAAACGCATTCCCATGCACCGCCTGCTGCAGGGCGATGTCGGCGCTGGCAAGACCGTGGTGGCGGCGCTGGCTGCGGCGCGCTGCATTGACGCGGGCTGGCAGTGCGCCTTGATGGCGCCCACCGAAATTCTGGCCGAGCAGCATTTTCGCAAACTGATCAGCTGGCTGGAGCCTTTGGGCATCACGACCGCCTGGCTCACCGGCAGCCAGAAGGCCAAGGAGCGGCGCGAGATGCTGGCACTGATCGAAAGCGGCCAGGCGGGTCTGGTCATCGGCACGCACGCGGTGATTCAGGACAAGGTGAAATTCAATAATCTGGCGCTCGCCATCATTGATGAGCAGCACCGCTTTGGCGTGGCCCAGCGCCTGGCGCTGCGCAGCAAAATGACCGATGACGGCCAGGAGCCGCATTTGCTGATGATGACCGCCACGCCGATTCCGCGGACGCTGGCCATGAGTTACTACGCCGACCTCGATGTTTCCACCATCGACGAGTTGCCGCCCGGGCGCACGCCCATCGTCACCAAAGTGGTGAACGAAGCGCGGCGAGACGAAGTGATTGAGCGCATACGCGGGCAAATTGACGAAGGCCGGCAGATTTACTGGGTCTGTCCACTGATTGAAGAAAGCGAGTCGATCGACCTCGTCAACGCCACCCAGACGCATGAGGCCTTGAGTGCCGCCTTGCCCGGCGTGATGGTCGGCCTGCTGCACTCGCGCATGCCGGTGGCCGAGAAAAGGGCCGTGATGAGCCTCTTTACCAGCGGGCAGATGGGCGTGCTGGTAAGTACCACCGTGATTGAAGTGGGCGTGGATGTGCCCAATGCCTCGCTGATGGTGATTGAACATGCCGAGCGTTTCGGCTTGAGCCAGCTGCACCAGCTGCGCGGCCGGGTGGGGCGCGGCGCGGCGGCTTCGGCTTGCGTGCTGCTGTATTCCACGGGCGACGCGCCGCGTCTGGGTGAAACGGCACGGGCGCGCCTCAAAGCGATGGTGGAAACCAATGACGGTTTTGAAATTGCCCAGCGCGACCTGGAGATACGCGGGCCGGGCGAGTTTTTGGGGGCGCGGCAGTCCGGTGCGCCGCTGTTGCGCTTTGCGGATCTGGCGACCGATAGGGAGCTGCTGGCCTGGGCACGGGAGCTGGCGCCGGTGATGCTCGATCAGCATGCGGAGCTGGCGCAGCGGCATGTTTTGCGGTGGTTGGGGGGGAAGGCGGAGTTTTTGAAGGCTTGAGTTGTGGCGAGTAACGTAGAAATCAGCGGCGCGCGCAGCGCATCCGATGCAGTGCGCAGCTAGGTTTTACGCATGAACACCAGCCAAATTCCAATCTTTGAGGGCTGCATCAAGCATGAACTTTCACCTGCGTGGTGAGCTTCAGCCCCAAGGCGCGGCAGACACGGGCAATGGTGTCAAAACGCGGTTGGGAGTTGGGACGCAGCGCCTTGTAAAGCGCCTCGCGCGTCAGGCCCGCCGCACGGGCCACATCCGCCATGCCGCGTGCTCGGGCCACCACGCCCAAGGCGTGCAGCAGCTCGGACGGATCGTCGTCCTCAAGCACCACGCTCAGATACGTGGCAATATCCTCGTCGGTTTTAAGGTGCTCGGCCAAATCGAACTCGGGCAGGTCTTCGACATTGATTTTTTTACTCATGGTTTACTCCTTGAAAACGAGGCTGGCAGCGAGTTTTTTGGCCGCTGCAATGTCGCTGGTTTGGCTGGACTTGTCGCCGCCGCCCAGCATGACGATCAACATCGCGCCGTGCTGCACGTAGTACATGCGCCAGCCGGGGCCAAAGAACTCGCGCATCTCAAACACGCCATCGCCCACGGGCGTGACATCGTCCAAGATGCCGCGCTGCACCTTGTCCAGGCGCACCCCAAGGCGAATGCTTGTCGTGCGGTCGCGCAGCCCTTCAAACCATGCGTCGAATTCGGGCAGGCGTTTGATGGTGAACATGGTTTATTGTAATCACTTGTTCACGTATTGGCAAGCACGTTACAAGCCCATGGTTGACGACAACGAAGAGGGGTTGCAGGAGGGTCACAAAGTGAAATATGGGAAATGGGAGACCTGACCCCTCACCCGCCTCACCCGCGGCTACCCGATCAGGCGTCTTCGTCACGGGAGCGAACTTCTGTCTTGACACTTCAGTTTCCACTCAGGAGTTTCTTCTTCTGCGTTTCAAACTCGGCATCGGTCAGGATACCTTTCTTCCGCAGATAGTCCAACTTGATCAACTCTGTGTAGACATCTTTTGGCTTGGCAGATTCGTCCTTGGTTCGAACGTCGGCAGAAATATTCTCTGTCTTTTCGATCACTATGTCGGCCCGTGGAACGAGGGCTGTCCGACGCACTTCTGGATCGTTTTTGTCGACCACCCGAAACTGGTATTCAAACTTCGCCCACTTTCCCATGACGCCCACTGGTGTTTCATGTGCGGAGATGGGAATCGCAACTTTCCCTTGATCGGCAGCGAACGCGTTTGCGTCGGCAATTACGCCAGCCTTCAATGAACTCGCACTCCCAAATATGCCGCCATGATCCTCTCTGGACAACAGGTAGGTCTCTGGCGAAATCTGGACGATGCCAGGATTGGCGCAGCCAGCCAAGACGATACTCAGTGCTGCAAGTGCTCGTTTCATAGAAGTTTCCTTATGGTGATTGTGACCGCCGCGATGGGTCAGAGAGGTCTAACGTTTTACTTGAGCGGAGGACGTCCGCTCGATGGAAAGGGTTTGCCCCGCCGATGAAAGGCATGAATTGCTCGCTCGAATGACTGCGCGCTACTTTGACACGCAACGAAACTGAAGCGAAGCGCTTGCTGGTTTGGCGAAGCCAGAGTCTGTCATGTTGAGTGTTACCGTTTCAACCGTCTTGTTGTCCTTTGCGCAGAACGCATTGGCTTCGACATAAACATCAGCTTTTGCACCATCCGCCGGTCCGAAGCCAACCTGTGCGCTTCGTTTGGAGACCATATATGTGCCCTTGTCCATCGGGACGACGCCAGTGGTCGAGCACGCGGTCAGTACGAGAAGAAGAAGCGCGATACGAGGGTTCATTGGTACTCCGATAATGGGCTAACGAATGAAAGGGACTTCCCCGTCCCAGGCGAGCCGCGATCCGTCAGGATTGACCTCTCCATCTTGGCACTCAGTTGCCGTAAACCGCAAGGGTTGGGCGTCATCGCTCAGACGCAGCGCGCTTCAAGCTGCGAACCTCACCCAAGAGCTTGCCGAGGCCGCGTGGCCCAAAGGCCTGCATTCTCTCAATTTCGGCATCCGTGAAGGCCGGTTCTTCGCCGAGCGGATCGCGGACCGTTTCGGGCCAACGGATAAAGCGATACAGAAATGCCACCGACTTCTCGGACAGCGGATCGCGAACTCTGCCGGAGTAGGCGATCATGTGCTCTGGCTTCTCGGCGTAGAACGAACTGGGCAAACCGTCAGGAGGCGACGGGAAGATTAGCTCGTACAAGCGGGTTCTCCAATATTCCTTCTTCTCTCTATATACGAGTAGATGGCTGTTCTCGGTTATGGCCTTCTCAAGCCTCTCAGCCGTGGCGATAAGCCTGGCGGCAGAAAGCCACGAGAGACGCCGATTCGTCGGTTCGCTGGAGTCATCCTTCGGCATCAACGTTTCATACGCCTTCTCGAGCAAGTCTGTTGCGGTTTTCAGAATATCGTCTGAACGGGCACGACGCAAATTGACGAGGAACGCTATGAGCGCTGTCAAGACACCAGCAGCTACGAGCAATGGACCAATATCAAGGACCGATGCTGCCGTGA
The DNA here is from genome assembly GCA_002381615.1 of Polaromonas sp. UBA4122. Lineage (GTDB taxonomy): Bacteria > Pseudomonadota > Gammaproteobacteria > Burkholderiales > Burkholderiaceae_C > Polaromonas. The sequence goes on along the minus strand of DFWY01000001.1, from coordinate 40,216 downwards.
ACGGCATTCCAAGGTGCCTCGTCAGAAGCGCGGCGATCAGCCCAGCGTCAAGCGCCAACAGTGTGACTACGAACCAGAGTGCTGCATTCATGTGAACCTATGACGCCCAACGAATAGCGTTTATCTGCCGCGCTGCGATGTTTGCAAAAAGCGAAGGACTCATACGCGGCAGATAAATCTTGTTGGATTGAATCGCCATCCGGTGTTGGCGAGGGTGATTGCATAGGGGTTTGCAAGCTTATGCCCCGTCTGCTTGATCAAATTATGACCTGACTTTTGGCCCTGGTTCCCGCAGCCCAGACCCAATGCACGCAAATTGACGCCGCCCAAGATGGCGAACTGATGTCGTCACCTGTGCGAGCAGGCCGGGAGTCGCCCCGGCAGGCGAGTTACTTTTCTTTGCTTCGCCAAAGAAACCTAACGAAAAGAAAGGCGACCCGCAGTCTGGGTCCCTGCGCTGCGCTTCGGGCAACTTGCGGTGCTCGGAGGGGACGGAAATTTTAGAAACTTGTCGGCTTCGCCGCCTTCGGACATCTAAAATTTTTATCCGTCCCCTCCTGCGCTCCTCAGCCCAGCCAGGACGGGTTTAGGAGAAAAACCAAATTCGGGTATCAATACAAACAAGTACGCGCCGTTGACGCGTACTTGTTGCGTTTGGCTGTTGGTGTCGCTCTCTTCCCCGCCCCACCCCCCCTTCTGTATGCGCTGAGGAGCGGAGGGTCAGACGGATCAGGGCTCGTGCTTGTTTGAGCCGCAGGCGAGTTTGCACGAGACCCCGGCTGGACCGAGCACCGCAGGGTAGGTTATTGGGGTCAGACACCAATTTCGCTGCATTGCGTCGCAACGCGCCCTTCGGGCGAGCCAAAGGCTCGGCGAATTTGGGCTCTGACCCCAATAACCCGCAGACAGTAGGGTCGCCTTTTCTTTGCTTACTTTCTTTTGGCGAAGCAAAAGCAAAGTGAGTAGCCGCCGGGCTACCCCCGGCCTCGTAGTAAGGGGCAATACCGCCAATTCAGAAACGACCTCAACAAACGTGGCCTGCATCACTTGAAGTGAAAAGCATCACAATCACACCATGACGCTGATCGAACTCAAATACATCGTCGCCGTGGCCCGCGAAAAGCACTTTGGCAGGAGCGCTGCTGTCGATAATGGAAATCCAGTTCGCTGCGGGGGCTAGGCAGGTGCTGCCCTTGCATGAGATGGTCGAGCCCTATACCTCGTGGGCGCAGGCGCGTGTTGCGGTGAATGCGCTGCCCATGAAGCCGAGGCTGGTCAAGGTGGTCAGCTCCCACGTCATGGGTGGTTGCGGCCTTGCCGGCGCCGAGCGGCTGGGCGTGACCCGCCCCGACGGCGTCCACTGGCAAGTGGAAAACCTCTCGATTCATGACGGCTCGCTCTTTCCGACCAGCATTGGAGCCAATCCGCAACTGTCCGTCTACGGCGTGGCCAACTTTCTGGCGCAAGGGCTGGTTAAAAGGCTGGCGGGCCGGGATGCCACACTGGCCTGACCTCCTGCAGGCTTGGCGCTTCGTTCCATGCTGGCACATCTACAAAAACTCATCACCGCGCTGGTGGTCGCTGCGGCCTGTGGGTGGCTGCTCTACTTCGGCAGCAGCGCCCCCATGCTGGCCGTTGCGGGTTTTCTGTTGATTGCGCTGGGCTACTCGGGTTTCCTTGCTATCGAATTCATGCTCCTGAGGGTTGTCAACAAGGGAGATCCAGCGCCGCAGCCGACCTGGAAGGAATTGCTCGGCGCCTGGATGGGTGAAACATATGCAGCGCCGCAGGTGTTTTGCTGGCGCCAACCCTTCCGCGCGAATGCCATCCCGGATCATCTTTCACCGCAGGCCGCAGTTCAGGGGCGCCGCGGCGTGGTGTTTGTGCATGGTTTCTTTTGCAACCGGGGCTTCTGGGCCCCATGGCTGAATCGTTTGCAGGGCAGTGGGCACGCCTTCATCGCCCTCAATCTTGAGCCACTGTTCGGCTCCATTGACAACTACGCGCCGCAAATCGATGACGCGGTTCAGCAGATCACACTCACCACCGGGCTGCCGCCGCTGCTGGTGTGTCACAGCATGGGCGGGCTGGCCGCCAGGGCCTGGCTCAAGCGCATGAAAGCCGAGGCGCGTGTGCACCATGTGGTGACGATAGCAACGCCGCACCGCGGCACCTGGCTGGCGCGCTTTGGCCACGGTCACAACAGCCGCCAGATGCGTTGGCTGTCCGATTGGCAGGCACAACTGGACCATGAAATGCCCGTGGATCGCCACGCGATGTTCACCTGCTGGTATTCCAACTGCGACAACATCGTGTTTCCGACCTCCACCGCGACCTTGCCTGGCGCCGACAACCGGCTGGTTCGTGGCGCGGCCCATGTGCAGCTGGCGTTCCTGCCACCCGTCATGAATGCCACGCTGGCATTGCTGGACGGCACATTGCCTTGAGCGCTGCCGACGGGTCGAACCCAAAGTGTTTCAGCCCTGATAGTGGTCGCGGTGATGACCGTGCACCTTTGCAGCGCCGTGCACGGTGGTATCAATGCTAAATTACCGCGTCATCGGGTAAAACTGTTGCGGCAGAGGGTCGGACTGGTCGCGAAACAGCTTGGGCTCGACGAGGCCTGCGGCAAAAAGAGATAACAGCGCGTCAAATGACGTGGTCCCTCGGCAATGGTGACAATAGCGGTCCGCCGCTTTCTTCTGCAACGCCGGATAGCGTGGATAGCTGCCGTGCGGCCGGTCGTGCCGGTGTCGATAGGGTTTTGAACCCGCAGTGCAGACAGCGTGATGGAACGAGCCGCAGCGGTTGCCGACGGAATAAGAACTTCAAAACTTCAGAAATGGTGAGAGTTTGTTATGCCCTTGATCGTGGTAATTGATGATGACGCAGGCACCCGCATGCTGGTCGGTCAGGTGCTCAAAAAAGAAGGCCATGAGGTCATGGTCGCAGAAGACGGCGCCAAAGGCCTGGCGCTTGTTCGTCAACACAAGCCCGACCTGGTGGTCAGCGACGTTCAGATGCCGCTGCTTGATGGTTTTGAGGTGCTGGACCGGGTGCGTAACGATGAGGCCCTGGCGACCACGCCCGTGATTTTGCTGACATCGCTGCAAGACCGCAGCCATATGCGCCAGGGCATGACCACCGGTGCTGATGACTATTTGACCAAACCCTTTGCCCCGCAGGAGCTGCGTGAGGCCGTCAGTGCGCAGCTCAACAAGCGCATCCGCGCAGACGCCATGCGGGTACAGGTGGTGGACAAAGCCGTGCAGCTCGCATTGGAGGATCAACGCCAAAAAGTCGGCGATCTCTACGAAATGCGCATGGCCCGGTCGCTGAGCGAGCAGTGGCCTGACAGCGGCCCGGTGCAGGACAACGAAAAGTTCACCAGCGCGACGGTGCTGTTTGCCGACATGCGCGACTATGGGCTGTGGACGCAACACCTGACCAGCGCCGAACTCAGCGACATCGTGCAGCAGTTCTACAGCAGTGTGGGCGATACCGTGTATCTGTTTGGCGCGCACACCATGCAGTTTGTGGGCGACGGCATGCTGTGTGTGTTTGTGGACGCCAGCGATACCCTTTCAGTCAACCACGGTCTGCGCGCGGTACGTGCCGCACTGGGGCTGGCCGATGCCACCAAACGCATTGATGCCTATGTGCGGCAACGCTTTGCTGAGCGCGGCTTGCCCAGATTCTCCATGGGCGTGGCATTGCACAGCGGCCCGGTGGCCTTTGCCAGTCTGGATGGCCTGATAGGCCGCGCCGGCCAAACCACGCCCGTGGGCGAGACCGTCGCCGTCGCCTTGAAGCTGTTCCAGGGCCAGCCCCCACTGGACTGGACCATCGCCGCCAGCGTGCAGGCCGTGCGCTTGGTGACGGGCGCGGTGCGCACGGGCCGACGCGCCCTGGTGCAGGTGGCGGGGCGTAACCAGCCGATGGATACGGTAGAAATTGTGGGGCTGGCATGATGCTGCGCTGGGTAATGCCTGCGATAAGGCGACTTCACCGGCGTGCATGGTCGCTGCGCGTTGTGCTGGTGACCAGTCTGCTGCTGTTCTCCATTGTTCCTGCCGCCACGGTGGCTTGGCTTTTGTACCGCAGCAATCTGCAAAGCGTGGAAACACTGTCCGACAAAATTGTCGACGACCTGGTCAAGCGCGTGCAGAGCAGCACGGAAGAGCACCTCTCGCAGGCGCATACCGTGCTCAACGGGCTGACCGAGGAGCAAACGACTGAGTCGGGCGTGGCGCGGGCACGCCAGCTCATGCAAGAGCCGGCGCTGTTTGAGCAAACCGCGTTTGCCATGACACGCATGACGCCCAGCGTGCCGCATATGGTTCTGGCAAGCTATCGGGGCGAGTATTTGGGGGTGGAGACCGTCTCTGAAAACGCCAACAGCCTCATGCGCGTGGGACTGCGCCAACAAGGCGACGCGGGTCGGCGTTATTTTTCAGCCGGCTACCCGGGCGACCGCAGCAAAATAGAGGCGACCGAGGCGCAAAATTATGAGCCCCGCAACCGACCCTGGTACCAGGCGGCCATGGAACACAAAGGGCGTGTCTTCACGCCCGTGGTTCCGTCAGCGGCACAAAACCAATTGCTGCTCACGCTGGCGCAGCCCGTTTACGGCGCAGATGGCGGCGCTTTGGGCGTGTTCGCGGTGGATTTGCACCTGAAGCGTCTGAGCGAGTTGTTGCAGACCATGATACTCAGCGCACACGGCACCGCCATTTTGGTCGATGAGCAGGGGTTGTTGGTGGCCAGCTCGACCAGCGATCCACTTTTTTCCGATATTGACGGCAAGCTGGAGCGCCGCAGGCCCCTGCAAAGCCGTAACGCTATTATTCGCAGCGCCTACAACGAGGCCGCGTCAAGCATCGGCAAAACACGGGAGTCCAGCGTGCAGCGGGTGGCTTTTTTGCGCCGGGTGGCCATGGGCGACGACACGCTGGTGGTGGCGCTCCAGCCTTTCGGCGAAAACCTGGGCTTGCGCTGGAGCCTTGTGGTTGCCGCCCCGGAGAGTGACTTTACGGCCACCACTCAAGCCGCCTTGCGAAAGACCTGGGCCGCTATGGGCCTGGCCTTGCTGCTCGGAGCTCTGCTGGCTACCTGGCTGGCCTACCGGCTGAGCCGTCGCTTCAAGCACTTGAGCGCCGCCGCCGCGCAACTGGCGCGCGTCGAGGTGCCGCCGCTGGAGCAAGACGCCCGTATTGCCGAAGTTCGCCAGCTTTCGCAAGCCATGCACGACAGCGCTGAAGAAATTGTGCGCAACCGCGCGGCCATTGATGCGCAGACCATTGCCCTGCGTGAAGCCAACGAAACACTGGAAGCGCGGGTCGCCAGCCGCACGGCCGAGCTGGCCGCTTCGCGTGAAGAGGCGCTGGGGGCAGCGCGCGCCAAGGCAGCGTTTCTGGCCACCATGAGCCACGAAATCCGCACCCCGCTCAACGGCGTGGTGGGCATGACCACACTGCTGGCCGACACGCCGCTCGACCCGGAGCAGCGCGACTATGTGCACACCATGCGCGTCTCAAGCGACCAGCTGCTGGGTGTGATCAACGACATCCTGGATTTTTCCAAGATCGAATCGGGCAAGCTCGCCCTCGAAGACGAGCCGCTGAACCTGCTGGCCACAATTGAGGAGGCCTGCGATATTGGCGCACCGCGTGCGCGCGAGAAAGGCCTGGAGCTGCTGGTGGACTTGGGCGACGAGCTGCCCATCTGGGTGCGCGGTGATGTGACGCGCCTGCGCCAGGTGCTGCTCAATTTTGTCAATAATGCCGTCAAGTTCACTGAACAAGGCACCGTCATTGTGTCGGCCCATGTACTGGAGGACTTTACGCCGCAGCAGGGGGCGCTGATTGAGTTCCGCGTCAAGGACTCCGGTATTGGCATACCCCAAGACCGGCAAGCCGCGCTGTTCCAGTCGTTCACCCAGGTGGACGCCGGCACCACCCGCAAATACGGCGGCACCGGGCTGGGCCTGGCCATCAGCAAGCGTCTGGCCACGCTGATGGGCGGCAGTGTGGGGCTGGAATCCGGCCCGGGCGAGGGCTCCACGTTCTGGTTCACCGCGCGGCTGGGCCATATGGATGCGCCAGAGGTCTCGCAGCTGGCTTCTTTATACCTGGTCAGTTTGTCCGGCAAGCAGGTCGCGGTGGTGGACGACACCCCCGTCAATTTGAGCATTCTCGACAAGCAGCTCAGGCGCTGGGGCATGCACCCCACCCTGTTTGAGCGCGCCGCCGAGGCACTGGCGTGGTTGCAAAGCCATCCTGTGGATGTGGTCGTGACCGACATGCACATGCCCGAGATGGACGGCCAGACCTTGGCGCAGACGCTGCGCGAGCGCAGCCCGGAGACGCCTATCGTGCTGCTGACATCGGGCACCATGCCGACCGGCGAGCCCGCCCGGGTGTTTGATGCGCGTCTGCTCAAGCCCTATCGCCAGTCACAGCTTTTTGAGGCCATAGCGCGCGTCACCTCTGCGCAGCAGGCTATTAAAACAGTAGCGAAAGTCGAGCGGCCGGAGGCTAAAAATCAATTCATTCTGGTGGCCGACGACAACGCGGTCAACCTGAAGGTAGCGCTGGCCATGCTGACCAAGCTGGGCTACGAGGCCGCCACCTGCATCAACGGGCGCGAAGCGGTGGACCTGGTGGCCGCATCGCTGCGCAGCGGCACGGGCGCCACTACCCGCGAAGGACCGCGCCAGTATGCCGCCGTGCTGATGGATGCCAACATGCCGGTGATGGACGGCTTTGCCGCCTCGCGCCAGATCATCAGCACCCATGGCACCGCAGCGCCCCCTGTCATCGCGCTGACCGCCTCGGTATTTGAAGAGGACCGCCAGCGCTGTCTGGAGGCCGGGATGGTGGGCTTTTTACCCAAGCCACTGCATATTGATGAATTGTCAGAGGCGCTGGCGCGCTACGCCAGAAAACCGGGCAGTGAAAACGCCATCAAAATAATAGCTGGTAACGGAGTGTCCACGGGGGAGAAACCGCAAATTGGCACTGAAGCATCGCTGGCGCGAATGGACAGGAGTCGCCTGGAGCAGTTCAAGGCATTTGACGACGACGAACGCGCCATGACGCGCGAAGTGAAGACGCTGTTTGCCAGTGATGCGCCCAACCGTATGGACGATATCCGCGCTGCGCTGGCGCGCTACGCCAGACTGCCTGGCAGTGAAAATGCTATCAAAGTAATAGCTGGTTACGCAGTGCTAACGGGGGGAAATAAGAAAAATAGCGCTGAAGCATCGCTGGTGCTGATGGACTGGAATCGCCTGGAGCAGTTCAAGGAGTTTGACGACGACGAACGCAGCATGACGCGCGAGGTGATTGCGCTGTTTGCCAGCGATGCGCCCCACCGCATGGACGACATCCGCGCTGCACTGGCGACTTTTGACAGCGGAGCGCTCTCGCGCGCCGCGCATGCACTCAAGGGCGCGGCCTCCAACGTCGGGGCGCAAGCGCTGAGTGACGCCTGCTTCACCCTGGAGCAGTCCTGCCTGCAAGGCCAGTGGCCCGCGGATGCCGCGCCGCAGGTGACCCTGGTTGCCGAGCTGACCGACCAGACTTGCCGCGCGCTTCACGATTGGGCGGTCTAAGCGAATTAAGCGGGGCAGGAGGCGTGGGTGGCGTTCCTGTGGCGTTTACCGGCCCGCCGCGCGCATGGTCGCCACATGGTGGGCGCTCAGACTGGCCCTGCACCGCGGGAGTGACGGCCATTTAGTGCTGCCTTGGGGCGTTGAAATTGCCGATGGCGCAATAGACCTGCAAAATAGAGCCCATGGAAACACTTGACAAGCTCGACCGGCAGATTTTGCGCAGCCTGCAGCTTGAGGGCCGCTCCACCTACGAGCAACTGGCCGAGCAGATCGGTCTGTCGCCCAGCGCGGTGCTGCGGCGCGTGAAAAGGCTGGAGGAAAGCGGCGTGATTGACCGTTATGTCGCCCTGGTCAAGCCAGAGGCGGTCGGGCTGGGGCTCACCGCCTACATCAATGTCCGGCTGGAAAAGAACACCGAAAGTCACAAACGCAACCCCATGGATTTGTTTCGCGCCAGTGTGCAGACTTGGCCTGAGGTGGCTGAGTGCGCGGCTTTAACCGGCGAGATGGACTACCTGCTGCGGGTGGTGGTGCAGGACATGGCGCATTACCGCCGCTTCATCATGGACACCCTGCTCAAGCACCCGAGCGTGCAGGATTGCAAAACCAGTTTTGTGCTGGATCGGGTCAAGGCGACGACGGCGGTGCCTCTGTGAATGACTCCCCATGCAGCCCAGTTTCGGGCTGCTTGAGTCGTGAACAGCTAAAAATGACCCGCCCAGATGTTGCTGCACCGCAACAATTTACCTGAAAATATTCCATATGCTCTTTAAATAAGAGCGCGGTATTCCCGTATTTATTGGGCTTCAGGCTACTTTGTTAAATTTTTGACAAACCTCTCTATTCAAGCCATTTCCAGAAGTTCAGGTGGGAATTCTAGGTGAAAACCCTTATATTGGAGTCATGGTTACACCCGGCACACTATTAATAGCATCCTTCAACGCGGGCAGGGAGTTCCTTCGCGCGCCCACGGAGGACTACGCGCAGCGCGGCCCCGCAATGCCTTACGTCACACCCGTCTTGGTGCCCATCCGCTCCATCGGCCCCAGGCACGGCGAGCGCATCGCCAGGCACCTGCTGGCGCTCGATGAGAATGACCGTTATCTGCGCTTTGGCTATGCGGCCAACGACGAGCAGATTCGCCGTTATGTGGACGGGCTCAATTTTGAGCGTGACGAGATTTTCGGCATCTACAACCGCAAGCTTGAGTTGATTGCGATGGCGCACTTGGCGTTTTCAACCGACCCTGAACTCAAGAGCTGCGCCGAATTTGGCGTCTCGGTGCTGGCCAAAGCGCGCGGCCGGGGCTATGGCACACGCCTGTATGACCGCGCTGTGACGCATGCCCGTAACGACGGCGTCGACATGATGTTCATCCATGCGCTGAGCGAAAACACCGCCATGCTCAAGATTGCCCGCAAAGCCGGTGCCAGGATTGAGCGCGACGGCTCCGAGAGCGAGGCCTACCTCAAGCTGCCACCGGCAGACCTGGATTCGCGCATGACCGAAATGGTCGAAGAGCAGCTCGCCCAGACCGACTACCGCCTCAAAGTCCAGGCCAAGAAATTCTGGGACTTTTTGACCGCCCTGCAGAAAGCGCGCCATGGCGTGCGCGAATAACATAGCCCCCACGTTCGCCCACTGCGTGGTGCTCCCTGCCCCCCGAGGGGGCTGAACTTGCTTGGGGCGGCCCGGCGGAAAATTGCTTGGGTCGCCTCCCGGTTGGCCGGGTTCTGGGAAATTACGTTATCCTAGTCGGCTTACTCACTACCGACCGCACCCGTGTCCGACGTTCCTCCCAGTCGATCTTCCAAGGCAGAAGACAAACGCGGCTTTTTGCAAAAGCTCGCTGAAATGCTCCACCCCGGTCCCGACTCCAAAGACGAGTTGATTGAAACCCTGGTGGACGCCCAGGACAACGACGTCATTGGCGCCCAGAGCCGCGAAATGCTCGAGGGTGTGATCCGCATGGCCGACATGACGGCCGGTGACGTGATGGTGGCCGCCCCGCGCATGGATGAGATCAACATCGATGCGCCGTTTGACGAGCTGCTGCATCTGGTGATCGACACCGCCCACTCGCGCTTCCCGGTTTACGAAGGCAAAAAGGAAAACATACTGGGCATCCTGATGGCCAAGGATTTGCTCAAGCTGCAGCGCGCACCCGAGCTCAACATCAGGGCCCTGCTGCGTCCCGCTGTGTTTGTGCCCGAAAGCAAGGGGCTCAATGAGTTGCTGCGCGACTTCCGCGACAACCACAGTCATCTGGCTATCGTTATCGACGAGTTCGGCCGCGTGGCGGGCCTCGTGACCATTGAAGACGTGCTCGAACAGATCGTCGGCGAAATTGAAGACGAGTTCGACATCGCCGAGGACGAAGGCGACATCTTCGGCCTGACCGACCACACCTACCGGGTCAGCGGCGATACCTCCATCGAGCGCGTCAACGGCGCGTTTTCCGTGACGCTGCCCGAAACCGACTTTGAAACCATAGGTGGCCTGGTGGCCCACGAGATGGGCCATGTGCCCAAGCGCGGCGAACACTACGCGCTGGCCGGCCTGCAGTTCACCGTGCTGCACACCAAAGGCGGTGCCGTGCGCTGGTTCAAGGTCTCGCCTGTCGCGACCAGCGACTGAACCGTCATGAAAGAGGGGGAGCAGATGATCCACAGCATGGTGTCTTCGATGCTCACCCTGCCGGCCTTGCTGGAGCGTGCCGGTCACCCGCGGCGCAATCGCCTCTCGCTGCTTCAGATAGCTATTGTTTTTATAGCTGGTGGCGCCCATGCTGCCAGCATGGCATGGCCTTTTCCCTTTGGTTCCGGGCTGGGTATGGTGCAGGGTCAGCCTGTGTGGTGGTTGCAGGTACTGGCGCTGGTTTTGCTGGTCGCGCAACTCGACGGGTGTCGGTCCTGGAAGCGCGCCGCCTGGCTGGGTGGGCTGTTTGCCACGGCGATGCTGTGTGCCACCTTCTGGTGGCTGTATATTTCCATGCATGTCTACGGCGGCCTGGCCGCGCCGCTCACGGTACTGGCCATCGTCTTGCTCGCGGCCTTTCTGGCGCTGTACTACGCCGCTGCAAGTGGCCTGTTTGTGGTGCTGGCCCCCGTCCAGCGGGCGCCGCGTGTACTTGTTTTTGCGGCGCTCTGGCTGCTGGCCGAGCTGGCCCGGGTCAAGCTGTTCACCGGTTTTCCCTGGGGCGAGGGCGGCTACGCCCATGTGGACGGCTGGGCCAGGCCGCTGGCGGCATGGGTGGGCGTGCATGGGCTGAGCTTTGTGGCGGCGCTGGTCGCCGCCTGGCTGGCCATGTCCTTGCGACCGCCCAGGACGCGCTGGCTGACGGTGCTGAGCCTTGTCCTGTTGAGTGTGGCGGTGGCCTGGCTGCCGGTGCTGAACACCGTTCACATCGAAGACACTCCGGCACCGTCCGAGGCCCTGTCGGTCACCCTGCTGCAAGGCAACATTCCCCAAGACGAAAAATTCCAGAGTGGCACGGGTGTGGCTACGGCGCTGCGCTGGTATGGTGAACAACTGCGTGACGCTAAAACCCAGTTGGTGGTCGCGCCCGAAACCGCCATTCCCCTGCTGCCGCAGCAATTGCCCAAGGACTACTGGCAGGCGCTGCAGTCCCGCTTTGCCACCGGGCAGCAGGCCGCACTGATTGGCCTGCCGCTGGGCAGTTTCCAGGCGGGTTACACCAACTCGGTGATCGGTTTAAAACCCAATGAGCCCAACCTGCTTGAGCCGCCCAGACCCTACGGCTATGACAAAAATCATCTGGTGCCGTTTGGCGAGTTCATTCCGACTGGTTTCAGATGGTTTACCGAGCGGATGCAGATACCGCTGGGAGACTTCAACCGCGGCGCGGTGGGGCAAGCGTCATTTGACTGGAAGGGCCAGCGGCTGGCGCCCAACATCTGCTACGAAGACCTGTTTGGCGAAGAACTGGGTGCCCGCTTTACGGATGCAGCGCTGGCGCCAACGATCTTTGTCAACCTCAGCAACATTGCCTGGTTTGGCAACACCATCGCGATTGACCAGCATCTGCAGATCTCGCGCATGCGGGCGCTGGAATTTGACCGACCCATGATTCGCGCCACCAACACAGGCGCCACCGTCATCATTGACCACCGCGGCCAGGTGACGCACTCCTTGCCGCGCTACACGCGCGGTGCGCTGGTCGGTGAGGTAGAGGGCCGCAGCGGCATCACGCCCTACGCCTGGTGGGTGTCGCGCTATGGGCTGTGGCCGCTATGGGCGCTGGGCCTGGCCGTGGCGGGGCTGGCGCTGGTTTTTCGGCGCCGCTAAAGAGCCTGGGCCTGCAGTTATCGCCGCGTAAAATGAATGCTTAGCGATGTCGCCCGAGGTGTCGCTGCCCCCCGGCGCTGAAACCCCGCAAATCAGCATTGCGCTTTTGTTACAACCCATTCCTATGCTTACTTTCCAGCAAATTATCCTGAAGCTGCAGTCCTATTGGGCCGAGCAAGGCTGCGCCCTGCTGCAGCCCTATGACATGGAAGTCGGTGCCGGTACATCGCACACTGCTACGTTTTTAAGAGCGCTCGGCCCCGAGCCCTGGAAGGCCGCCTACGTGCAGCCGAGCCGCCGCCCGAAAGACGGCCGCTATGGCGAGAACCCCAACCGGCTGCAGCACTACTACCAGTACCAGGTCGTGCTCAAGCCGGCACCGGCCAATATTCTGGAGCTCTACCTCGGCTCGCTCGAAGCGCTGGGTTTTGATCTGAAGAAAAACGACATCCGCTTTGTCGAGGACGACTGGGAGAATCCCACCCTCGGCGCCTGGGGGCTGGGCTGGGAAGTCTGGCTCAACGGCATGGAAGTGACGCAGTTCACCTATTTCCAGCAGGTTGGCGGCATCGACTGCAAGCCTGCCACCGGCGAAATCACCTACGGCCTGGAGCGCCTGGCCATGTATCTGCAGGGCGTGGACAACGTCTACAACCTGACGTGGACCGAAGGCCTGAGCTATGGCGACGTCTATCTGCAAAATGAAAAAGAGCAATCAAGTTACAACTTTGAGCACAGCGACGCCGACTTCCTGTTCACGGCTTTCACCGCGCATGAAAAGCAGGCCAGCCACCTGATTGAGCAGCAGCTCGCGCTGCCGGCTTACGAGCAGGTGCTGAAAGCCGCGCACAGCTTCAATTTGCTGGACGCGCGCGGCGCCATCAGCGTGACCGAGCGCGCCGCCTACATTGGCCGCATCCGCAACCTGGCGCGTGCCGTGGCACAAAGCTATTACGAGAGTCGCGAGCGCCTGGGCTTTCCCCTGGCGCCACGCGAGTGGGTCGAGCAAATGACGAAGATCACGAAGAAGGGCGCCTGAACATGACGACGAAAAACCTTCTGGTTGAACTGTTTGTGGAAGAGCTGCCGCCCAAGGCGCTCAAGAAGCTCGGCGACGCGTTCGCCGGTGTGCTGGCCGAGCAGCTCAAGGCCCAGGGCCTGGCCACCGCCGAATCGGTGGTGACGGCCTATGCCTCGCCGCGCCGCCTGGCCGCGCACATCAGCCACGTCTGGCTCAAGGCCGCCGACAAGGCCGTGCAGCAAAAGCTCATGCCGGTGTCCGTGGGGCTAGACGCTTCGGGCAAGGCCACGCCTGCACTGATCAAGAAGCTGCAGGCGCTGGGCGCCGACGTATCCGACCCGGCAGCCGCCGTGGCCGCGCTCAAGCGTGCGCCCGATGGCAAGGCTGAAGCGCTGTTCTACGACAGCCTGGCCACGGGTGCCACGCTCGACACCGGGCTGCAAAAGGCGCTGGAAGAAGCCATTGCCAAGCTGCCCATCCCCAAGGTCATGAGCTACCAGCTTGAGACCGATTGCGCGCTGCCCGGCTGGAGCAGCGTGAACTTCGTGCGCCCCGCGCACGGCCTGGTGGCGCTGCACGGCAGCACCGTGGTGCCAGTCAAAGTGCTGGGGCTCACGGCCGGGAACACGACACAAGGTCACCGTTTTGAAGCGAAGGTTTCGCCCGTGGTGATTGCGGATGCCGACAGCTATGCCGCCACGCTCATGCGGGATGGCGCGGTGATTGCCGGGTTCGACCAGCGCCGCGTCGAGATCGTTTTGCAACTAGCCCGGGCCGCCGAGAAGCTTGGGCCAAGTTATCAGGTGTTGATGGACGAAGACCTGCTGAGTGAAGTGACTGGCCTGGTCGAACGCCCGAACGTGCTGGTCTGCGAGTTCGAGGCGCAGTTCCTCGACGTGCCGCAGGAATGCCTCATCCTCACGATGAAGGCCAACCAGAAATATTTCCCGCTGCTGGATGCGGCGGGAAAGCTCTCCAACAAGTTCCTCGTGGTCAGCAACATCAGCCCTGCCGATGCCAGCGCGGTGATTGGCGGCAACGAACGCGTGGTGCGCCCACGCCTGGCTGATGCCAAGTTTTTCTTCGACCAGGATCGGAAGAAGACGCTGGCATCGCGCGTGGACGGCCTGGATAAAGTGGTTTATCACAACAAGCTGGGTACCCAGGGCGAGCGCGTGGAGCGTGTGCGTGCCATTGCCATTGCCATCGGCCAGCAATTGGGTGGCGACACGCTCGCCAAGGCGGCCGATACGGCGGCGCGTCTGGCCAAGGCCGACTTGCTGACCGACATGGTGGGCGAGTTCCCGGAGCTCCAAGGCATCATGGGCGGCTATTACGCCCGTCACGACGGTTTAGGTGAAGACCGAGCCGTCGCCATTGAAGACCACTACAAGCCACGCTTTGCCGGCGATGAGCTGCCGCGCAACACGACCGGCTTGGTGGTCGCGCTGGCCGACAAGTTGGAAACGTTGGTCGGCATGTTCGGCATCGGCAATTTGCCTACTGGCGACAAGGATCCGTTCGCGTTGCGCCGCCATGCGCTGGGCGTCATTCGAATGTTGACCGAAAAGGACCTGCCGCTCAACCTTGAGCAGCTATTGACCATTGCGTTTGATGTGTTGAATGACGAGCAGATACAGCGAAACTATTGGGATCGTCAGCAGGACAAGGAGATTGCAGAGAAACAGCGAGCAGGCGGGATTTCTGTCCACGCATCTGGGTTCTTGCGACGTGTTTTCGACGATGCAACGGTCGTGAATTTATCTGGTTTCATCTACGACCGCCTCGCTGGCAGCCTGCGCGAGCAGGGCTACAGCGCCCAGGAAGTCGACGCCGTGCTGGCCTTGCGTCCGCAGCGTTTGGGTGATGTCACCAAGCGCCTGGCCGCCGTGCGCGTTTTCGCAGCGCTGCCCGAAGCACCGGCACTGGCCGCCGCCAACAAACGCATCGCCAACATCCTCAAGAAAGCGCAGGATGTCGACCCCCATGTCAGCGAAGTGCTGCTCCAGGAGCCCGCTGAAATCGCCTTGTATGCCGCGATGAAAGAACTCGCCCCGAAGGCTGACGCGCAGTTCGACGCTGGTGACTACACCGCCTCGCTGCAAACCCTGGCGGCCTTGCGCGCACCGGTCGATGCCTTCTTCGATGGCGTCATGGTCAATGCCGAAGAGCTGGATTTGCGCCTGAACCGCCAGGGGCTGCTGAAAAGCCTGCACCACGCGATGAACCGCGTGGCCGACCTGTCGCGTCTGGCGGCCTGAGCTGCCAGCGCAGCCACGTCGCCTTCGGCCCGCTTACCTTGAACTCCCCATGACCAGCCCGGCCGTCCGCATCGCCCCGCCGACCGGCTTGCTGGCCTGTTGGACATCGCTGCAGACGGCTTGGCTGCTGTTTGCGCCGCCCGCCGTCCTGGTGGGCCTGCGCTGGGTGCTCGAACGGCTGAATGATCGCCAGCCCGGAACGCCAGCCCTGCCGCTGTTGCCGGTATCCACACCGGATGGCCCGCTGGACCTGCTCTGGCCTGTGGCCGCGGCGCTGGTGCTGCTGGTCCTGTCTGGCCTGCTGCTGCGCCGTCTGGGCTGGCGCCGCGCCATGCCCTTGGTCGGCGTGGTCTGGGTGCTGCTCTGGCTGGCCGGCAGTGCTGCGCTGCTGCAGCGGCACCTGAATGAGCGGGGTTTGTTTCTGCACGCCGCCGCAGCGCCGGGGGCAGTGTCAAATCCGGCGTCTGTCACGGCGCGGGTGCTGGCCAGCCAGTTCAAGCCGCCCAGTCTGCGTGGCGTGGGTGGCACCGAGCTGGTCCTGCAGGTGCCTGGTCTGGACGCGCCGCACCGTCTGCTGATCGACGATCCGCAGGCCGCGCAAATCAGGCCCGGCGACACGCTGGCGCTGCAGTTTTCGCGTGGCCGTTTTTCCGGCCAGTTTGTTACCGACTGGCAGGTGGTATCGGCCAACGTGTCTGCCCC